>NZ_JAMPKG010000010.1:0-180349 GCF_039962015.1 Trichocoleus sp. AS-A1 | reverse complement strand
TTGTGTTTACTTGGCTTTCAAACTATTATTTTTTCTAGGTTCGGTGCGCTTCGGTGTCGCTTCACTTTCGCTTGCTCTCCCGACCGCTTTATTAATGTAGCAACCACGAACCGTTTCTGTCAACTGTTTTGAAAAACTTTTTTGGAAAACTCTCAAAAGCTCCAAGGGCGCAGCTTTTGGGCTAAGTTGGTTGGGCAAGCTTTTAGAAAAATTAGGGGAAAACTGAAGTGGTGAGTCCCAGGGCTGTTCTACCTCCCTCGATCGTATTAGACCCACTCCTGCACTCCTGGTTGTTGGAAGATGTCGGTCGCGGCGATCGCTCGAGTCAAGGTTTGTTAGGCAACAAGGTACGTGTGGGGCAAGCTGAGTGGACTGCTAAGGAGGCAGGAGTCATTACCGGATTGCCGATAGCTAGTCGGATATTCCAACTGTTGAACGATAGAGTCAGTTTTGTTGCTGTTGTCGCTGAGGGGGAACAGTGCCAGCGAGGACAGTTGGTTGCTCGCGTTGATGGCTCGCTAGAGGCGCTGCTGCTCGGAGAACGAGTTGCTTTAAACCTAGCTATGCGTTTGAGTGGGATTGCTACACTCACCCGTAAGTATGTTGAGCAAATTGCGGATTTGCCAGCTCAATTGGTGGATACTCGCAAAACGACTCCGGGGCTGAGAATTTTAGAAAAGTACGCGACACAGGTGGGGGGAGCGATGAACCACCGAATGGGGTTAGATGATGCTGTGATGATTAAGGATAATCACATTGCTGTGGCTGGAGGGATTGGCAAGGCGATCGCTCGTATCCGCTCCCAAATGCCCTATCCATTGACTATAGAAGTAGAAACCGAAACCCTGGCTCAAGTGAAAGAAGCCTTACAGCACGGTGCTGATATCATCATGCTGGACAATATGCCGCTGGAGATGATGCGGCAGGCAGTGCAGATAATTCGCCATAGCAATAACCGGATCAAAATTGAAGCATCGGGCAACGTTACTCTAGAAACTATTCGTGCTGTGGCTGAAACTGGCGTAGACTACATCTCCAGTAGCGCCCCGATTACGCGCTCAACATGGCTCGATTTGAGTATGAACATAGACGTTAGTACGATAAAGGAAAGAAGTACGCTTCCTAAAGTTTCGGCAAAACCCAATGAACTCTACCCTTGAACAACTTAAAAATAGATTCGAGCAGGCTTTAGTTGCCGCTTTTGGCAGTGACTATGCTGGGGTAGACCCAATGCTAGTGCCTGCTAGCAATCCCAAATTTGGTGATTATCAGTCCAATGGGGCAATGTCCTTAACTAAAAAGTTGGGTCAGCCGCCACGAGCGATCGCCCAAAAAATCGTTGAGTATATAGATGTCACCGATTTCTGTCGTCCGCCAGAAATTGCGGGTCCTGGTTTTATCAATTTCACCCTGAAACCAGAATATTTGGAAGCGCAGCTAAGTGCTATTCAGGCAGACTCCCGATTGGGTACCAGCAAGGCAAAACATCCCCAGCGGGTAGTGGTGGATTTTTCTAGCCCTAATATTGCTAAAGAGATGCACGTTGGGCACTTGCGTTCAACGATCATTGGAGATTGCATTGCCCGAACTTTGGAATTTCAAAATCACGATGTTTTGCGCCTGAATCATGTAGGCGACTGGGGAACCCAGTTTGGAATGCTAATTGCCTACTTGAGAGAAGTTTGTCCAGAAGCTTTGACAACTGCTAATGCGATAGATTTGGGCGACTTAGTGGCTTTCTACCGCAAAGCAAAACAGCGGTTTGATGAGGATGAGAAGTTTCAAGAAACTGCCCGACAACAAGTCGTCAAGTTACAAGCGGGTGACGAAGAATCCCGCCGGGCATGGCAGCTGCTGTGCGAACAGTCTCGGCAGGAGTTCCAGATTATCTACGATCGGCTTGATGTCCATCTGACAGAACGAGGGGAATCTTTCTATAACCCCTTGCTAGCCGGAGTAGTGGAAGACCTCGCTCAGTTGGGCTTGCTCGTGGAAGACAATGGGGCTAAATGCGTATTTCTGGAAGGGTTTACCAACAAAGAAGGTGAACCTTTGCCCATGATTGTCCAAAAGTCTGATGGAGGCTATAACTACGCCACTACTGATTTGGCAGCCTTACGCTACCGGATTGAACAAGATCGAGCCGATCGGATTATCTACGTTACGGATGCTGGACAAGCCAATCACTTTACTCAAGTGTTTCAGGTAGCGCAACGGGCTGGCTGGATTCCAGATAATTTAGAGTTGGTACATATCCCCTTTGGTTTGGTGCTGGGGGAAGATGGAAAGAAGCTGAAAACTCGCTCCGGAGAAACGGTGCGGTTAAGAGATTTGCTGGATGAAGCGATCGCGCGTGCCCGTGCTGATTTAGAAACCAGACTGAAAGAAGAAGGTCGCGAGGAAACAGAAGAGTTCATCACCCATGTTGCTAAAGTGATTGGCATGAGTGCGGTTAAGTACGCCGACCTCAGCCAAAACCGCACTAGCAACTACGTCTTTAGCTATGACAAGATGTTGTCTCTCCAAGGCAATACCGCACCTTACCTGCTTTATGCCTATGTACGAGTACAGGGAATTAGCCGCAAAGGCGATATTGACTTTGAGCAGTTGGGAATGAATGCCAAAATTCTGTTGCAGGAAGAAACCGAATTAGTGTTAGCAAAGCATCTACTACAACTCAGCGAAGTTCTCAGTGACGTTGAGCAAGATTTACTACCCAATCGCCTTTGTCAATATCTATTTGAACTGAGCCAAAAGTTTAATCAGTTCTATGACCAGTGTCAGGTGCTTAAAGCTGAGGAACCCGTGCGGACATCTCGGTTGGTTTTGTGCAATCTAACAGCGCGAACTTTGAAGTTAGGATTATCCCTACTTGGCATTTCCGTGCTAGAGCGTATGTAGGTAGGGTGGAAGCGATCGCTCACGCTTCTAATTAGTCAAACCAAACAATCGTCAACAATCTAGGATATCAGTGCTGCTGTTGAACAATTCGTTGCTGATATTCCTGTTCGGTCATCATCTCTTGCGTGCTTTGTAAACGATCTACAAACACGATGCCATCCAGGTGATCGGATTCGTGTTGAAAAATTCGGGCGACAAAATCTGTGAACTGTTGACGATGCAATTTACCATCCCGACTGGTGTATTCCACATCAATCGCCTGATATCTGGGAACCAACCCTCGAATTCCTGGAATGCTGAGGCACCCTTCCCAGCCTTTCACCACCTCATCAGAGTGGGCAATGATGCGAGGATTTATTATGGCGGTTGGTTCCATCTCAGGAGCGGTGGGATACCGAGGATTCGGACGAGATGCGACGATGAACAAGCGATAAGATTGAGCTACCTGGGGTGCTGCAATGCCAACACCGCTTGCTTGAGCAACGGTTGTAATTAGGTCATCAATCAGCTTTTGGATTTGTCCAAAGTGGACATTTTCGATAATTTGAGCTGGTTGGCGCAGGATGGGATTTCCCAGTTGAGTAATTGGCAGGATTTCAGCCATAGTTGAGACTGGTTTAAAAGAGCGATCGCTCTTCACAAGAATGGATAATACTATTCTGCACAAAGCCGTAGAGGTGAGGCGTGGATATTTCTCTTGAACAGCTCTGGAGCCAAGTGCTAGAGCGTCTACAGCTACAACTGAGCCGTCCTACCTTTGAAACGTGGATCAAAACTGCCAGCGCTCAAGAGCTGGAAAATAACTGCTTGGTGATTTGCACGCCTAACCCGTTTGCCCGGAATTGGTTGCAGAAATATTACATCAAAACAATTGCTGATGTCGTACAAGATATTCTGGGACAGCCGGTGGAAATTCACATCACGGTTGCCAAAGGAAATGAAATCTCTAGCGCTGATGATGCCGAAATTTCCTGGTCGCTGCCTATAGAAACCAGTGTCCCCGAAATTTCTCCTAACCAGCGACCCAGACCGACCGAATTAAATCCTAAATACGTTTTTTCACGCTTTGTTGTCGGCTCTAATAATCGGATGGCTCATGCAGCTTCTTTAGCTGTGGCAGAATCTCCAGGACGTGAGTTTAATCCATTATTTTTGTGTGGGGGTGTTGGGCTAGGAAAAACTCACTTAATGCAAGCAATTGGGCATTACCGTTTGGAAATTCACCCAGATTCAAAAATATTTTATGTTTCTACTGAGCAGTTTACAAACGACTTGATTGCAGCAATTCGTAAAGATAGTATGCAACGGTTTCGAGAACATTATCGAGCTGCCGATGTACTGTTGGTGGATGATATTCAATTTTTAGAAGGAAAGGAATATACTCAAGAAGAATTCTTTCATACTTTTAATACTTTACATGAAGCTGGAAAGCAAGTAGTAATCGCTTCTGACCGCCCTCCTAATCAGATTCCTCGCCTGCAAGAACGTCTTTGCTCCCGCTTTTCTATGGGATTAATTGCCGATATTCAGCGCCCAGACTTAGAAACACGGATGGCAATTTTACAAAAAAAGGCAGAATATGAAAATATGCGATTACCGCGAGATGTTATTGAATATATAGCGACTAACTATACTTCAAATATTCGGGAATTGGAGGGCGCTTTAATTCGGGCTGTGGCTTATATTTCAATTTCCGGTTTGTCGATGACTGTCGAAAATATTGCTCCAGTTTTGAATCCACCTGCGGAAAAAGTAGCGGTTTCTCCAGAAGCGGTAATGATAGCGATCGCAGAAACTTTTGATCTTCGTATTGAAGATTTAAAAAGTAATTCTCGCCGTCGAGAAATTAGCTGGGCGCGACAAATTGGTATGTATTTAATGCGTCAGCACACAGATTTGAGTTTACCCAGGATTGGTGAGGAATTTGGGGGTAAAGATCACACCACAGTAATGTATAGCTGCGAGAAAATTACTCAATTAAAGGATAGCGATCCTGATGTAGCTAGAACGCTACGCCAACTTAGCGATCGCATCAATTTTGCTAGCAGAAGCCAAAATAAATCCTGATACTCCTCTCACAGCTAGTCAGCAGCCGTTGATTTAAGTTTTTGGAAACTACTTATAAAGAATGATTCACCTCCAGAAGGGTTGTGGAAAACTCCTAGTTTTCTGTGGAAAAGCTTGTGGTAAAGCCGTGAAAAACTTTGTGTCATTAGTGAAAAACAATGACAAGTATAAATACCTTGTGGAAAAAAGAGTCACTTTTCCACAAGGTTCCCACAATTCATTAGAGCTGCTAAAACATTCACGGGAAATTCATTTGACAACATTTTCCACATTTTCCACAGCTTCAGCAGTTTTGCCTAAAGCAGGTAAGCAGGGTAATCTGGATTGCTGAGGACAAGGGTGCTACGATCTCCTTCTGTGCCAAAAGTACCGCGCTATGAGCGTCGTTTGGCTGAACAACTCCAAGGTTGAACATCTATGAAACTGGTTTGCACCCAAAACGATCTCAGTACCAACCTTTCTCTCGTCAGCCGAGCAGTGCCATCGCGCCCGACACATCCTGTCCTCGCAAATGTCAAGCTGGAAGCTAACAAAAAAACTCAGCTCGTCAGTTTGACGGCATTCGATCTCAGCCTTGGCATTCAGACCAGCTTTCCCGCACAAGTGGAAGAGGAAGGTTATCTCACTTTACCCGCTAAGCTGTTAAACGATATTGTTTCCCGTCTAGCAGAGGGAGAAATTACTTTAGAGGATAAAGGGGAGGAAGGGACAAGTGAAGGGATTATTGCCACACTGACTTCTGCCTCTGGGCGTTATAAAGTCCGGGGTATGACCGCAGAAGAATTTCCAGAACTGCCAGTAATAGAAAATGGCGAAGCTGCTCAATTGCCTGCCGCTGCATTAATTGATGGCTTGCGGGGTTCCTTATTTGCCACCAGTCCAGACGAAACGAAGCAGGTTCTCACGGGCATCCATTTAACAGTCAAATCAGAGTATCTTGAATTTGCCGCGACAGATGGTCATCGTTTATCGGTTGTTGAAACGACTAACCAAGGTCAAACGGATGAAGAAGCCTCTGAGACGATTAGTCAGACAGCTCCGTTAGAAGTCACAATTCCAGCACGGGCACTGCGAGAACTGGAACGAATTTTAGGAATGCGCCAGTCAGCGGAAGCTATCGCTCTCCATCTGGACCAAGGGCAGGTCGTATTTGAGTTAGCCGATCAACGTTTGACTAGCCGCACCCTAGAAGGTCAATATCCCGCCTATCGTCAGTTGATTCCGCAACAATTTGAGCGGCAGGTGACAATCGATCGGCGTCAGTTGCTCAATGCATTAGAACGAATTGCTGTACTAGCCGACCAAAAAAATAATATTGTCAAATTCACGATAGATAGTACCAACCAGCAGATTGCCTTATCAGTGGAAGCACAAGATGTTGGTAGCGGGTGTGAATCTCTACCTGCACAGATATCGGGAAAGGATCTAGAGATTGCCTTCAACATCACCTATCTCAGAGATGGACTGAAGGCGCTACAATCCTCCGAGATTCAAATGCAGATGAATACAGGGAATAGTCCGGTGATTCTGACACCGCTTGGAGGTCTAAAAATGACTTACTTAGTGATGCCGGTGCAGATTCGTGCTTAACGAATTGTCAAGAGATAGCGACCTCGACCGCGCGGATTTGAGGCGGTGGCGATCGCTCGATAAACGCCTGTTCGGGGTAAAGTCACACTCATCTGAGAATTGGGATTGCTGCGGCTGATGTTATCATTCTCAGCAATCTTCCGGCCATTCTGATCGACCAAAATCAGATAGGTATCAAAATCAGGACTGGCAAGTGCGATCGTCAGAGGCTGCCCGGCACGACCTTGAAAGGAATATTCCTGAAACAAACTGCCATCAGAAAGCACCTTGGCACCCCGACCCAGAATACCCGCTTGCCGCATCAGCAAACGACTTTGGGAAGTTTGATAGCGATCGCCTCCGGCAGCCGCCATTGCTCGAAGACGGTAAGCACCTACTTGTCTTCCCTCAGAGGAATTGGCAATGATTAGATAAGTGCCACTTGCAGGCAGTGTCGCCACAAGGCTAGCGTTTCCCCTACCGCCCCTATCATCGTCTTGTGCAACTTCATTGCCATTGGGGCCAAGCAGAATTAAGTAGGAATCAATCTGCTGACTCGCCATATCAATTCTGACTTGCTGACCGGCTCTCCCCTGAAAGGTGTAAAGGTCAAAATAGCTATTATCCGCTCGGAGAACATTATCACCACTGCTAAGAGTGGCATTAATCACCGTACCATTCAAAGCAATGGGCTGAGGCGGTTGTCTTCCAGAAGCGGGTTGTTGCCGTTGAGCAGTGGTAGGGGCGCGTCCTTGGCGCACAGCGGTCAAGAACGGCTGTACTCTGTCTACAGAAATCGCAAATCCAATGCCAATGTTTCCCGCAGTCTGACCGCTGGTAAAAATAGCAGTATTGACGCCAATCAATTCTCCTTGGCTATTGAGAAGAGGACCACCGGAATTGCCTGGGTTGATGGCTGCATCGGTTTGGATTAAACCGCGCTGTTGGTCAATCCGGCTAACAATACCAACGGTGAAGGTTCCTTGAAATCGACCAAAAGGATTCCCAATCGCAAACGCCCGCTGACCGACTTGTACAGAGTTTGGAGGAGCGATCGCAACAGTGGGCAAATTGTTCTGTCCGCGAATTTTAAGGACAGCTAAATCTAGACTGTTGTTAGCAAAAGCAATAATATCAGCTGGGAGTTTTCTGCCATCTGAGAGAATAACAGTGACAGTTTGGCGACCGTTTGCCACAACGTGAGCGTTGGTCAATACTAGACCGTCTTGGCTAATGATGCTACCGCTGCCGCTACCGTCACCAGCCTGGATGGATACCACTCCTGGACTAGCGCGTCTATAAACCTGAATATTTGTTTGTTCTTCAGCATCTTGGGCAACAGCGATATTTGACTGTTGCCAGTTAAAGGGAACGATTGCGTCGATTGCATTAGCACCAATGGCAGCGGCGGCTGCGATGATGCCAGAAGTGGCAATACGCAGAACTTTGGTACTCATTATGTTAACTTTTTAAGCTTTTTTGACTGTTCTAGCATATTTAGCAGCGATCGCTTTTAGCGAAGCTCTTTCTATAGAAGAAGCGCATACCGTAACAATGCGGTATCTCGCTCATTTCATTTATCTTCTACTCTTGTAAAGAGCCAGAACTTGTCGCTGAAGTTCCTCTTTCTACAGTTGCAATATGCCATTGCCCTAGCTGGCTAGTTTCAAACGCGACGTAGCGACCATCACCGGAAATAGTGGGATGGCGTACCGAGCCTCGGATGCTGCTAGTGAGCAATTCGGAGCGTTGAGTTTGACGGTCGTAGACAAAGATATCCGTCTTGCCTCGTTCGCTAGAAACATAAGCAATAAATCGACCATCAGCATTCAAAGCGGGTTGATCCTGTCTGGAGTCGCGACGATTGATATTGGGAAGATCGACGAGACGGCGTTGCTGCAAGTCGTAAAGGAAAATGTCTCGATTATTATTGCGGTCAGAAGCAAAGGCGAGATAGCGACCGTCACTGCTGTAGGCGGGATATTCGTCAGGGGTCTGGCTGTTGATACCGCCAGTCAATATTTGCGGCGGGTTGAAGAGCTGGGTATCAAGACAACCAGTTATCCCCATTGTGAATAAAATCGTTAGCCAGCGCCAGTTAATTAGCCATTTCATATCACTTGCGCCTAAATACCTGATGACTGTAGCTGTGAAGTGCGACTACACGAATCAAGCCTGCCTTTATAGGCTAAAAAAATCCCCTGATTCGCTAAAGCTGTGTATTCAGATAAGCGGGTATTTACTTTTTCCAACCATTCCTTCCCAAATACTCAGCACTTTTATCCTCAAGGAGGTGCTGGAAGATTCAGCGTTTGTCCATAGCGATCGCTAACTACAATATCCCACTGACCATTTTCACTAGATTCAAAGGCAATCGTACTGCCATCAGCGCTAATCGTTGGATTTCGCACTTCTGCTTGCACGTTTTCCGCGAGATTCCTTAACTGGCGAGTTTCCCGGTCATAGAGGTAGATTCCCGACCGACCCTGACGACTTGCAGCAAAGACAATGTAACGACCATCAGCGGAAACAGCAGGGTTAGATGCGATCGCATCCAGGGAATTTAATCCAGGCAAATCAATCAAACGCCGATCCACCGTGTCGAAAAGGTAAACATCCTGACTGCTGCGCCGGTCAGAAATTAGCACAATGTACCGACTGGCGATTTGAGGATTAATGTCAGAAGCTGGGCTATTTAAACTTCGCCCTGCTGAATCAAAGGGAAAACTCATAAGACGACCTGAGCCAGTACAACTACTCAATAAACTGGCTAAGGTAACAAATACTGATAGAAAAAGGTTACGTTTCACGCTCAGGGAGAGGCAGACGGGCTGCCATCAGGGATATCTAACTCAATATTAGGCCCCCGGTCTAGCACCTCTATATCCCACTGACCGCGACTGCTGCTTTCAAAGGCAATATAGCGACCATCTGGACTAATGCTAGGATTTCGCACCCAACCGCGATAGCCCATCGTGAGAATTTGTGAGGATTTGGTGCTGCGATCGTAAAGTTCAACTTCCGGACGTCCTTGGTCGCTGGCAATGTAGACAATGTAACGACCATTCTGGCTGAGACTGGGATTTTCTGCGATCGCGTCTTGTCGGTTCAAGCGCGGTACATCTACAAACTGCCGCTGCTGCAAGTCGTACAGCCAAATCTGTCGGCTGCCATTGCGGTTAGAAACAAAGGCGAGCAACCGACCATTGCCGCTCAAAGCCGGTTGCTCATCTGTATAACGACTGTTAAGAGCAACTGGCCCTGTTGAGCGATTGACTGGGGTACAGGCGACGACTAACCCAGCCATACTAAACCAGATTCCCCATTTGACCCAGGTATGGATTCCCAGACCGCACGCCAATCTTTTCACGTCAAAGCTGCATTGTTGCTTGCAAAAATAACCTGACCCAATGAACCAGCCGCGTCTCATAAAACGTCGGACGGACACGAAGGAACCGCCCTTTCCTGACTCATTCTTGGTCAAAATTGCTTGAGTTGTCCCCTTCTTCCGGGTAGTCTATCGGTTTGTAGTCCACATAGTCGGTTGGGGTTGCTTCTACGTCCTCCCGACTCTCCCGATTGGGCGATCGCTCTGACGATTCTCCTCTAGGTGGACGACTTCTTCTTGGCTTGGCAGCAGTCTCTGGATCTCGGCTGGGTGGACGAGTCGAGCTGGGACGGCTACTGCGAGACGGTTTTTCCTCCCATGTGTCTGAGACTTCCCAATCGTCCGGTTGTTCGGTTGGGCGAGTTTCTGTTGGACGGGGACGACGCTTGCGAGGACGGTCTCCTTGTCCCAGCCTTTCAGAACTACTATTGCTATTACTCCGACTGGATGGACGGCGGCGCGGTTCATCCTCGTAAGTTTCTACCGTCCGGCTATTGCGAGATTCTTGCGTTCCCCGAATCCGCCGTCTCGGTGGTTCCTCATCCATCGGTTCGAGTTGATCCAACTCGGCTCGATACACGCGGCTTACGGGGCGATCGTCATCCACAATTTGCGTATTTCGCTTTGCAACCTCCGTCGCCACTCCACGCATCCGAATACTTTCAAATGCAAAAAAGATAGCAGAGCCGGTCAACAGAAATTGACCGAATTGCAAAATCGGATCGAGTCGCCATCCTTGAAATAAAAGAATAAAGCCGCACAAGAGACCAACTGCGGCAAAAAAGATATCGTGATCTCGCGCTAGCTCTGGACGCACGGTACGCAGAAAGTACAGTGCTGCCCCTGCCACTGCCAGAAAAATACCCAGAAGACTGGCTGAGTTAAGCCCGAAGTTTACCATTGCTGTTTTCCCAAGACAAATCTATGTTAACGAGTTAACCGCAGAAATTGGTACGCAGGTTGGGAATTTTAATTCTAAGTATCCTGGGTCAGCAGGAGAACGAGCGGGCAGAAACTGGCTTGCTGCATCGCATCAGCTCTTCTCCCTTTAACATATAAAACCTCAGTTTTTTTAGAGGGAGCAACTAATTTAATAATTACTCTCTCGACAAACTGAGGTTTCCGGCTATTCCGACAATCTAGGAACGTTGGATTTTATCCTTCTGACTAATAAAAATCAGCGCCACCGTGGCTGGGATGACAACAATTACAGCACCCCAGAGCAGACTATAGAGAAAATTCGCTAATGAAGGCGTCATTTTTTTTCGCTCGCTTTGACAACGATTTCTTTTGATCAATTTTAACGATATGTTATGAACTTGAGAAGCCTATTTGTCGCTTCATTTTGTTTTTACGTCTCTTATACCCCTGTACCAGTCTGGCTGAATAGGATTGAGTGCCACGCTGCGTTAGAATAATGAGAGATTTGGTTACAAAACTTTAACTATAATGCCTTGCCGCGTCAGTTGCATGACAAATACGCGACACGGCTAAAGTTTTGACACCCGGAAATATTCTTGATTAAGAACCAATGGACGCTGTTTCGCTGGCTAGCTGGATTCTTGGCCCGCTTGTGGGCTTGATGACTTTGCTGTTTATCTTTCGGATCGTCCTTACCTGGTATCCCCAGATAGACTTAAATCGGCTTCCCTTTAACTTGATTGCTTGGCCTACAGAACCTTTTTTAGTGCCATTGCGGAAAATTGTGCCCCCTATCGGTGGTGTGGACATTACCCCGATCGTTTGGGTGGGGATCTTTAGCCTAGTGCGAGAGATTCTCTTGGGTCAGCAAGGACTGCTGACGATGTTTGCTCATACTCATTAAGGCGCTTCGGAGGTTAGTAAAAGTGGGTAACGGAAAAATTACCGATTACCCACTCCTTACTTACTGCTGGGACTGCATTAACTTCTCAACAAAATTGGTATAAACCTCGCCTTGTAAAAACTCCGGTGTCTCCATAATTTTTTGATGGAAGCCAATGGTTGTGGGCAAACCCGTGATGGCACACTCCCGCAATGCCCGTTTCATCCGCTTAATTGCAGTAGGGCGATCGCTACCCCAAACAATTAACTTACCAATCAGGGAGTCATAGTAAGCAGGGATTTCGTAGTCCGTGTAGACATGAGAATCCATCCGAACACCAAAGCCACCAGGAGGCAGATAGCCGCTGATCCGCCCCGGATGAGGACGGAAGTTGTGCTCGGGGTCTTCCGCATTGATTCGACATTCAATGGCATGGCCTCGGAGAACGATTCGATCTTGAGTCAGCGACAATTTCTCCCCTTGAGCAATGCGGATTTGCTCGGCAATCAAGTCCAACCCAGTGATCATTTCTGTCACCGGGTGTTCGACTTGAATCCGAGTATTCATTTCCATAAAATAAAATTCCCCAGAGGGTGCAAGCAGAAACTCCACAGTCCCGGCACCCGTGTAGTTGATAGACTTAGCAGCCATAACAGCGGCAGTGCCCATTTTTTGGCGCAGTTCTGAACTGAGAACTGGACTAGGGGCTTCTTCTAGTAACTTTTGATGACGCCGTTGGATAGAGCAATCGCGTTCACCCAGGTGAATTACGTTGCCGTAGCTATCGGCTAAGATTTGAAATTCGATGTGACGGGGACGTTCAATAAATTTTTCCAGATAGACGCCTGGATTGCCAAATGCAGCTTCTGCTTCTCCCTGTGCAGCTTGGAAGAGCTTGACGAGTTCGCTTTCTTCCCGCACCAAACGCATTCCTCGCCCTCCACCTCCGGCGGTGGCTTTGATCATGACAGGATAGCCGATTTCATCCGCGATCGCTAATGCTTCCCGATCGGACATTAATATCCCATCACTTCCCGGCACTGTAGGCACACCCGCCCGTTGCATCGTTTCTTTCGCAGTGGATTTGTCTCCCATTGCCCGAATCGCTTCCGGCGTTGGGCCAATGAAAGAAATCTGGTGATCCGCGCAGATTTCCGCAAATCGGGCATTTTCTGCTAAAAAACCATAGCCCGGATGAATAGCGATCGCATTGCGCGTCAAAGCTGCCGCAATAATATTGGGAATATTCAGATAACTTTTGATACTGGGGGGTTCACCAATGCAAACGGCTTCGTCAGCCAGTTGCACATGAAGGGCGTGTCGATCGATCGTCGAGTGAACTGCAACAGTCGCAATCCCCATTTCTTCGCAGGTACGGAGAATGCGGAGAGCAATTTCCCCTCGGTTAGCAATTAAAATCTTTGAAAAACGCATCTTCTAGTTTTTAGAGAAATGGGGTAGCGCAAGGAACAATCATTATTATTTCAGGATGTTGCCTTCAGCATCAGTACAATATATAGATCGCATCACCTCGCATTAGAACAGTTATTGATACTGATTGAAAGTCTTGTTTCTTCCAAAGAGAACGAAATTGCCTCAAAGATGATACAATTGGTATATATGCAAGCGGATGTGGCGGAATTGGTATACGCGCACGTTTGAGGGGCGTGTGGCTTTGCCTTGCGAGTTCGAGTCTCGCCATCCGCATTACTTTTTCAGTTCTCAGTGCTGCAAGCGCATCAACGCATAGTATGCACTGAGAACTGAAATTGCAAAAGAACTAAACTCACCACTCAATTTTTTTTGCGGGAATAGGTTTCCGGCAAGAAATTGTTTATGATTTTATATAAGAAAATGAAGTTTTGTAAAGAGCTTTGACTTCAACTGTTATACCCACAAACAGCATTAGCTTACCAAGAGATTGGTATGCTCTCAGTCCGCTTTGGCAGGGAGGCGAAGAAGTGGTGCAGCAAGGACTGCCTCACACACAGCTAGCACCAGCATGGCAGATGCTTTTACTGGGAGATGGCTCCCCGACCCGTCACCTGCAACTTTTGACGGGTGAACCAACGGAAGTAGATGTCATTGATATGTCGCCTGTTGGCATGGATGCTGATGCGGCACCCAATCAAATCCAGGCTGTACCAGGACCTAGGTTGCGAAGACAGGTATGGCTGCGTACCACCTCCGGTCAGCGGCTCGCTTACGCGACTTCCTGGTGGGAAGCCAGCCATGTAGATGAGTATTTACAAAACCGTTCCTTGCCAATTTGGGCAAGTTTGGCTCGCCTGCGTACCGAGTTATATCGGGATGTCCAGGGAATTTACTACGGTCAGTCTGATGCTTTAGAATCTGCCTTTGGACAAACAGGACCATTCTGGGGGCGTCACTACCTATTTTGGCATCATGGGCGTCCGCTGACGCTGATTTATGAAGTTTTTTCACCCTATTTGACAAACTACTTGGGGCCAATGCAGCCGGTGAAGCCAGGGGATTAATTAGAGAGACTTCATTAATTTGTAGGATGGGTAGAGCAGGATCGAAACCATCGAACCTTTGTCAATGTTGGTTTGACAATGTTGGGTGGACAATCGCCCAAACTTCAAAATGACAGAGTTTTATTCAGTTCTCCCATCTTCTTGACACTCTCCGGCATAAATACGCGAAACAAACATAAAGTGAAAAACTTACACGGGAATGAAGTTTTGACCTCTTTCCTGTGTAAGTTTTTCAAACTTATTTAACCACTGACAAAAAGCTAACAGCTAGCTGCTTTTTCCAACATCAGCTTAGAACGCTTAACTTGCTCTGGAATTGAGATGGGATAGTCACCCGTAAAACAAGCAGAACAAAAATTGTTGGGATCTTCGCCGGTAGTTTTCAACATTCCCTCGCGGCTGAGATACGCTAGCGAGTCTACACCTATTTGTTCGGCAATTTCTTCGACTGACTTTGTTGCCGCAATCAACTGATCTTGGCTATCCGTGTCAATGCCATAAAAGCAGGGATGAGTTACGGGTGGAGAGGAAATTCGCATATGAACCTCGGTGGCACCAGCATCTCTGAGGGCTTTGACAAGTTTGCGGCTAGTCGTTCCTCGCACGATAGAGTCGTCAACAATAACGACTCGTTTCCCACTCAGCACATCTTTAAGAGGATTGAGTTTCATCTTGATGCCACACTCTCGCATTGCCTGAGTCGGCTGGATGAAAGTGCGACCAACATAGCGATTTTTAATCAATCCCTCGGCGTAAGGAATACCGGATGCTTGGGAAAACCCAATCGCGGCGGGAATGCCGGAATCGGGTACGCCAATAATGATATCGGTATCCGCTGGAGATTCCTGAGCGAGTTGCCGTCCTAAGCGCAGCCGGTAGCTATAGAGACTCTCGTCATGCATGACGCTATCCGGACGAGCAAAGTAAATCATTTCAAAGATGCATAGTTTCCGCTTGGGTTGTTCTGCCCAGAAGAAGGAAGCCATACCTTCTTCGGTAATCCAAACTAACTCGCCCGGTTCAACATCCCGCAGGTACTCAGCCCCAATAATATCTAAGCCACAAGTTTCTGATGCGAGGACATAGCGCTGAGGATTCGTGTTTAAAATGCCAATCACTAAGGGACGAATACCGTTGGAGTCGCGGGCACCCATCAAGCCGTCTGGCGTTCCGATTGCCAGACTAAAGGCTCCTTCGCATTGCCGAAAGGCTCGGATCGCTCCTTCTAACCAGTCTTTGCCTGCGTTAATTTCTTCTGCGATCGCAAAGGCAATCATCTCAGAATCCGTCGTCGTGACTAAGTTACAGTCGCGTCGCAACAACTCTTCCCGCAGTTTCCCAGTATTGACTAAATTCCCATTATGTGTTAACGCAAGGGTTCCTAACCGAGTCTCTACAACTGCTGGCTGAGCATTAACAACGCGGCTGGAACCCGTCGTGGAGTAACGGGTATGACCAACTGCCAAGTTCCCTGGTAGCTGGTTCAAAATGGATTCGTTAAAGACTTGGGAAACCAAGCCCATCTCTTTGTGTAAATGAACCTGCTTACCGTCAAAAGCGGCAATACCAGCAGATTCCTGACCCCGGTGCTGTAACGCATACAAACCAAAATAGGTCAGTTTGGCGACATCTTCACTTGGTGCATAAACCCCAAAAACGCCACAGGCTTCCTCTGGCTTATCAGGTCGCTGATCGTTCAAGTGGTTAGACTCAGCTGGAGACTCATCACTTGCAAAGGGATGGTTGGGAATCATTTGAGAACTTGGCTCCTACTTGTTGAGGCAGAGAAAAACTAACCAGGCTTAGTAATTCTTAATAATCTCATAACAAAGCGTTAATGTCGCTAGCCGAAGACATAGACCAGGAATTTAGCTCTGTCTGGGTCAGCGATTTCTGGAAGTAAATTGGGGAAGGTTGGCTAAACGGTTAAACGGCGTTGGATAGCATTGTGATAAGCATCGCCCATTTTCTTAATGCTAACGTCTATCAAAGTTTGGCTTTGAGTCGTAAAAACCCGTAACTCGCTGTCCGGTTTTCCGACACGACCCATTTGTTCCCAGCAATCTTCCAGTTGCTCCTTTAAATAGGATTCCCAAATTTCTTGATGTTCTTGCACGACAGAAACTAAAATTCGCGCTCCCCCTTCACCAAAAAGGATAGAATCCCAGCGTACAGAGGGTTCTGGAGGAAGTTTCCAGTGAATTTCGGCTCCCAAATTGCTAGCGATGCAAGCTTCCGAGAGAGCGATCGCAACTCCTCCCTCAGCACAATCGTGAGCTGAGCGAATCCAACCTTGACGAATTCCCTCGCGGCAAGCAGCTTGTACCCGGCGTTCCAAATCAAAATCTACGGTGGGCGGTTTACCAGCGACAATGTCATGAATGGCTGACAAATACTCGGAAGCACCTAACGTGACTCCCTCTGGTGAATCCAAACGTTTTCCCAGTAAATAAATTAAATCTCCCTCGGCTTGCCAAGCTTGGCTGCAAACTCGTGTAATGTCAGGAATTAACCCCACCATCCCCACCACGGGCGTCGGATAAATTGGCTGGGGATTCCCATCAGCGTCCAGGGTTTCATTGTAGAGAGACACGTTGCCGCCAGTCACTGGCGTTCCCAATTCCCGACAAGCTTCCGCGATTCCCCGACAAGCATTTGCCAGTTGCCAATAACCTATCGGCTTTTCTGGACTCCCAAAATTTAGGTTATCCGTGACTGCTAAAGGTTCGGCTCCTACACAACTAAGATTACGAGCCGCTTCTGCGACGACTGCCTTGGCTCCTTCATAGGGGTCAAGATAGACGTAACGAGCATTGCAATCGACAGTGGCAGCCACCCCTTTATTGTCCCCCTGGTTAATCGAGTAATTTGGGGAAGGTTCTAGCGGACGCACCCGCACCACGGCTGCATCTGCACCACCTGGAACAATCACAGTATTGTTTTGCACCTGATGGTCGTACTGACGATAAACCCAACGCTTAGAGGCAATTGTCGGAGTATCTAACAAAGTCAAGAGAATCTCATTCCAGGTGAGAGAACGACCTTGAATTTCAATGCCTGCGCTGGTACAAGTCGGAAGGCGATCGCTTGTCCACTCCCAAGCTAGACGAGCATACTCAGGAGGTTCTGCTAACAATTCTCGGTGATAGATTGGCGTATTATCTGCTAAAGCCGTTGCTGGAATTTCTGCCGCCACGCCGCCTTGGAACAAAATTCGCACAATCGGCTGCTCAATCACAGTGCCTGCAACGACAGCTTGTAGACCCCAGCGGTGGAAAATATCAATTAACTCCTGTTCGCGCCCCTTGTAAGCAACAAACAGCATCCGTTCCTGAGATTCAGAGAGTAAATATTCATAAGGCACCATTCCCGTTTCCCGCACGGGAATTTTGTCTAGATCCAGTTCAATCCCAACGCCACCTTTAGCTGCCATTTCTGACGTGGAACAGGTAATGCCTGCTGCACCCATATCCTGCGCGGCGGCAACAGCACCCGTTTTAAAGGCTTCTAAGCAAGCTTCAATGAGGGATTTTTCTAGGAAAGGGTCGCCCACTTGTACCGCTGGACGGTCATCCATCGACTCATCACTGAGTTCTGCACTAGCAAAACTCGCCCCGCCCATGCCATCTCGCCCAGTCGTAGAACCCACATACAGCACTGGATTTCCAATCCCTACGGCTCCAGAGGTAACAATTTCCGGAGTTTCCATCAATCCCAGGGCCATGACATTCACAAGTGGATTGCCAGAATAAGCTGGATCAAAATAAACTTCACCGCCCACCGTGGGGACTCCCACACAATTGCCATAATGGGAGATTCCCGACACCACACCATTGAACAGTCGCCGTGTCTTGGCATCTTCCAGAGAACCAAAGCGGAGGGAGTTTAACAAGGCAATGGGACGCGCACCCATTGTAAAAATATCCCGGAGAATCCCGCCGACTCCCGTCGCCGCCCCTTGAAACGGTTCAACTGCTGAGGGGTGATTGTGAGATTCAATTTTAAATGCGAGTTGCAGTCCGTCGCCCAAGTCTACAACACCAGCATTTTCTCCTGGCCCGACAAGAATGCGATCGCCCTCAGTCGGAAACTGCTTCAGTAGCGGTCGCGAGTTCTTGTAGCAGCAATGCTCCGACCACATGACGCCGAACATCCCTAACTCAGCTTTATTCGGATGACGCCCTAGCCGTTGGACAATGTCTTCGTATTCTTCTGGTTTTATACCTTCTGCGGCAATTTCTTCGGGGGTAAACGGAGCGGATGAGATTGTAGACATGGAACCCTTGCACGAACGGCACAGGGTTATTGTATCGATATTTCCCCGCTACTTATGCGGTAAATGTGCTTGTAACTTTAACGGATATAAAATTGTGTCAATTTTAAGGAGTTTTAAAGCGCATCTAAAAAAATAGAGTAGGCATTGCCTACCCTATATTTGACTACCGTTATTAACGCTAACTGTTAATCATCCCCGGCAAAAATATAACGGTACAGTTCGCTAGGATCGGGTTCTGGGCTTTCCTCGGCAAACTGCACCGCATCGTCGATGACGGCTTGGATTTTCCGGTCAATTTCCTTGAGTTCTTCTTGGTCTACCAGATTGTGTTCTACAAGATGAGCAGCCAACTTTTTGATTGGATCGCGGGCGAACCAATATTCCTTCTCATTTTTAGAACGAAGTTCGTCAGGGTCAGCGAGAGAGTGACCTCGGAAGCGATAGGTTAGGGCTTCAATCAAGGTTGGCCCTTCACCCGCACGGGCACGCGCGATCGCTTCCTGGGCGACTGCACGAACTGCTAACACGTCCATCCCATCAACCTCAACACCTGCCATACCAAAGGCATGGGCTTTCTTGAAAATTTCTGGTACAGAAGTTGCCCGTTCGTGCGCCATACCAATTGCCCACTTGTTGTTTTCCACAACATACAAAATTGGCAGTTTCCACAGCGCCGCCATATTCAAGCATTCAAAAAATTGACCGTTATTCGCTGCACCGTCGCCAAAAAAGCAGGCGGTTACTTGATCGGAACCGGCATCTCCCAAGGCTTCGCGGCGGTACTTACTGGCAAAAGCCGCACCCGTAGCAACAGGAATCCCTTCAGCCACAAAAGCATAACCTCCCAGCAGTTTATGCTCCGAGGAAAACATATGCATCGAGCCGCCGCGCCCTTTACTACAGCCGGTTGCCTTACCAAACAACTCAGCCATTACCTCTTTTGCAGGCACCCCAGCACTCAGAGCATGAACGTGGTCGCGGTAGGTGCTGGAAACATAATCCTCATCTTGGCGCATTGCCTTGATGACGCCAGTTGACACAGCCTCTTGACCGTTATATAGGTGGACAAAACCAAACATTTTGCCCCGGTAGTACATCTCGGCGCACTTATCTTCAAAAAACCGCCCCAAGACCATGTCCTCGTAAAGGATCAATCCTTCTTCTTTGGTGATTTGGGTTTGATCGGCGTGAAAGACGGGTAAAATGCGTTCCTGAACCATTGATTTAAGGGATAAACTTGACGTGATTGGTTGAACGGCGGTTTTTATCTACCAAGATAAGCTTCTACTATAGAAGCTAGGGGGTATAATTATCGCACCTATTCTATCGTTTATGTTCGCTCGTACAGATACAGATTAATTTAGTTGCCTGGGGCTGAGGAAGTAGACTGTGAGAATTCCGCTCGATTACTACCGGATTCTGGGCCTGCCGATTCAGGCTACGGCTGAGCAGTTGCAGCAAGCGTATCGCGATCGCGCTCTGCAACTTCCTCGACGAGAGTATTCAGAAATCACGATCGCCGCCCGAAAACAACTGCTAGACGAAGCTTACGCGATTCTGTGCGATCCAGAACAGCGTTCCGCTTACGACGCTACATTTCTGACAAAAACATACGATCTGGATTCAGAATCAGGAACAGCAACTCGTCAGGAAGGAAACGGTACAGCAGACGCCGACCTTGACCCTTATACGCCCAGCATCGAAATTCAAGATGAGCAATTCGTTGGGGCATTGCTGATCTTACAGGAGCTAGGAGAATACGAACTGGTGCTGAAGCTGGGACGTCCCTTCCTCAGCCGTGCTAGCACCAGTATCGAAAAGGGTCGTTTGGGCAACCCTCAGCTAGTGCAACCAGATATTGTGTTGACGCTGGCATTGGCGTGTCTGGAACTAGGCCGAGAGCAATGGCAGCAAGGTCAATATGAAAACGCCGCCACCTCCCTAGAGACGGGTCAAGAATTACTATTGCGAGAAGGGATATTTGCCAGCCTGCGGGGTGAAATTCAGGCGGATCTTTACAAGCTTCGCCCGTACCGAATTTTGGAATTACTCGCAAGTAGTGAAGACAAAGTAACCGAACGCCGTAAAGGATTGCAGCATTTGCAAGAAATGTTGCAAGAACGCGGCGGCATCGATGGCACCGGAGACGATCAATCGGGACTGAACATTGATGACTTTCTCCGCTTCATTCAGCAGCTGCGGAGCTACTTGACCTCCGCCGAACAGCAGAATCTCTTTGAAGCAGAAGCGCGTCGTCCCTCGGCAGTGGCTACCTATTTAGCGGTTTATGCTTTACTAGGTCGGGGGTTTGCCCAACGACAGCCGGGTCTAATTAGACAAGCTAAGCAGATGCTGATGCGCTTAGGCAAGCGTCAGGATGTGCATTTGGAACAGGCGGTGTGCGCCCTTCTTCTCGGTCAGACGGAAGAAGCCAGTCGCGCCTTGGAACTCAGCCAAGAGTACGAACCCCTCGCCTTCATTCGAGAACATTCTCAGGGTGCCCCAGACTTGTTACCTGGGTTGTGTTTGTACGGGGAGCGTTGGTTGCAAGCAGAAGTGTTTCCCCACTTCCGAGATTTGGCATCGGTGCGAGCTTCTTTAAAAGATTACTTTGCCGATGACCAGGTTCAGGGGTACTTAGAAGAATTGCCAGTAGAGGAAGATACAACCAATGAGTGGGCGGTATTGCCAACTCAGCAAGTATCTTATGCTGCGACTCCCGTCTCGCGAGGGACAAGTGACTCCCCAGGATTTCGCAGGCCGGAGAGTGTGGTATCTCGCTCCAGTGGGCGGAACGGCAGTGGAGAGAATGGGGGCAGGATGAGCGATGCGGCATCAAGCAATGCGCCCTTGCGTCCCAATGCTGAAGACAGTTCCTCGCGCGATCGCCTTCAACAATTGGTGGAACAGCAATCTGGTGCGGCTCATCGAACGGCGACAATGACCGCTACAATCGATCGCCCGCAAACAGGGGGAGGATCGAATTTACCGGCGGCAGAACGAGTTTCTCGGTCTCCAGAACCAGAAGGAAACGATCCGGGCTTGGCTGGGGATGCTGCCTCGAAGCGTCAGCGCCGCCGAGGGAATTCACCGGAACAAAATGAACAACCACGGGCAACAATCGCGAGTCGGTTGCGGAGACCAGATTCTGTGTCCAAGGCATCCCCCACAGGAGGAGATGTATCAGCTCGTCGTTCAGGCGGTCGTCTTCAACGTTCTACAGCTTCCTTGCGCTCGGCAAAAACCGGACGGCTTCTTTTACTGGGACTTGCCGGGATTCTCAGTTTGGGAGTCTTGCTGATGCTAGCGACCGCTGCTTTCAGTTGGCTCCAGAGAAGTTTCTCAGGCCCGCTCTTAGAAGGAGAGCAACCAATGGTACAGCTAGCTGCTCCTCCAGTACCCATTCCCGAACCAGGCAGTAAACTACTGAGTCCATCTGGCCCTCTAACCCAGGAGACGGCTCGACAATTGGTTCAGATTTGGCTTGCTAGTAAAGCCGATGCCTTGGGTGAAGAGCATACCGTCGAAAAATTACAGCAAATCCTTGCCGATCCCGCTTTATCTCGTTGGCAAAAACGTTCTCAAAGCACAAAGAACAGTAACTCGTACTGGAAGTACAGGCACAAGGTCGAGGTAAAATCTGTTGAAATGAGCGATCGCAATCCCGATCGCGCCAAAGTGGATGCACAGGTGAATGAAGCCGCAGATTTCTATAAAGCAGGTAAGCTCAATCAAGCTTCTTCCTATGATGAAAGCCTGCGCGTGCGTTATGACCTGGTACGCAAAGATGGTCAGTGGCTGATCCAGGACATGAAGGTTCTGAGGTAGTCATTGGGGATTAGTCATGAGTCGGCTCGTCATTAGGCGACCGATTGTTAACGCTTGACCGTGGCTGATAACCAGTGGCTAATAACGAATGACCGAAACCTTATTTCATGCCTATACCCCCATCATCCTGTGGACGGTACTCGGTTTCATACTCTTTAGGTTTATCCCCAGTTCCTTACCCAGGTTGCTGGGTCGCGGTCTTTATTGGGTTGGGGTGCCGCTACAAATTCTGACGCTGGCTCGTCAGGCAAACTTATCGGAAAATGCTGGAGTGGTGCCGCTAATCGCCATAGGAGCTTTGGCGGTCGGTTTTACTTTTGCATGGCTAAGTTTGCAGGTCTGGAAACGCTTCAGCCGTGAAAATGGCGAAAGTAAAAAGTCTTCTTTTCTGCCTTTTTTAGACCGCCCTCGCTACGGAAGTTTCATCCTGTCTGCCATGCTGGGCAATACAGGTTTTGTGGGGTTAGCGATCGCTCCTTCTTTGATTAGCGCTCAAGCTGTGGGTCTAGCCGTCTTCTACAGCGTCACGAATAACATCATTGGTACCTATGGAATTGGTGTCTTTATCGCCAGCTACTTTGGGCGACCCGCAAAGCGAAATCATTGGTGGATTCAACTTCGAGATATCTTGACCGTTCCTGCCTTGTGGACATTTAGTTTCGGATACCTCACTCGCTCGGTTGAACTGCCGACTCTACTAGAATCAGGACTGCAAGCTTCTGTAGGGTTTGTCATTGCTAGCTCCTTTGTGCTAATGGGGATACGGCTCGCTCAGCTGCAAGGATGGAAGAGTTTTCGGGTTGCCTTACTCCCTGCCCTGGTGAAAGTTGTGGTGATGCCAGGACTGGTGGGTATTGCAGCCACCCTAATTGGTTTATCGGGCGATGCCCGCTTGGCAATGGTTCTCATGGCAGGTGTGCCCACTGCCTTTGCAAGTTTGATCCTGGCGGAGGAGTACGATCTCGACCCAGATTTAGCCGCCAGCAGTATTGTCCTAAGTATCGGACTGCTACTGTTGATGATTCCGGTTTGGCTGCTTGTATATGGTTAATCCGAAAACGCCAATACAGGAGTTCTCGTTTCTGCCTCATTAATCTAGCTTTCTTGCCGATTACCAAAAGTTGAGCCTCTGAAGAAAACGTTCCCAAGGCAGGGGAGCTTAAGAATGAGACCAATCTCTCTTTGCCTCTAATGATTGGGGAAGGATTGGGGCAAGGACAGATTTCAACGATTGCCCCAAAAACGATTGCCCCAAAAAAGTGACTGGGTTTCGCTTCTTTTGTCATAATTCTCTGACATTGTAGATTTGCATGGGAACGTTTCCGACAAATTGACAAGTTACGGCGATCCCAATCCATTTGTAATGTCAAAATATCATGACAATTCGATCCCCAAGTCCCTTATAACTTCGTAGATATACCTATAATTGGCTGAAACACCTCTTGACCTAACCCGGTATTTTTCTGCAACATGAAATTAACAAAGCGATCCCGCGATCCCAAAGAAATGCTCTAATCAGCAAATTTCTAAAATCCTGGGCGCTCAGTTAGATTCTCAATCCAGCCAAGAAAGCCAGTCAGTCTTCTTGGCGTCACAAAAGCAGCCCCTATTCAAGACTGACACCGGCTCATTCAAGACCGCAGCTAACCATTGAGACGTTACGGATTTCAGAAAAGGGATAACATGGCACAACTTTCCGAAGTTGAAGAGATGCGAAATAGCATTTTGTGCTGCTTTGCTAGTCAGTCTCTAGAGAAGTAACCTAACTGCCGCCCAAACTACCGGAGACTATTTGTTATGGCAAAAGAACGCCCACCATTGGAAGAGATGACATTAAGGCAACTCCGTAAAGTTGCTAGCGAATGCAGCATCTCTCGATACAGCAGAATGCGTAAAGAGCAACTGCTAACAGCAATTAAAGAAGTTCAACGCACCAAGATTTCTCTCGGTTCAACTCGTATAGTGGAGGCGCAAGAAGAAGTGGAAGCAGCAAAATTTGAACTGGGTCAGGAAGATCGCACAGGTGGAACCCTGGCATCCGTAGATGAAGGTCTAGGGGATCTTCCGGGTGGCTACGGTGAAAGCCGGGTTGTCCTGATGCCTCGCGACCCCCAATGGGCATACACCTACTGGGATATCCCCAACGATCATAAAGAAGATTTGCGCCGTCAGGGAGGACAACAACTCGCGCTGCGACTCTATGATGTCACCGACGTGAATCTGGAATATCAAAGCCCTCACAGCATTCAGGAATATCCTTGCGATGAGCTAGCGCGGGAATGGTATTTGCCAATGCCCGTGAGCGATCGCGACTATGCTGTAGACATCGGCTACCGTTGTGCTGATGGTCGCTGGCTCGTCTTAGCTCGTTCCGCTCCCGTCCGCGTTCCTCCCGTTTATCCCTCAGATTGGATTGAAGACCAATTCATCACCGTTTCTTGGGAAGAAGACCTGCGCGGCAAGACTTTCCTCGAACTGGTTCCCCCTGCCAAGAAAATGGCAATGGCTGGCTACGGTAGTGTAGCCACAGGTGGCAATCCTATTTACGACGAAATCTTCGGCATGGCTCAGACCGTCGAAGCTCAACGGGTAGCCGGTTCGTTGTTTGGCTCCATGCAGCAAGTACCTGGTTCGATGCAGTCAGTGTCCCTTGCCGAACAAGCTCTCAGTTCCTACGTCTTCCCCTCTGGCGTTGGGATGTGGGCAGTTCCTACCGTATCTGGTCTTACCATGTCTGGTGTAGGAATGTCCGGCGCTGGCTTCTCAGGTTCCGGCATCCCGATGCGTCCTCGCCAGTTCTGGTTGGTTGCCGATGCTGAACTCATTGTTTACGGTGCTACCGAGCCAGATGCTACAGTCACAATTGGCGGTCGTCCCATCAAGCTGAATCCAGATGGCACCTTCCGCTTCCAGATGTCCTTCCAAGATGGTCTGATTGACTACCCGATTATGGCAGTGGCGGCTGATGGCGAGCAAACTCGCTCGATTCACATGAAGTTTAACCGCGAAACGCCATCGCGCAATACCAACACCAAAGAAGACGCTGTTGAGGAATGGCTCTCTTGAAAAGATGAAGGATAAGGAATAAATTCCTCCTTCTGTCCTCAATCTTCTGTCTTTTGAAGTTTCCCCCGGCTAAGGCTGGGGGTTTATTATTTGGAAATTATGAAACCTGAAGACATTACCAAAACCCTTACAGAACTATTTGATGCCGCAGCGATTGAAGCAACTGCCCCCGGCTTGTGGCAAGTAGAAACGACTCAGATGCGTCTGTTGGCGCTGCTTTCCGATGACAGTTCTTGGCTGCGAGTTCTCTTACCGATTGCACCCGCTCAAGAAGCGCAACCGTTTGTAGAACAGCTGCTGGAAGCCAACTTTGATGACACTCAGGAGACTCGTTACGCCCTGAATCAGGGAGTGCTATGGGGTGTATTTCAGCACAATCTTGAGACTTTAAATGTAGAGGATTTTTCAGGAGCGATCGCGCGACTCATTTCTCTGCATCAGACAGGTTTATCTGACTGCTTTAATCAGCTCGTTGAAAGTCGAATTAGTCAAATTATCCTTGCTGCCAAGCAGCAAGGACAATCCCTCGAAGCCACACTCCAAACCCTCGATCGATTCTACGAAGAAGGTCTCATGGGCGATTTGGATCTGCCTCCAGAGGCTCGTGAAGAAGTGCTGGCAGCATGGCGGCGTCAGTTAGAACGCCTCTGGACTGAAATCGAACCGTAGCTTCTTGTCACCCTCTAAGTCTTATGGACATCATTCAAATCCTCAAAGACGACTACCAAAGATTTCCAGAAAACCAAACCTACAGCATCTATGCAGAAGACGTTTTTTTCAAAGATCCGCTGAACAAATTTAATGGTCTTGAGCGTTACAAACTCATGATTGGCTTTATCAAAACCTGGTTTATGAACGTCAAGATGGATTTACATGACATTCGCAAATCCGGAGATACAATCCAACTTGAGTGGACTTTGAGCTGGAATACCCCTCTGCCGTGGAAACCTCGTATCACCATCCCAGGCTGGAGTGAGTTGAAACTCAACACTGATGGAATGATTGCTTCCCATATCGACTACTGGAAATGTTCGCGTTTTGATGTGTTGAAACAACATTTGTTACCCTTAAAACAGGGAAAAAATAATAAGTAACGTAAACAATTCTCAGATAGGAAAAAAGCATTCATGCGCGTAATTTTGATGACCGGCAAGGGTGGCGTTGGCAAAACTTCTGTAGCCGCCGCTACTGGCTTGCGTTGTGCCGAACTCGGTTACAAAACCCTTGTTTTAAGTACCGATCCCGCTCACTCTCTCGCCGACAGTTTTGATTTGGAACTAGGGCACGATCCGCGACAGGTTCGCCCAAACTTGTGGGGGGCTGAATTAGATGCTCTGATGGAATTAGAAGGCAACTGGGGCGCAGTTAAGCGTTATATTACCCAAGTTTTGCAGGCAAGAGGCTTGGAAGGCGTACAAGCGGAAGAATTAGCAATTCTTCCCGGCATGGATGAAATTTTCGGTTTGGTACGCATGAAGCGCCACTACGATGAAGGCGAGTTTGACGTTTTAATTATTGACTCAGCTCCTACTGGTACGGCTCTAAGATTGCTCAGTCTACCGGAAGTCGGCGGCTGGTATATGAGACGTTTTTACAAGCCGTTACAGGGGATATCAGTAGCGCTCAGACCTCTAGTTGAACCGATCTTCAGACCAATTGCCGGTTTTTCCTTGCCCGATAAAGAGGTAATGGACGCTCCCTTTGAATTCTACGAGCAGATTGAAGCTTTAGAAAAAGTATTGAGTGACAATACTCAGACTTCGGTGCGCCTCGTCACCAATCCCGAAAAAATGGTGATTAAAGAGTCTCTCCGAGCCCATGCTTATTTAAGTTTATACAATGTTGCTACGGATTTAGTGGTGGCAAATCGGATTATCCCCGATCAAGTGACCGACCCTTTCTTTCAACGTTGGAAAGAAAGCCAGCAGCAATATCGGCAGGAAATTCACGAAAACTTCCATCCCTTACCAGTCAAGGAAGTTCCGCTTTACTCAGAAGAAATGTGTGGGTTAGAGGCTTTAGAACGGTTAAAGGAAACGCTCTATAAAGATGAAGATCCCACTCAGGTGTATTACAAGGAAACCACTCTGAGGGTTGTGCAAGACCAAAATAACTACAGCTTAGAACTTTACTTGCCCGGTATTGCCAAAGATAATATCCAACTAAGTAAAACCGGCGATGAATTAAACATTACGATAGGCAATCACCGCCGCAATTTGGTGTTACCGCAAGCCTTGGCAGCCCTGCAACCGGCTGGAGCAAAGATGGAGGATGATTATCTTAAAATCCGGTTTAGCACTCCGGTTCAGGTGTAGCCAGTTAATTTGGGTAGATATTAAGGCAGAATCTAGATGCGTAGGGGCGTGTTTATACCATGCCCCTACGGATGGAATTAGCAACTCACAAATCCACGCCCCTACGGATGGAATTGGCGGTTAACCAATCCATGTCTTTAAGTGCGGATTAGCGCAAACCCAGCCAGGTAAAAAAATCCTGATGGGTGAAAAATTCCAGCACCAATAAAGCAACAAACCCTACCATTGCGAATCGTCCGTTGATTTGCTCGGAGTAGAGCGTCCAGCCGAAAGCAGGCTCTGGTTGGTTGTAATTTTCTGCGGGTGTTTCTATGGGTGATTGTTCTGGGGAAGTTGTTTCAGGATTCATTGTTTTTACTTCAATCGTGATTCAATATGATTAAGACTCAAGGCTTTGGACAGATTCAATGAGCGATCGCACTACCTCAGCCCCAGCAGACGGCTCAAACCCCAAAGGAAACTTACCGCGAGCCAGCATTCTTAATCCGAGTGGCCCCAGGCTAATCATCCCCTTGATGTCTCTAAAAGAATTTCCCACGACTTGTAAACCAAACCGACGTTCATCAATCCAACCACCTTCCTTCACTAGATCAATTAATACTTTCCGGTGACGGATTGAACGACTGGCTTGATCGTCCTTGCGGTCGAGAATTTGCTGTTTAATTTTGCCGATTTGATCCATTGGTGCCACATCCATCGGACAAACCGTATTACACATAAAACAGCGGGTACAACCCCAGACGCCTTTGGTGCCTTCGTTGTAATTTTCCAAACGGGATTCTATTTCGGCGTCACGAGAATCCGCTACCATTCGATAAGCCTTTGCAAGGGCGTGAGGTCCTACAAAATCCGAATTGACCTCACGGGCGTTGCATTCAGAATAGCAGGCACCACACAATATACAATTGCCTGTTTGATTAAGGCGATCGCGTTCTTCGGGTGTTTGTAAAAACTCTCGTTCCGGTATAGGATTTGCCCCCGTACTCACATAGGGTTCAACTACTTCAAGATGATCCCAAAAACTACGCATATCCACCACCAAATCTTTAATGACCGGCATATTGCCCATTGGTGCAATAGTAATTTCTGGGATGGCATCTAAAGGTTTTTGCGGGGCATCTGAAAGGGTAGCACTCGCTGCTATCTGTTGCAGCCTTTGCACTTCACTGCCAATATTTTCCTTACACGCCAAAGCGGAACGACCGTTGATTCGCATTCCACAACTGCCGCAAATTGTGTTGCGACAATTCTTGCGAAAAGCTAAACTTCCATCCTGCTCCCACTTAATAAGATTTAGGCAGTCCAGAATTGTGTTACCAGGATCGACATCCAACGTATAAGTCTGTACTACAGGAGAGGAATTTTGCTCCTGCCGGATGACCTTAAAAAGGACTTGCATGCTTCAAAGCTCTTCATTGCTCTTAACTTCTAGTCTAAAGCTGAATTTACGATCTGTAGACAAATAGGAGCTTTGTTTGGCATGACTTGACTTGGGGGTGTAGCTGATTTTTAGATGCTGAAGGCTTGAAGGATAAAACAGACAGCTCTCCTGTCTTCCCTTCCAAAAGATAGATTTTCAGAAGTAAATACTTTACACTTTATACTTTAAACTTTACAAAATCTCTAGTCTCTAGTCTCTAGTCTGTCCTTTAACGATCTGCTATCTGGTAGTAAGAACCTCAACTTTTACCCAATTACGCAATTTTGCTGCAATCTAAGAATTTGGAGGATGCTCTTGTAAATATCCTTGTGAAAGTTGAGTGATTTAACGATATATTTTTTTAGTCAGCCAAATATTGGCATTAGACACTCTTTACTATACTGTAGATTGAAGTGTATTTTGCATATAGCGATGAGTGAAACCGCAACAGCTCCATTGACAGGGAAAGCACTGCTTCAAAAAGTAAAAGAGCTTTCACACTTACCACGGCGAGAAACAGCAAAACGCTGTGGCTATTACACCGTAACAAAGAACAACCAGACTCGCGTCAACTTAACAGACTTTTATGACGCAGTTTTAGGCGCGAAAGGTGTTCCCCTCGATCCAGAAGGAACAAAAGATGGTCGGGGTCGCGAACCAACCTATCGTGTAAGCGTACACAAAAATGGTCAAATTGTTATTGGTGCAACTTACACTGAGGCAATGGGATTAAAGCCTGGTGATGAGTTTGAAATTAAGCTGGGTTACAAGCATATTCACCTAATTCAGGTGGATGGCGGAAGTAAGACTGGAGACGATACCAGTGATGAAAGCGAAAGTGAGGAGGCGACTGCATGATCAGCGGTAATGCTTTCTGATATGGCGTTGCTTCTAACAAATTTATCGGGAAATTTGAAAGAACCAACTGCCTCTCCTTTCAAGGGAGCATCTTAGGGAAAGCAAATACATCTTTTGTGGACTAGACATAAAAGCTGCGGGGGTTCATGCTTACCCCCAGCGGTAAATAAGGCAGTTTTTTCCCAAACTTGAGGTGTTACGCTTGAGCCAATGAAAGCTGTCTTTAACAATGCCTATTTTTGAACGAGCCGATTGGTGGCTGGTATCACTTCCACAAACTCCTGCTGTGTTGAAGGCGATCGCTTTCTTCATTGTCTGGCTAGTTCTTTGGTTGCCAGTTGCGATTCCTTTGGCAGCAGTGCTAAAATGGCGACCCTTTCACCCCTTGGCTGTAGAGCAAAAGCTCCCTTTATTAGCTTCGCTCTATTTAATTGCCCCTGCGATCGTCTGGGGTGCCGCTTGGGTGGAGGGGGCTTTTTTTGCGGATTATGGGTTGGGCTGGAAAGCTTCAATATTCATTTCACTAGGACAAGGCTTTGCTTTAGGGGTGCTAAGTCTGGTAGTGGTGTTTGGCATCCAAAAAGCGTTGGGCTGGGTCGAGTGGCGATCTCAAGAGAATCCTCTCTATGAAGATACACAGAACCCCCCGCAAAATCTGTGGTCGGTAGTCGGATCTGTCTTACTACCAACATTGTTATTAGGATTATTGATTAGTGGAATTGAAGAGTTAATTTTTCGGGGATTTCTGCTTACGGAACTCCAGCAAGATTATTCAACTTGGGTAGCGGCGGCAGTTTCTAGCTTAATTTTTGCGCTGCTTCATTTGGTTTGGGAACAGCAGGAAACATTGCCTCAGCTACCGGGATTATGGCTGATGGGAATGGTATTAGTGCTGGCTCGTGTCTGTGATGATGGGAATTTAGGCTTGGCGTGGGGACTTCACGCCGGATGGATTTGGGCGATCGCAAGTTTGGATACGACGAGAGTGATTCGCTACACTGGCATGGTTCCGGCTTGGGTAACTGGTTTGGGAGAAAAGCCTCTGGCGGGTGGTGCGGGAATTTTTTGTCTGCTGGGAACTGGGATTTTAATCTGGCAAATTTATCTTTAAAATGAGCATCTTTAAAATGAGCGATTTGCTGCCAGAATCGTGACCGGATTCAGCGGGGAAAACCGAGTCAGCGATCCCACGGGCACAGAACGCGATAGCTGTACTTGCAACAAGTGATAATCCCATTGCTGACGCGATAACCAACTCAAAGCCTCATTCAGGTGTTCCAGCGTGGCGAGTGCCAGTACCAAGCGCCCTGAAGCCGTTAAATGCGAATTGCAGGTATCGAGAATTTCAGTTAAATTGCCGCCGCTACCGCCAATAAAGATGCGGTTAGGTGCCGGGAGGCTGTACAAAGCTTCTGGGGCGCTGCCATGAATAGAAATCACATTTTCTACTTGGAAGCGATCGCAGTTCTGCTGAATTAACATCGTGCCAGCAGCCGTTTTCTCAATCGCATACACGCGAGAAGTGGGGAATAAACGGGCAATCTCAATCGAAACTGAGCCAGTACCTGCCCCAATATCCCAAATAATTTGTCCCGGCTGTAGCGCCAGTTCTCCCAGTACAAGAACCCGCACTTCCCGCTTCGTCATCAAGCCAGGGCGATCGCTAAAACTCAAGAAACTCCCATCCGGGACTCCCAGCATCGGCAGGGCATCCAGATTCGGTAGGAATGCGTCCCCACTCTTACTCGCTGAATCAGACGGACGTAGCAAGACAACGACATTCAAAGAAGCAAAATCTTGCTCTTGTAGAGACGCCATTAATTGTCTTCCGACACAGGGAAAAGACCGAACTCGCTCATCGGCACCGCCTAAATTTTCACAAACCCAGAACTGATAAGTGCTGGGTAAATCTAAAGCGAGTAACAGACGAGCGATCGCTTCCGGCGTATTTTGAGTATCGGTTAATACAGCAATCTTCTCAATGCCCTGTTGCAGCGCTTGGGTTAACTCATCCAGCGATCGCCCGTGGGCGCTGATGACACGCGCATCCTGCCAGGGAACCTTAATCCGGTTAAAAGCCAGTTGAACCGAACTCAGATGCGGATGAAACGTTAATTCTGCTGAGGGTAGTTGTGCCACCAACAGCCGTCCTAGTCCAAAAAAGAGGGGATCGCCACTCACCAATACGACAATGCCGCCAGAACCCGCAGACAGGCGATCGCGAATTTCCTCAACTACCTTTGTCAAGTCACCCAGAATCAGACGTTGGGCTGAGGAATTGGGAAAGTAAGAGAGATGGCGATCGCTCCCAATTAACAGCATCGCTTGCTCTACAATCTCCCGCACACTATGACTCAGCCCATCTGCACCATCCAAGCCAATTCCAACAACGTGTACCAGTGTCATGAATAGCGGCTGAATGCACGGGACGACGGGAAGTCGCTGCGATACCGACTCAACGCAAATCGATTTTTCGTGACCCTAAATAGGCAGCGAATCCCTAACATTCCTCTGCCTCCCAAGCCAATAGGAGTAAAGCATTCACAATCGCAGCGGTAATCGGTGAACCGCCCTTGCGCCCCTCAATCCGAATTTGGGGTACGGGCGTCTTTTCTAGTACCGCTTTAGACTCTACGACGGAGATAAATCCAACGGGTGCGCCAATCACTAAAGCCGGTTGAATGGGTGCCGAGGGTAACTCTGCACACAAAGCCAGCAGAGCAGTGGGAGCATTACCAATCGCATAAATTGCCTCTGGAAATTCTTGCCAACATTTTAGTAAGCCGGTTTCCGTGCGCGTCTTGCCAGGGAGAGCAACGCTTGCTTGTTCCACAGCGGCAACCAGGGGATTGTTAAAGGTTTGCGCCACCATTCCCGCCACTCCCTGTTTGACCATGCCAACGTCTGTAACAATCGGCACGCGACGCCGCAAGGCAGCGATCGCGCTTTCAATCGCCCCCTCACTAAATCGAATTAATTGGGCAAATTCAAAATCAGCGGTGCTGTGGATGGCTCGACGTACAATTGCGTACTCGGAGGGGCTAAAGCGGTGTTCGCCAATTTCTCGATCGATGAGAGCAAAACTTTGCTGGAGGATGGGATGAATGGGTAAGCTCATAAATCAGGAGTCAGCTAATAGCGATTTGTAAGCCGCTATTAGCCGATTGTTTTTAAAAAGTTAAAACGGGCCAATCAGGTTCCCGATAATACCGGGTCATATCGTCGAATTTTCGCAATTGCGCTTGGTGTGTCCAAATTTCTGGAGAATTTTCCAACCATTGGTTGTTAATTTGAGAAAGTTTTTCACACAAGCGAGTGCGGTTCAAATCTGGTGAAATATCGCCAAAATAGCCCAGCGTCACATGGGCAGTAAAACGATATTGCTGTTCAATCCCCAACTCTATCAAACTCCGACTTTGATAGATAAACCGGCGAAACTTCAACATTCGCTCGTAAGTGCCTTCGTCCTTGGGGACTAAACAAACCGCGACTGCACGGGGCATTACCATCAACCCCAGCAACTGCCAAAGCATCGGATTGCCGCCAGTGAGAGATGGCTGGGACTGCTCGAAAATTTGAGCAATGCGATCGCGCAGTTGTTCTTCAAACTCCGGATTCTCACTCGTGGTGTGCCGATAAGCACTGTCCCAAATCAAATCTGCTAAGGTCACATGAAAACTCTCAGCAGGGACTGGCACAATAAAACCAGGATCTAGCTGCTGTAGGAGTTGCTCTTGGCACGCTTTCAAGCTTTCGTAAAACGTCGCATTCTCGGATTCTTCTCCCGCAGGTGGCGTGATCGCCGAATAGCCAGGGAAAGGCACGGCTTGTCTTGTCCCTGACGGGGAGGGCTTAAACTTCGGAGACTCCTGTATATGCTGTACTTGGGACTCGTAGGTTGCAGGTAGTGTTAGCCGTGCTACCCGATTTAAATAAGTGTGATAAGTCTCGTCCAATCTTAATAGCCTCGTACTTTTCAGAGATGCTTTAATGCCAATTTACCTCTACTGGGGTGAGGATGATTTTGCCCTGGAAAAAGCTGTTGACTCCCTGCGCGATCGCATTCTCGACCCCCAATGGGCTAACTTTAACTATGACAAAATTTCTCAAGCGCTACCCGATGCGGTCATCACTGCTTTAAACCAAGCAATGACACCACCCTTTGGCAGCGCCTACCGTTTGGTATGGTTGGTTGATACTACTATATGCCTGCACTGTTCGGAAGATCTGCTGGCTGAACTGGAGCGTACGATACCGGCGATTCCTGAGTCTTCAGTATTTTTGCTGACGACTCGCTCTAAACCCGATGGGCGTCTCCGGTCTACAAAGCTGCTGCAAAACCATGCTGATATTCGAGAATTTTCGCTCATCCCGCCCTGGAAAACTGAAGAACTGCTAAAAAAGGTGCGTCAGGTTGCCCAGCAAGTCGGTGTAAAACTAACCCCCGCAGCTGCCGAACTGTTAGCCCAATCTGTGGGAAATGATACCAGACAACTTTGGAACGAACTGGAAAAGTTGCAGGTTTACGCCGGTATCCCGAAGCCTCTTCCCACCGCTTCTGACCAAGCAGGCGTATCCCAAGACGCGATCGCCCTTGAAGTCGTTGCTGCCCTAGTAACCTCTAACACCCAAAACAGCTTGCAGCTCGCATCGGCAATCGCCAAGGGGAATACCGCCCACGCCTGTTCGCTGGTTGCCGACTTAATCGGTCATAACGAACCCGCTTTGCGGATTGTCGCCACCCTCATCGGTCAATTTCGTACCTGGTTGTGGGTGAAACTGATGGTAGAGAGCGGTGAGCGAGATGAACGGGCGATCGCCACTGCGGCAGAAATCGGCAACCCCAAACGAATTTACTTTCTGCGCCAAGAAGTCAAAGACTTCTCTGTGCGTCAACTCACCTTAACCTTACCCTTACTCCTGGAATTGGAAGTCGCCCTCAAGCGAGGAGCTGACCCCATTTCAACGTTACAAATGAAAGTTATCGAACTGTGTCAATTGTATCAATGAAGGCATAAACACGTAGGAAGACTTCTTTCCTCCCTGCCTTTACACCTAGAGGTAGGGAGGAAAGCGCTACCTATACCACCCAATCGTTACAGCTTTGGTAACACCCCGCTTTTTATGCGAAAGTGTGGTAAAATCCTCACACTCATAATATCCGTAGTTACTTGTAGATTACTACTCGATCCTTACTCCGTAGGGAGAAGGCTTCTGTTTTCTGAGGTACCAACACGAGATGTAAATCTACGAATGCCCATCTCTAGCTGGAACTTCTCACCCTTAAAACAGTTCAGAAAAAGTAATCCGTGTGTGTTTTGATTTTCTATTTGTTGGTCGCACTAGATCATGATGACTTTATACAGTTCACGTCGCTCTCTGAATCGAGTCTTATCTCAATGCCTGAGTGTTGGTACTCTCACTGCTCTAAGTCTGTTGTTAGGTTTTGCACCCGGTCTATCCGAGCGCTCTCATAGCATTGACTTTAGTTCTCAGGCATACGCTCAATCACCCTTCAGCTCTAAGGACTTAAGCAACTTCGCCAGGGCTGTTTTGGCAATGGAACCGGGTCGCCAAGCTGCCTATAACGAGATCAAAAGAATCGTGGGCAGTCCTCCAAATATTGCTTGCAGCCAGCCGAATAGCCTGCGATCGCTTCCAGGAAATGCACAGGCCATTGCCATCAATTACTGCAAACAGTCTCAAAAGATTGTTGAGAGCAACGGTTTGTCCATTGGATTATTTAATCAAATTACGGTGGAGGCGCAAAAAAATTCGGAGGTAGCAGCACAGATAAAAAATGAAATGATCCGTCTGCAAGCTCAGTAAAAAATAAACTTTTGCTGACCCTGCTTGACTCGGATATTGATGTCATCTGTGCTGATGTTAGTAGCATCACCATAACTTGCTGACTAAAGATTCCAGTGATGCTAACGATAACGCAACGCTTTCCCGCCAATTTGGATGCATCGGTCAACTTTACTCTTTTTCTGACTGCCGAGGAGCGCACGCGCAGCCGCTATCGCTTTGAAACTGCTGAGGGGCAAGCTTTGTATCTGCGCTTACCCAGAGGAACCGTGTTGCGCGATCGCGATCTCCTTCAATCTGAAATCGGTGATATCGTCGTGAGAATCGTGGCTAAACCGGAACCCGTTCTCACTGCGACTGCCCAGAAACCCCTCGATTTGCTGCGGGCGGCTTATCATCTAGGCAATCGCCATGTACCGATAGAAATTGCTGCCACTCATTTGCGGTTGTCTCCCGACCCCGTTTTAAAGTCAATGCTAGAACATCTGGGGATGGAGGTACGAGAGGAAATCTCGCCTTTTTATCCAGAAATGGGTGCCTATGGACACCATCATCACGCTTAGTTAATTGGGTAATCGGTAATGGGGGAGTTTTGAGTTTTGAGTTTTGATTTCTAGAAACGCGATAATCGCGTCTGAGTTTTAACGAGAACCGATACAAAACTCTAGGCTTCATCCTAAAACTCTTCCCCACTCCCTACGTACCAACAATGACCAACGAGCAATTACCGATTCCCCATTCTCCAGTTAACCTGCTGTGTCTTATGCAACTGGTGAGTCCCGCGTTGCCGGTAGGTGCTTATAGCTATTCCGAAGGGCTGGAAACCCTCGTCGATGCTGGTGTAATTGAGAACCTGCAACATCTGGGACACTGGCTCAAACAGGAACTGGGTTATGGGGCAATTCGGTTGGAAGCAGCGGTGATGATTCGGGGATATCGGGGGGCAATTGCCGGGGATTTAGAGGCTTTAAATTACTGGAATGTCTGGTTATCTGCTGCTAAGGAAACACAGGAGTTGCAAGCACAAAGTTGGCAGATGGGGCGATCGCTAATTCGATTGCTTTTGGAATTACAGCCGCAGGTTCGGTCAATGGTGGATGCAATTGGGAGTCCTTGTAATTATGCGATCGCTTTCGGCATTGCCGCCGCCCATTGGCAAATCGACGCTGCATCTACCCTCTTGGGCTACTTACACAGCTGGGCAACCAATTTGATCGCTGCCGGAGTCAAATTGATTCCCCTCGGACAAACGGCTGGGCAACAGCTACTCCTAGAACTACAACCCATCTTGATTCAGGCTGCCAAGGAAATTTTAGGGTTAGAAGATGACGCCCTGAGTAGTTGCGGCTGGGGATTAGCATTGGCGAGTATCGCTCACGAAACACAGTACACGCGCTTATTTCGGAGTTAAAAGAAATCGGCACAAAAACATATCGCTGGTAAAACCTGGGAATAGATTATCGTTAATTGCCTTGCTACGATGAGCAATTAGCCATTCGCTTTCAGAAAATTTTATGAATGCTTTTCGGGTTGGAGTTGCTGGCCCAGTGGGTTCGGGAAAAACTGCCTTGGTTGAAGCCTTATGTAAGGCGATGCGGCAAAAATATCAAATTGCTGTGGTCACGAATGATATTTATACCCAGGAAGATGCCCAGTTTTTAGTGCGGAGTCACGCCTTGGAAAGCGATCGCATCCTGGGTGTCGAAACTGGCGGCTGTCCCCATACCGCCATCCGTGAAGACGCTTCCATGAACATCGCCGCCATTGAACAAATGGAACAGCGATTTCCCGATTTAGACTTAGTGTTTTTAGAAAGTGGCGGCGATAACTTAGCGGCTACCTTCAGCCCAGAACTGGTAGACTTGACAATTTACGTCATTGATGTTGCAGCCGGTGACAAAATTCCGCGCAAAGGTGGTCCCGGAATTACTAAATCCGATCTTTTAGCAATCAACAAAATTGATCTTGCTCCTCAAGTCGGAGCAGATTTAGGGGTTATGGAACGCGATGCGCGGAGCATGCGTGGAGAAAAACCCTTTATCTTTACGAATTTGAAGACTCAGCAAGGATTAACCGCTGTGGTGGACTTTATCCGCCTAAATCTGGGCGAAATTTCAAAAACAGCAAGCTGAGCTTTCCTAGATAAAGATACAAAAATTCGATTCTTTGTATCTTTGATAACAATTTTTTCCCAGAACATCGCTCTAATATCACTGCTTAACTGTGTATGTTCTCTACCATTAGGCTGATTCAGCCAGGAGTACGGTGACGGTATGGCAAGGCGATTAGGGCGACGTAAATTTCTTCTATACGGTTCTGCTACTCTGGGAACCAGTATTCTTCTCAAAGCTTGTAGCAGCACTCCCACTTCTACCTCTGAGACTGCCAGCCCAACAGCGGCGTCTCCCTCTCCCAGCGCAACAACCGTTGCGGCTGCCGGTGCAGGAAACACCATCAAAGTCGGGATTCTGCACTCTCGCAGCGGCACGATGGCGATTAGCGAAAACAGCGTTGTAGATGCTGAACTGTTGGCAATTGAGGAGATTAATAAAGCCGGTGGCGTCCTCGGCAAGCAAATTCAAGCAATTGAGGAAGATGGTCAATCCGACTGGCCTACTTTTGCAGAGAAAGCGAGAAAGCTAATCGATCAGGATAAAGTTGTCACCGTTTTCGGCTGCTGGACTTCCGCCAGCCGCAAAGCAGTGCTGCCAGTATTTGAAGAAAAAGGTCATATGCTCTGGTATCCCGTGCAATACGAGGGTCAAGAGTGTTCCAAAAATATTTTCTATACGGGTGCTGCCCCCAACCAACAAATCGAGCCAGCAGTCGATTGGCTGTTGCAGAATAAAGGTAAAAAATTCTTCCTAGTTGGCTCAGATTACGTTTTTCCGCGTACCGCGAATACGATTATTAAAGAGCAGTTAAAGGCAAAAGGCGGCGAAACCGTCGGGGAAGATTACTTACCCCTAGGCAATACAGAAGTTACGCCCATCATCACTAAAATTAAAGCGGCTCTGCCTGATGGAGGCGTCATTTTTAATACCCTGAATGGGGATAGTAATGTGGCTTTCTTCAAGCAGATGCAAGGTGCAGGGTTGGGACCAGATAAATATCCCGTAATGTCTGTCAGTATTGCCGAAGAAGAAGTCAAAGCAATTGGCACAGAATATCTCAAAGGTCAATATGCCGCATGGAATTACTTCCAAACGGTGGATACTCCAACAAATAAAAAATTTGTCGAAGCTTTTAAGGCAAAATACGGTCAAGATCGGGTAACAAACGACCCGATGGAAGCAGCTTACATTGCCGTTTATCTTTGGAAACAAGCTGTCGAGAAAGCAAAAACCGCTGACGATTTAGAGGCAGTCCGAAAGGCTGCGGTTGGTCAGAAGTTTGAGGCTCCAGAAGGCACTGTAACGATGGAAAGTAACCATCACATTTCTAAGTTTGTACGGCTAGGTGAAGTCGCAGATGATGGTCTCTTTAAGATTGTCTATGAGACGAAATCAGCAGTGAAGCCAGTTCCTTGGAACCAATTCGTTGCTGCAACTAAGGGTTTGGGATGCGACTGGTCAGATTCCAAAAAAGGTGGTCAGTACAAAATTTAAGCGGTTAAAAATTAGTCCTTAGTTATTAGTCGTCAATCTTGAGAAGATTGGTTGGGTTTCGTTACCTGATGGTGTTGGCTAATTAAGAACCTAACCCCCATCCCCCTTCCCTATGAGGGAAGGGGGAGTCTGGAAGCCTCTACCCTTGTAGGGAAGGGTTTGGGGAGAGGTCAAAAATTAATGCCAACAGCATCCGTTACCTCAACCCAACCTAGGGGATTTGAAAGCTAATAACTAATGACTCACGATCCATGACTAATGACCCATGATTAATGGCTGAGGAAGCGGTGTGATAGCAGGATTGCTGGATGGGATTTTTAATGGAATTAGCATCGGCGCGGTTTTGTTAATTTCAGCGCTGGGACTAGCCATTGTCTTTGGACTCATGGGTGTCATTAACTTAGCTCACGGTGAGTTGATGATGCTAGGAGCCTACACAACGTTTGTTGTACAAAATGGCTTCAAAATATTGGGTAAGCCTTGGTCTGAAACCTATATTGTTTTTGCGCTAATTTTGGCTTTCCTGGTGACAGCAGGTGTGGGATTAGTTCTGGAACGGGGAGTGATTCGTTATCTTTACGGACGCCCGCTAGAAACACTGCTCGCAACTTGGGGCGTTAGTCTGATTTTGCAGCAATTCGCTCGCAGTGTTAGCTGGGTGTTAGTCATTGGCATTGGGATATTTTGCCTTTTGTTTTTTGGCGCTTTTTGGATTCTGTCCCGCCGCTCAGATTTTGAGCGTATTCGTAACTGGGTAATTGCAATCATGTTGCCGATATCTCTAGGCGTTGCAAGTGCCACAAGTGCAGTTTTGGGACAAACTTATAAACTGGCTGTCACCAAGCCTTGGTTTGGCGCTCAAAATGTAGACGTGACGGCACCCAACTGGTTACGAGGAGGATTGCGGCTGGGTACGTTGCAGATGCCCTATACGCGGCTATTTATTATTGCGCTAACCATTGTTTGTGTTGCTGGAATTTATGTATTTTTGCAACGGTCTTCATGGGGCTTAAGAATTCGCTCGGTCATGCAGAATCGTAGTATGAGTGCTTGTTTAGGAATTCCTACTGCCAAAGTTGATGCCATTACATTTGCTTTGGGTTCTGGATTGGCTGGAATTGCCGGTTGTGCGATTAGTTTGCTGGGTTCTGTGGGACCCAATACAGGCCAGAACTACATCGTTGATACATTTATGGTGGTTGTTGTCGGTGGCGTCGGTAAGCTGGTGGGCAGTATTGTGGCAGCGATGGGAATTGGCACGATTAACTACTTAATCAGTTCTAAAGTCTTGGTTCCGATGGTGGCACCAATAAAGCCTTTAGTGGATTTCTTTGAGTTTTTCGGCACAACCAGTATGGCGAAGGTGATGGTATTCGCCTTAATTATTGCGTTCCTTCAGGTGCGTCCAGGAGGGATTTTTCCACAGAAGGGACGTAGCGTTGATGCTTAAACAAAGACAATCGAGTAGAGGCTCAAGGCGATGATTTTGGATGCGGTTCTTGAAGTTAAGGGCATGAAGCAGCAACGCAGACGAGCGGTGCTGATGGAAGTGGGGATAACGATTGCGATCGCTTTGCTGCTCATTTTCGTAATGCCAGCAGTTCTCACAGGCTTTCGTCTCAACTTGCTAGCGCGATTCTTGGCATTAGCGATCGCTGCCCTCGGCATTGATTTAATTTGGGGCTATACGGGTATGCTCAGTTTGGGGCATGGTGTATTTTTTGCGCTCGGTGGCTATGCCTTGGCAATGCACTTGCAATTAGCTCCTCTCAAGAACGGTTTACCAGAATTTATGAGCCTCTTCGGCATCACAGAATTGCCTTGGTTCTGGCAGCCGTTTTATTCATTTGGATTTGCCGCCGCAGCCGTTGTGATAATTCCGGCTGTATTAGCCGCAATATTGGGTTATTTAGTATTTCGCAACCGGATTCGGGGCGTTTACTTCTCAATTTTGACCCAAGCAGCGACGATTGTATTTTTTAATTTCTTCAACGGGCAGCAGGGATTTTTTAACGGTACCAATGGTTTAACCAATTTCAAAACATTATTAGGGGCAACAGTCAGTAATAGTCAGACACAATTTGTTTTCTACGCCCTAACAGTCTTATTTTTGGCAGGTGCTTATGCTTTGTGCCGGTGGCTGACTAGCGATCGCTTTGGACGAGTTCTGGTTGCGATTCGGGATGATGAGAGCCGGATGCGCTTTTCTGGCTATAATCCCACTGGATTTAAAGTTGTGGTGTTTGCGATTTCCGCTGCTTTGGCTGGCATTGGGGGTGCTTTATTCACCCTTCAATCGGGTTTGATTTCACCAAAAGCAATGGATATTGCTTTTTCTATTGAAATGGTAATTTGGGTAGCAGTGGGAGGTCGTGCCAGCTTAATCGGAGCCATATTTGGAGCGCTATTAGTCAACTTTGCCAAAAGTCTTTTGAGCGAACAATTTCCGGGCATTTGGGTATTTTTCCAGGGAGCATTATTCCTAATTGTGGTAACAGTTCTTCCCGATGGTGTAGTCGGCTGGCTGCGCTATCAGGGTTTCCAGCACCTGCTGACACTTCTAGGACGGAAGCAGGTAGCAACCTATCCCAGCCTTGAAGAAGACCCAGAGGTACAGCATGAACGCGAAAATATTAGAAACTGAAAATTTAACGGTTAATTTTGATGGTTTTAAAGCACTGAACCATCTGAATTTCAGCATGGATGTCGGAGAATTACGGGTCGTAATTGGTCCAAACGGTGCCGGGAAAACAACCTTTTTGGATGTCATTACTGGCAAAGTACAACCAACTGAGGGACGGGTATTATTTAAGGGGAGAAACGTGAAAGCACTCTCCGAACATCAAATCGCCCGATTGGGAATTGGGCGAAAGTTCCAAACCCCCCGCATTTACCTCAACCTGACGCCCCGCGAAAACCTAGAACTTAGCTGCAATCGTAATAAAAATGTCTTAGCAACACTGTTTGGGCGTCCTGCTACTGGCGAACGTAGTAAAGTAATGAGTTTGCTAGAAACGATTGGTTTAAGTGCAAAAGCAGATATCCGCGCTGGTTTACTTTCTCACGGGGAGAAACAACGCTTAGAAATTGGAATGTTAGTTGCTCAGTCGCCCGATTTATTGTTGGTTGATGAACCCGTTGCGGGGCTAACTGATGAAGAAACTGACAATATTGGAGAACTCCTAATCGCGTTAGCGCACAGTCATTCTATTTTGGTGATTGAGCATGACATGGAATTTGTGCGCCAAATTGCTCGTAAAGTAACGGTGTTACATGAGGGTTCAGTTCTGTGTGAAGGCACAATTGAGGAAGTGCAGAGCAATCCTCGTGTCATCGAAGTTTATTTGGGGCAGCCAATAGAAAGTAATTCTTTAGGGTAGCTTTAAATCAACCAAGCTTTAAAATAATCGCATCCTTTAATTATCCAATAGCCTTAATAGCATTGCTTTCTTGGAACTTCACCCAGAAAATTAAGCTGTTGACAGAGAAAAAATTACAAAAATACGGTTAGTTTGACAGAAGCATAATGACTCAAGTAAATGATGCGATCGCTCATCCGAGCAGCCAATCCCCAACCCAACTGATGCTGCAAGTCTCCGGATTGAATGTCTACTACGGTGAAAGTCACATTCTCCGCAATGTTGATCTGAGCGTACCAACTGGACAAATGGTGTGCTTGATTGGGCGCAATGGCGTCGGCAAAACTACTCTACTCAAGACAATTATGGGGTTACTGAAACCTCATAACGGCATGATTACATTTGCTGGGGAACCGATAACTAACAAAACGCCAGATAAACGGGCACGAATAGGGATTGGCTACGTTCCTCAAGGACGGGAAATTATCTCGCGATTGACAGTGAAAGAAAATTTGTTGCTGGGTTTGGAGGCGCGACGTGAGGGCAGAAGTGGTAAGGAAGAAATCCCAGAAGAAATATTTTCCCTCTTTCCTGTTTTAAAAACAATGCTGTCTCGGATGGGCGGCGATTTAAGCGGAGGACAACAACAGCAACTCGCGATCGCTCGCGCTTTGATGGGGAAGCCGCAGTTACTTGTACTGGATGAACCCACAGAAGGCATTCAACCCTCGATTATTTTAGAAATAGAAGCAGCAGTGCGCCGCATTATTGAATCTACCGGCATTTCTGTTTTATTGGTCGAGCAACACTTGCATTTTGTCCGACAAGCAGATCGGTACTACGCGATGCAAAAAGGCGGTATCGTCGCGTCTGGCTCGACTAGCGAACTCAGTCAGGATGTAATTCAACGGTTTCTGGCTGTCTGATGCAGATCGCTAACAATCTTTGCGAGGAACCCGTAGAACTTACAGTTCTCAAGATAGGCGCTTTTACGCCTCCGAAAATAGAGCGGTCAGTTTACTCTCACAGCCGCTAAACTGTGGAGAGCCTTGTGACAGATTATCTGTCTGGAGGACGAAACACCGCATCTATATTAACTCAGAGATGTTCAAGCGGCTGCAACAGCTTCAACCCAAGCTGCTAATTTTTACCTTTGGGGCATCTTTGCTACCCGTGATGTTCCTGAGTGCTGTAGCGTGGCGGTTTGTGCAGCAGCCGCTCATCGACTTAGAAAAGACTCGGCTCGACGATCAAGTTTTAGCCTTTCGGGGATACACTGCGGCTACTGAGAAAGGATTGCAAAATTTATCCTCTAGCTATGCAATCTGGACAGATTTATACAACGCAATTGGGAAGCGAGATGAGGCTTGGATAAAAAAGGAAGTCTCCGAGCAACTTGTTCTTTCTACCGATGTCGATCATGTGAAAGTGGTGGATCGTAGGGGAGAGATTTTGGGAGAGCGGGGTGACGCTTTGCGAATTCCGAATGTAGCTGAGCGGATAACAGATGCGATCGCTACCAACAAGCCAACGACGATGTTGATTGATAGCGGCTTGCCTCAGATATTGCTCTTTTCAACAGCGCCTGTTTACAACAGCGATGGTACGGGGAAGTCACCCGGAACTTTGATTTTAGGGCAAAATTTAGATGAAACTTGGTTGCGTAACTTTCTTAATTTCTCTCAACCTACCACTAAACTGCAAGTTATTTCTCTAGATGGCAAATCAATCATTTCTATCAATGCCAAATCCAGCATTGAGCCTTGGGAACAAGTAAATTTAAAGTCGCAGGTGTTACGCAGGATTCAAAAAGGTAAAACAGTTTATCGGATCGAACCAAAATCTGGTTTGAATACGATATATGCTCCGATTACTTCCCGCAATCAGCCTATTGCCATTGCCAAAATTCAAATTGTCTCAAAGTATTTTAATCAAGCTTCCATCAACCTAAACCGTGTGATTTGGCTAGGACTGGGATTGGCTACCTTGTTATCGATTGCGATCGCACATTTGCTAGCCAAACAAATCGGCAACCCGATTATCCAGCTCTCCGAACGCAGTAAAACCTTAGCCGCAGGCGATTTGACTACCCCCATTCCCGGTATCGGCGCGGGTGGTGAAATCGGTCAACTTGCTCATGCTTATCAAGAAATGGCTCAGGCGCTAAAAGCCCTCATCGGAAACCTAGAGCAACGAGTTGCAAGGCGTACTGAGGAACTAGAACAGGCGCGTCAGACTCTTGAAGAACGGGTGCAACAGCGTACTGAAGAGCTTTCGCAAAAAAACCAGCAATTACAGCAAGCCCACGACCAACTACAGCAACTGAATACTGAACTAACTACCAACGCTCAACAGCTCAGTCAAGCATTACGCAATTTGGGAAGGGCGCAGGCGCAACTCATTCAAACTGAAAAAATGTCTAGTTTGGGTCAACTTGTTGCTGGCATTGCCCACGAAATTAACAATCCGATTAATTTTATTTATGGTAATCTTCCCCATATCAGTGACTACACAAAAAATCTACTGAACCTCGTACAACGCTATCAAAAAAGTTATCCTGATGCTGAAATACAGCAATATATTGAGGACATCGATCTCGATTTTTTGACGGGCGATCTGCCTAAAATTATTACTTCAATGAGGGCTGGCAGCGATCGCATTCGTCAAATTATTCTATTACTGCGAAACTTTTCCCGACTCGATGAAGCTGAAAGGAAGCGCGTCAACATTCATGAAGGAATTGATAGCAGTTTGCTAATTGTGCAGCATCGCTTGCAATCAGGCGGAGACTGGAAGGCGGAGGGAAATCCAGAGATTCAGGTAGTTAAGCAGTACGGCGTTCTGCCACCCGTTGAATGCTATCCGGCGCAGCTTAACCAGGTATTTATGAATATTTTCAGCAATGCAATTGATGCTCTGGAAACTTTCAAAGAGCAACCCGAAAAACGGATTTACATTAAAACTGAATTTAGTGCAGCTAAGCAAATAATTATCAAAATTAAAGATAACGGTTCCGGGATTGCAACAGCGATTAAATCAAAAATATTTGACCCTTTTTTTACAACCAAGCCTGTCGGAAAAGGCATAGGTTTAGGACTAACTGTATGTTATCAAATATTAGAACATCATCAAGGACGTATTGCTATTATCTCCGAACCGGGGCAGGGAACAGAAGTTATCATTGAATTACCCATTAAGTTAAACAATCCAATTGGTAATCCCTAAAAGGTTCTGATTGCCTTTTTCTTAGCAATCAACAAGCTAGTAAGTTTTAATTTATCGGATTTTTTGCACTTGATAAGCAATACTTACCAATTAGGAAATTACTATTTTATTGGCTATTTAAAATTAATTTTTATTTCTAGGATCTCCAAAGAGATAGTAACCAGTAACTTTTTTAAAAGCCTCGGAAGTTTTATCACCAAGGCAACCATCTACACTTAAATAAATTCCTGAAAATTGATTTAAAAACTGTTGCAGTTCTTTGCCGTTATCAATCTTAGAATCTGGTGAATAATATACCAAAGGTTGCTTTTCGCCAGGTTGGATATCTACATCTTTTTCTCCAACCTCACTGGTTTCTGGATTATCCCAAGTAATTGTTCCTCGATCGATCATTCGGCGCAGAAGTACGGCGGCACCGTATTGCTGCGATACGGCTGTATTTGACCAGGTGCCATCGTCAACGTATTTTCCTTTAGTATAGTGGTTTGAAGCACTCCACAAATAAGGTGAAAGAACATCAGAATGGTAGAGGCGATAACCCCAACCGTTGTAGCCTTCTAACTTAAAAAGAATGTTTGGAAGGCTCCAATCTTTCCATTGGTCAAATTTATCAAAAGTTAAAGCATCAATGGCACTTTCTTCCCATGTAAAGGGAGGATTGCCATTAGAGGGGCGATTTTTTGGTTCGTGTACGGTTCTTTTTGTCAGCGGATCTCCATTATGCAGGTGAGTATTGAAATTTAAGGAAGATTCCATGTTGTGAATAATGGCTATCACATACCAGGGAATCGCCAGTCTTTTCCCTACCGCATCATATCTAGCCCGATTTGTATCAATGGTATCTAAAATATTATCTACTTGCTCAATTTTATTTTTAGTGATTTTGCAGCTATCAAAGAGTTGCTGGTATTCGTTTTTTAAGCTTTCAAAGCTGATAGCCGCCATAAGAATCTCCAGTATAAAGACTTAAGAATATTCGGTTGAATCGAGTTTAATGGTATTTTTGTTTAAGATGATTTTCCGGAGTAAAAAATTAACAATTTATACACCAAATTTAATGAAAGACCTCGATCCGGCAGTAGCAAATCCCTCATCCTCTGGATGGCACGGCATTCTTAACTTGGAGTTTTCTAAAACCCAAAGCAAAACCCAGGTGATTAGCGATCGCGTAAAAGCACCGCTGAAGGTACAGCGCCCATTTTATCCAGAAGGGTCGGAGATTTGTCATAGTGTAATTTTGCATACAGCGGGGGGTGTTGTGGGGGGCGATCGCTTATCGCTTAATTTCCACCTCCAACCCAACGCCCAAGCCTTAATCACTACCGCTGCCGCCGGTAAGGTTTATCGCAGCAATGGATTGCCAGCGAGTCAAACGATTGAAATCGAGGTGAACGCGGGTGCTACTTTGGAGTGGCTACCGCAGGAAACAATTATTTTTGACGGTGCGATGTATCGACAAGACTTGCGGGTAGAATTAGCTCCAGAAGCAAGTTGGCTGGGTTGGGAAATTACACGCTTTGGACGCAGTGCCAGAGGGGAGAGATTCTTACACGGAGAGTGGCGATCGCATACTGAAATCTGGCAGCAAGGACGCCCTCTGTGGATTGACAGGCAATGGTTACCCGGCGGGACAGAAATCCTCGACAGTCCTCACGGTTTAGCTGGGCAATCCGTTGTAGCGAGTTTAGTCTGGATTGGGCAAGCGGTGTCACCAGAGATTGTAGAAAAAGCACGAAATCTAGGGAATCATTCACCCTTTTTTAAGAAAGGGACAGGGGAAAATCTTCACCAAGCAGGCATTACTCGTCTTCCTGCTGGGCTATTGTGTCGCTATCGCGGTTCTTCTACTTCCCAGGTGCGAAACTGGTTTATAGATATTTGGAATTTGCTGCGATTGCACTTTTTAGAACGCCCTGCTTGTCCACCGAGAGTTTGGCAAATTTGAGCGAATCGTAGTAGACATAGAGAACACGAAAGAATGTAAGAGGTTATCAATGCAACTGACGCCACAGGAAAAAGATAAGCTGTTGATTTTTACGGCGGCACTATTAGCGGAACGCCGCAAGGGAAGAGGTTTAAAACTGAATTACCCAGAAGCGATCGCTTATATTTCCGCTGCTATTCTGGAAGGCGCTAGAGATGGACGTACCGTTGCCGATTTAATGAGTTATGGGACAACCCTACTGTCACGGGAAGAAGTCATGGAAGGTGTGCCAGAGATGGTGCATGAAGTGCAGGTAGAAGCTACATTCCCCGATGGTACAAAACTGGTTACAGTTCACAACCCAATTCGTTAGATAATCCCGTAGCTTGAAGGATTGTTTATGAAAGTTGCATTCATCATTTACACGGGAATGACCGCTTTAGATTTTATTGGAGTTTACGATCCCGTTACTCGTCTCAAGACAATGAATTTTATATCCGATTTGGAATGGGATATTTGTGCCTATTCTCAAGAAGTCAGCGATAACGCTGGACTTCGTTTTACTCCGAACAAAGTAGGTGAATCTCTCCAACCCTACGACATGATTATCGTACCCGGTGGAATTGGCACCCGAAACTTAGTTGACGATCCTGAGTTAATGACATGGCTGAAAACCTCAGCAACTTGCAAGTTCAAAGTTTCTGTGTGTACGGGTTCTTTACTACTCGGCGTAGCGGGATTTTTACAAGGGAAAACAGCAACAACCCATCCCAATGCTTTCCAAGACCTTCAAAAATATTGTAATTCTGTCGTAAACAAAAGAGTTGTCGATGAAGGTGACGTAATTACCGCCAGAGGAGTTACTTCGGCAATTGATTTAGGTTTATATCTTTGTGAAAAGTTCGCCGGATACGAGATTAAAGAGAAAATCCGTCAGCAAATGGATTATCAGACATGATCTTACAAAAATAAGGTAACTATGAGCAATTTACGGAGCGAATTATACTCAGCTTTTTACGACACCGATCCGGTTCCTATGGTTGAATTTATACAGTAGTTAGCCATTTTTATAAAAACCTAAAAGAGGAAGTTGAAATGATTCCTGGAGAAATGATTGTACAAGGAGGGGAAATAGAACTCAATGTGGGTCGTCCTAGTATAAAAGTGCAAGTAGCAAATACAGGCGATCGCCCGATTCAAGTTGGTTCTCATTTCCACTTCTATGAGGTGAACGAATCTTTAGATTTTGATAGAGAACAAGCAAAGGGAATGCGCCTGAATATTCCAGCAGGCACGGCGGTACGTTTTGAACCTGGAGATGAAAAGGAAGTCGAATTAGTGCCTTTTGTTGGTAGCCGTCAAGTGTATGGATTCAATGGCAAAATAAATAGTTCGCTATAGCAATCAATGAGGATAATTAAATGACTTTACCAATACAAGAAATCGTACTAGCGCCAGGAGAAGGCAAGCACCTTACTATTGGTAACAGCGAAGCTACATTTAAAGCGGTTGGTGCCGATACTTACGGAAACTTAGGGCTGTTTGAGTTTAGCCTAGAACCAGATGGGACGGGGGCGCAACCACATATCCATCGTCAGATGGAGGAGATGTTTTATGTCCTAGAAGGAGAAGTGGAAATCCTCGTCGGGGATAGAACAGTACAAGGACAACCAGGGGCATTTGTACTTGTCCCTCGCGGTACACCTCACGGGTTCGCTAACCGCAGCACAAAGCCAGCAAAGCTGTTAATAATGTTTTGTCCGGGAGGGGAACGCGAAAAGTATTTTGAGGGACTGGCTGAACTGATGAAAGACGGGCAAAAACCAGATCGGGAAGCTTTGCTTGAGTTAATGCGGAGATTTGACCAGGAACCAGTGGAAATTTAGAAAAAGATGGCGATGGAATGGTATAACGAACCGCCGATTTGGAACGTCCAAGGCAATACAATTACTATCACATCCGCTGGAAAAACTGATTTTTGGCGAGAGACTCACTACGGCTTCATTCGAGATAACGGTCACTTTTTTTATCAACCAGCGAACAGAGACTTCATGGTTGAGGTGAAAGTTAGCGGTGAGTATCGAGATCTGTACGATCAAGCCGGATTGATGCTGCGTTTGGATGAGGCGAATTGGTTAAAATGTGGCATTGAATTTGTCGAAGGTGTACAACAAGTCAGCGCTGTGGTAACAAGAGATTACTCGGATTGGTCTGTTGTCCCACTGCCAGATAACCCGGCTTCACTTTGGATGCGCGTACATCGACGCGGCACCGCTGTAGAGGTTCAATACTCTCTAGATGGCATTCAGTACACAATGCTTCGCCTTGGCTATCTCACCCCGGCTGAGACAGTAAATGTGGGGGTGATGTGCGCTTCTCCAGAGGGAAATGGCTTCTCAATGAAATTTGAGGGATTCAAAATTAATCGCTTGTAGCCCAAAAAACGCCAAGAATAACCCGAAACTCTGCGTACCTTTGCGCTAATCTTTGCGTACCTTTGCGTTAAAAATACACCACTCTAGAGGAGTCAAGGATGAGTTACAGAATGGATCGTCGCGCTTACGCCGAAACCTATGGCCCGACAGTCGGCGATCGCGTTCGTCTTGCTGACACCGAATTATTCATCGAAGTCGAACAAGACTTCACGACCTACGGCGATGAAGTGAAATTCGGTGGTGGCAAAGTCATCCGGGATGGTATGGGACAATCCCCCATTTCTAATGCCGACGGTGCTGTCGATCTGGTGATTACCAACGCCTTAATCCTCGACTGGTGGGGGATTGTCAAAGCCGATATTGGCATTAAAGATGGCAAAATTTTCAAAATTGGTAAAGCGGGAAATCCCTACATTCAAGACAAGGTAGAGATTATTATTGGCCCTGGAACCGAGGTCGTTGCCGGAGAAGGGATGATTCTCACCGCAGGCGGGATTGACAGCCACATTCACTTTATTTGTCCGCAACAGATAGAAGTCGCGATCGCATCCGGCATCACCACCATGATCGGCGGTGGTACTGGCCCTGCTACGGGTACAAATGCGACCACTTGCACTCCTGGCCCGTGGAATATGTACCGGATGCTGCAAGCCGCTGACGCCTTCCCGGTAAATCTAGGCTTCTTGGGGAAAGGGAATAGCAGCCAACCCCAAGGACTAATCGAACAAGTCTTAGCCGGGGCGATAGGTTTAAAACTGCACGAAGACTGGGGCACCACACCCGCGACGATTGATACTTGCTTGAACGTTGCGGATAATTATGATGTGCAGGTAGCCATTCATACCGATACCTTGAACGAAGCCGGTTTTGTAGAAACTACCATCGCCGCCTTTAAGAATCGCGTTATTCACACTTACCACACCGAGGGAGCCGGTGGAGGTCACGCGCCGGACATTATCAAAGTATGCGGCGAAGCGAACGTCCTGCCCTCTTCCACCAACCCGACGCGCCCTTATACCGTCAATACCCTAGACGAACACCTGGATATGCTGATGGTGTGTCATCACCTCGACCCCAGTATTGCCGAAGATGTCGCCTTTGCCGAGTCGCGAATTCGCCGGGAAACCATTGCCGCTGAAGATATCCTGCACGACTTGGGCGCATTCAGCATGATTTCCTCTGATTCTCAGGCAATGGGGCGGGTAGGCGAGGTAATCATTCGCACCTGGCAAACGGCACACAAAATGAAAGTGCAGCGGGGAAACCTCTCCCCATTGCTACCAGGAGAGGGGCAAGAAAGGGCAGATAATTTCCGGGCAAAGCGCTACGTTGCAAAATATACAATCAATCCAGCCATTACCCACGGTATTTCTCAGTATGTTGGTTCCGTAGAAGTGGGGAAATTGGCAGATTTGTGCCTCTGGCGTCCGGCATTTTTTGGCGTCAAGCCAGAGATAGTCATCAAAGGAGGTGCGATCGCTTACGCTCAAATGGGCGATGCCAACGCTAGTATCCCCACACCGCAACCAGTGCATATGCGCCCAATGTTCGGCAGTTTTGGAGGCGCGATCGCTGCCACTTCTCTAGCTTTTATTTCCCAAGCGGCACTCGAACAAGAGATTCCCAGCCAGCTTAAGCTACAAAAGCCAGCAGTTGCCGTCAGCGGTACGCGGCAGCTCAGTAAGCGAGACATGAAATTAAACGATGCCCTGCCTCACATGGAAGTAAATCCGGAAACTTACGAAGTGCGAGCCGATGGGGAATTGCTGACTTGCGAACCGGCAACCGTTCTCCCATTAGCACAACGCTACTTTTTATTCTGATTAAATTGGTAGTAGAGAAGCGATTAACTTGCTAGAGATGCAACTAATCGCTTCTCTACTTATCTATTTTTCAAAACTAATACCCCTTCCGGATTCACCTCGTATTGTGCCCCCACATAACCAGTGCGGTCATACAGAATTTGGTGAATGTGTTGGTCTAGTTTTGCTTCATCAGAAATTTGAGGTCGATAATATTCTTTGATTTGCTCCTCGATGCCCATCACCTCAAGACGGTCGTGAAGTGCTGCGGGTTCTCCTGCTAAATAAGCATTTCGTGCCGCATCATCGCTCAAGAAGCTCATCAAGATTGGCAACGGAACCCCGCCAATCGTCATCCTGCCACTGCTCAGCAGTAGCACCCCTAGAAAGATAGATAAAAGTATAGAAAAGTAGATGCCCGCGATCAGTTTTACAGGAACTTTAGGCGAAGGACGATAATCAGGGCGTTGTTGTTTGCGAATGGTTCGACTAGATTCAGGTGCTAAGCGACCCATACTTTCCAACTTTGAATCTGCTCTTCATTGATGACTGAAATTGGGGGGGTTGGTCAATCTATCCTGAGGCGTAAAAATTTAAACAGAGGGAAACAACGCAGTCAACATAGAACGCAGACCGCCAAGTAGCGGAGAGTTTAAAGCGATCGCTTCCACGTCCATCCTGTAGATAAAGCTGTCTCATTACCAACCACTCAAATTTCTATCTTGAGCGCGATCGCCCAAAAGACCTCTTTTACCTATCCATCCGCACGAGGAAATTGACTTCGCTACTGCTTATCTTTCCCGTTTTGCTTAATTTATAGATGTAAATAAACTAGATATCTGCGATTTTTTCTTTCCAGCAATGAGCAGCCAGATGTATCAGATGACAGAAAAGTATGACCGTCATCCTAAAGGTTTATAATTAATTTTCTGTTGCTAAGGTCGTTTAGCTAGTCCAGACACTGGATAGAAGCCAAAGAAGCAAAGATTCGGTAAAGATCCCCAACAATCCTTCTGTAGAATGAGGCAAAATGATACCTTAGGCGTAAAGAATGTTACGTGATGCACGATTAATTTACAAAAATTAATTTCAATAAACTTGAGTTGTTAACCTATCGCTTCCATGAAGAATCATTCGAGTCTCAATCAACCTTCTAAAACTGACCGCATTCTCGTTGTGGATGATTCTCCCGATAACTTGTTTTTGGTTCAAACCATTTTAGAAGAAGAGGGATATCAAATTACCTTGGCGGAAAATGGTCGTTCTGCCTTAAACGAGATTGAACAATCTCCACCAGACTTGGTCTTGTTGGATGTGATGATGCCGGGGATGGATGGATATGAAGTCACGAGGCGAGTCCGTGATAATACTAAGTTGCCATTTATCCCGATTTTACTGATCACAGCCCACGATCACGCCAGCGTGGTAGAGGGATTAGATACCGGAGCAGATGATTTTATTCGCAAGCCAGTGCAAGTTGACGAATTGCTGGCGCGGGTGCGATCGCTTCTGCGGCTCAAGCATAGTGTGGACGAACGCGATCAAATTGCCCGTCAGCGAGAAGATTTCGTTTCCTGGCTCACCCACGACTTGCGGACGCCGATCGTCGCCGCAGAGCGGATGCTGGCTTTATTTAGGCAAGGAGCCTTAGGAGAACTCTCGCCAGGAATGCAAGAAGCGATCGCTACAATGGATCGCAGCAACCGCAACTTGCTAGCGATGGTGAATACTTTATTAGAAGTCTATCGCTATGAAGCCGGTCGTAAAACCCTGAGCTTCTCACCAATTGACCTGCGGAAACTACTTCAGGAAGTAGTTCAAGAACTTTCTCCCTTAGCAGAGGAAAAGAATCTCACCCTGAAGCTGGATTTAGGGGACAGCGCCGACAATCATCCGCTTGATTTCAAAGTAGTCGGCGATCGCATGGAAATACATCGGGTTCTAACGAACTTAATCGGAAATGCTATCAAATTTACAGATAACGGTTCAGTTGCTGTCCATGCGTCGGTAGGCTCCCATACAAGTAACTCCGCGAATCCTGCCATCGTTATTGACGTTAACGACACAGGTCCTGGTATCACCCTAGAAGACCAGAAAGTTTTATTTGAGCGATTTCGCCAAGGGAACCACAAGCGTTCTGGCAGCGGTTTAGGGCTGCATCTATCGCGTAGAATTGTGGAAGCTCATCAAGGTGAAATAGAAGTCAAATCCGAGTTGGGTAAAGGTAGTTTATTTAGAGTTCGCTTGCCTGCTCAAATATGAAATTTTACTGTTGGATTTTAAATTTTGGATTTCAAAGGGTATAGAGTCTAAAATTTAAAATCCAACATTGGAGAAAAAATGCTAGTACCACCAAAAGTTAGTAACATCGTATCTCAGCAAAAAACGTTTTTTGCAACCGGAAAAACTAAAGACATATCGTTTAGAATTCAACATTTAAAGCTTTTAAAAAGAGCATTATTAGAGAATGAAGCCGCTATTTTTAAGGCTTTGCAAACCGACCTAAACAAATCAGTGTTTGAAGCTGCTTTATCAGAAATAGGAGTTTGCTTAGAGGAGATTAATTATGCTTTAAAAAATATTAATATTTGGACAAAACCGAAAAAAATAAAGGCACCGATTACCCAATTTTTAGGCTCAGCTCAGCTTTATTCGGAACCATTGGGTGTAGTTCTTATTGTCGGAGCTTGGAACTATCCCTTGCAGCTACTAATTTCGCCTCTCGTGGGTGCGATCGCAGCCGGTAACTGTGCGATTTTAAAACCTTCAGAAATAGCTGCAAATACATCCCATCTGTTAGCTGAGATTATCCCTAAATACTTTAATCCTGAAGTAGTGGCTGTTGTAGAAGGCGGTATTGAAACTAGCCAACAGTTACTCGAAGAAAAGTTTGACTATATCTTTTTTACAGGCGGCAGCGAAGTTGGAAAAATTGTTATGGCGGCAGCAGCCAAACATCTGACGCCCGTTACCCTGGAATTGGGCGGCAAAAGTCCTTGTATTGTAGATGCCGATACTCATCTGGAATACACTGCGAAAAGGATTGTTTGGGGTAAATTCATGAATGCAGGTCAAACTTGTATTGCCCCAGATTATCTTTTAGTAGATAAAAGAATTAAAAGAGATTTGCTCGCACAAATCAAAAATTGTATTCACGATTTTTATGGGGATGAACCGGAAAAAAGCCCTGATTATGGCAGAATTATTAATCAAAAACACTTTAACCGTCTTTGTAAATATCTAGATGGGGATGTTTTGATTGGTGGAGAGACTAATCCATCTGAGCGATACATTGCTCCTACCGTCATCGATCGCGTGGGCTGGGAAGATCCAGTCATGCAAGAAGAAATCTTTGGTCCAATTCTGCCAGTCCTAGAATATACAGAGTTGAACGAAGCGATCGCGCTTGTCAACGCCAAACCGAAACCCTTAGCCCTCTACTTCTTCTCGAAAGACAAACAAAAGCAACAAACCGTCTTGCAACAAACCTCTTCAGGCGGTGTTTGCATCAACGATACCGTTATGCAGGTTGGTGTCCTAGATTTACCCTTCGGTGGCGTCGGAGAGAGCGGCATCGGTCGTTATCACGGCAAGGCAAGTTTTGAGACATTTTCCCATCAAAAAAGCGTACTCAACAAATCTTTTCTCGTTGATATGAAGTTGAGATACGCTCCCTATAAAGACAAGCTCAAGATCCTGAAGTGGCTGATGAAATAATTAGTTAAGAGGAAAAAGTTTTAAATTGTAGAGGCGCGATTTATTGCGTCTGAGTTTTGAATTAAAGAATTCTTTTATAACTCAAAACTCAAAACTCTCTTTTCCTACTCCTTTAATAGCTATATCGCTCTTCTGCCCACGGTTCTCCCCGCCGGTGGTAGCCATTGCGCTCCCAAAAACCCGATTCCTCTTGCGGGAGAAATTCTAAGCCGTTAATCCATTTGGCGCTTTTCCAGGCATAAAGGTGAGGGACAACTAGCCGCATCGGCCCGCCATGTTCCGCTGGTAGGGGTTCCCCAAATAGAGTGTGAGCAAAAAAGTTTTCTTCTCGCAGAAAGTCTTCTAAAGGAATATTCGTGGTGTAGTCGCCGTAGCAGTGTTCCATAACATGAACGGCTTTCGGGTCAACTTCCACCAGCTTCATAAAGTCTGTCACCTTAACGCCAGTCCACTGCACGTCGAGTTTAGACCAGCGGGTGACGCAATGGAAATCGGCAGTAAAGTTATGTTGGGGCAGAGCCATAAAATCTGCCAAGCTGAAAGTCTTTTCGGTTGCCAAACCCCAGACGCGAAATTGCCAGTTGTCAGTATCGATCTGCGGAGTGTTGCCGTAGGTCAGCACCGGGAAGCCTTTCGTCAGATATTGACCGGGAGGAACCCGTTCGCTCTGCTCCGATTCTGGTTTTTTGAAAAATTTTCCTAGCATGAGTCTAGTAGAGATGGCGTTTTGTGTACTCTAATTCTTAATATGCACTTATATCCAAAAAAATAGCGCCCAAAGGCGCTCGGAAATTCTAGGAGGCTGAGACGAAAAGCAACCTCTAGGATAATTATTCTTCTTCGGCTTCTTCTTCCTGGGTTGGATACACAAACTTAGAACGCCCAGTCAGAATCGATTTGCCCAAAGACAGAGCTTTCTGAGCTTGAATTGTCGCCTTGTGCTTCCAGGTGGCTTTGCGCTTATCGCGCTTGGATTTTGATGTTTTCTTCTTAGGAACCGCCATGATCGTAACTCCAGCAATCGTTTACAGCCTTCCTATTCTAAGAGATCCCTTGACCAGTTCAATCTAGTCGGGCGAATTTCTCGACTGTCTCACCCTTGTTCGTTCCCGATGAGGCACTGAGCAGAGAGGTGTGCGCGGTGGTTCACACGCTGATTTGGGCGGTTTTTATCGCCCCTGTCCGGTGGTTCCCGTTCCAGTGGTTGGCGTAGTGGGATTGGGAATGTTCTCTGTTGGATTGGGAATGTTTTCTGTTGGATTGGGAATCGTTTCCGTGGGATTTACATTACCGCCAGGAAATGCTGGTGAAGAGGGAATCGTTGGCGAGGTGGGAGCAGTTGGTGCATTTGGTGCAGTTGGGGCTGCGGTTCCGGGTGCCTGGTTCTGAGGAGTACCGGGGGCTGCGGGAGCGGCTGTTCCCGGTGTCTGGTTCTGAGGAGTCCCTGTAGGCGCTCCGGGCGCGACATCCCTAATGTTACCGGGCACTGCGGTTGGTGGGGGAGGTGTAGCAGGTGCCCCCTGTGCTGGTGCTGGGGGGGGTTCGGCAGTAGCGGGGACGGGCTGATCGGAAGGCATCACGTCATCGACAAAACCGAGTAAAGACTTGGTATTGGGGAAGTAGGTTGCCCAGCGGGGGGTATCGGGGCGGCTTCTCCAGGCTCCGCGAGTTACTTTTAAAGAAAGAATCGGCGCGATCGCTCCCTGATTTTGCCCCAGAATCATCACCGCAACGTCAGTCACTAAAATGTCGCGATCGAAGCTGCGCTGCGCCGCCGCCCTAGCCACTACCTCGGCTCTGCGGACAAAACCTTCGTAAGTTTCTGCTGGCTGACGAACCAAGGCAACTTCAGAGCGAGCAGTGTAAGCTTGGGCAATCTGCGGTATAAAAGCAGCCGTTGCCAGCCAAGTTGCTCCCCCACAACCAAGCAATGTCACTAAACTAATGGGTGCAATTCGCTTGTGAGCAAAAGACTTCATCAAATTAGCAGTCCTCTGACTCCACCCTCTCCCTTGAAACTCGATTGCTGATAAAACCTTCAAACCATCAGAACCCGATTCGTGCATAGTTGCCACCCGGTTTTTGCCCCGCCCTAGAATCACCGATTTTAGCCTTCCTACTTTAAAGATAATGCCCAACAAAAATGTAGTTCATCTACATCATGGCTGAGAATTACCTCCCACTGTAGAGGGATTTTGCCATAGATCACGACAAAATTAAATTCAAAATAGTTCCGAGTAAATGAATCTTTTCTTGTCTTTGGTACTTGGCTATGCGTTCTTTTTTAGTTTTCAGCTCAACCCTAGCGGTAATAGCTAGCATTTGGGGAGTCTTGAGTCCTTCATCTAGGGCGATTCAGCTAGCAGATGGAACTGTTTCCTTTGAAAAACCGCCTCGCTTAATAGATGCTACGGCTACCTTTGACCGGATTAATGTCTGGGGAGCTACCTATTATTTCACCGTCAGTCTGCCAGAAAATGCTGGTGAACCGCTTGGGCAAGTGACGATTACCCAAAACGAGGGATTAGAGATAATTCGATTTAAACTTAACGACAGCGAAGCATTTGTAGGGAAGCCTGGAAACAAAGGCAAGAAGTTAGGGCTGGGAAAAGTCATAAGAGATAGCCAGACAAACACCATTTCAGTCATGTTTGATCCTCCCGTACCTCCAGGTAAAACCGTTACGATTGGTCTCGATCCGGTACGTAACCCCTTCAGTAGCGGCGTATATCTGTTCCGAATCAAAGCTTTTCCAGCCGGAGAGAAAGCTTACGGTTTAGATTTGGGAGTAGGACGCCTGCACTTCTATTCGCCCTTTTAAAAGCTTGTCTTTCTCTTAACCATCATTGCCGAATTTTCCGGATAGGCTCTTATAGGGGATGTAGCCGTCTGAATTGCTTGCATAAAACAAGTAAATTTGCAAGCGATCGCTACTCTGGTTGCAGATTTTTGTTGCCACACCTCCGAATTACTCTGTTTCAATATCACTATGGCTCAAACTTTTTTTATCAATCCAACGACCGGAAATGATAGCGCTGCTGGCAGCCAGTCAGCGCCGTTTAAAACGATTACCAAAGCTCTCCAACAAGCACAATCTAATACGACCATTCAACTGGCAGTCGGGAACTACAATGCAGCCAGCGGTGAAGTCTTTCCCCTCAAGGTGCCGGCTGGGGTCAAGGTTGTGGGGAATGAAGCCAATAAAGGCAGTGGCATCTTGATTGAAGGAAGTGGAACCTACAGTAGCCCCAACTCTTCTGGCGGTCAAAATGTGACGGTCAGTTTAGCCAATAATGCTCAACTCCGGGGCGTAACTGCGACCAACCTGGCTACACGCGGAACTGCTGTCTGGATAGAATCGAATGGCTCCACGGTTGCCAATTGTACCTTTACTAATAGCAAGCGCGAGGGAGTCTTTGTGACGGGTGATGGCAACCCGGTCATCACCAATAATGTATTTACTAAAAATCTGGGCAATGGCATCTCGCTAGCAGGAAATGCCAAAGGCGAAATTCGAGGCAATACTTGCCAAAATACGGGTTATGGCATGAGCATTGCGGATAGTGCCTCTCCATTGGTGGTAGATAACCAAATTTCAGGCAACCGATCTGGGATTGTCATCTCTGGAAATGCACGTCCCAAGCTGCGGAATAATCTGAGCGAACGAAACTCTGATGATGGTGTGACGGTGATTGGAAATGCCTTACCGGATCTGGGCAGTGCCACCGAAGCAGGAAAAAATATCCTGCGCTACAACACTAAATTTGATTTACAAAATAGCAGCTCAAACCAGCTGGTTGTGGCGGGAAATCAAATGAATCCCGACAAAGTAAAGGGAAGCGTAAACTTGCTCGACAATCAGCTTCCTCCTACTGATACGGCTGGCGGTGGCGGTGGTAGTGGCGGTGGTAGTGGCGGTGGTAGTGGCGGTGGTAGTGGCGGTGGTAGTGGCGGTGGCGGTGGCGGTGGTAGTGGCGGTGGCAGTGGCAGTGGCGGTGGCGGTGGCAGTGGTGGTGGCGGTGGCTCTCCAGTCCTTGAGCTAACCGATATTAAAGGTCATTGGGCTGAGACTTTTATTCAGGAATTAGTGAAGCAAGAGATTATCAGCGGTTTTCCTGACAAAACCTTCAGACCCGATGCCAGTCTGACGCGAGCGCAATATGCTGCCTTATTGACAAAAGCCTTTACCCCACCTGCCAAACGAGAAGCGATCGCTTTCAAAGATGTGGCAAACAGTTTCTGGGGTTACGCTGCGATTCAACAAGCCTATCGCGGTGAATTTCTCTCTGGGTTCCCCGATAAAACCTTCAAACCGAACGACAATGTCCAGCGCGTCCAAGTGATTGTCTCCTTGGTGAATGGACTAAAGTTAACCGGGGGCGCTGTCACCGCGTTAAACTTCTTCGATGACCGCACGGGCATTCCTGACTATGCCAAGGACGAGGTCGCAACAGCCGCCCAAAAGCAGCTGGTTGTCAATCATCCAACGCTCAAAAAACTTAACCCCACCCGCGATGCAACGCGGGCGGAAGTAGCGGCAATCGTTTATCAAGCCTTGGTGAATGCTAACCGAGTCTCAGCTATCAACTCACCCTATATCGTGACGGCTTGATCAAGGCTGGAACTGCTTCACCTTGATTAAATGTTTCGACCGCCTTTAGGGGCGAACAGTTGTTCGCCTCTACTTCTCAAATCTACACTGGAGAAACCACGAGATTTACGAGGGTAGACCCGATCTCGTGGAGGGGGAGAACGAAATTTACACTTCCCGTCTCAATGGCGGCGCGAGGCATCTCAAAAAATTCCGATGTACTTTCATCTTGGGCGATCGCTAATCCACCCATCTTATGAATTGCCTGCACCCCGGTTGCACCATCGCTGCCAATTCCAGAGAGAATAACCGCGATCGCCCGTTCTTTAAAACTCGCCGCCAGTGACTGCAATAGCAAGTCAGCAGAGGGGCGTGCAAAGTCCACGAGTACCGCCCCAGACAGGCAAAAAGTTCCCTCCGGGGTGACGAGTAGATGCTGATTTGGAGGAGCCACGTAGACCATCCCCGGTTTTAATAGCTCTCCTTCTTGTGCCTGCTTGAGTGGCAAGGTCGTAGGGCGATTTAAAGCGTCGGTTATCAAACTGGAGGCAGACTGAATGTCGGGTTTTTGCACCACAATAATCGCTGCCGGAAAGTCCGGGGGGAAGGCAGGCAGGATGTGGCTTAAGGCTCTCAGCCCCCCCTCAGATGCCGCCAGCACCACTACTTTGAAAGGGGAGTCCGGATTTCCATTTCCGTCTGCACTCTCGCCTGATTCCTCACTCTCGGCTAGCCGTACTGTCGCAGGCAATTGACCTTGGAAAAGCCCCTGCCGGATGAAATCAGAGCGTTGTTCCGCTTCTTTAGCTTTTGCTTCATAACGCTGTGCTGACAAGGTTTTGTTGCGATCGCGCGAATACTTCGCCATCTTATACATCAGCTCCGCACGCTCTTCTAGAGAACGGATTGCGGCCCACAGCGCCTCCTCCTGAGCCTGAGACTGCCCCGCTACCAGAGTCTCTGCTGAATAAGCGTGCCCCACGCGACAGCGGTACTGGAGCAATCCTCTCTCATTCAGTTGGAACAAACTCCCGCCACAATCTGGACAAGTAAAGCTTGAGTGGGTTCCAGGCTTTCCCCGTTCCCGTAAAGCGGCTCCATCCACTTCCACAATATCGGTATCCGTATCAAATTCGCTTTCGCTAGACACAGTGCTGGCTCCTTCCTCTGCCACAGTTTCATGGGCTAGACGCACTAAAGCAGGGGCGATTGACGACAGCGGCAGGATAAAATCAACATCTGCGTGTTCGATGGCGCTCTTTGGCATCCCTGAGAAAAAAGCGTCCGTTGGGTCTTGAACGACTGCCACGCCCCCTTGCCGCTTTAAATCGATCAGTCCCGCCGTGCCATCGTCGAGGGTACCCGACAATACCACCCCGACTACCCGGCGTTTATACGCCCTCCCTGCGGTGCGAAACAGGGGATCGACTGCCGGACGAGCGTTGTTCTCTTTTGGCCCCTGCACCAAGCGGATATATCCGCGCTTCACCAGCAGGTGATAATCTGGCGGTGCTACATAGATTCGCCCATACTCAATCTTCTCATTGTTTTTAGCATGGTCTGCGTGCAAGGAACCATTCAAAAGCTGCGGCAGAATACTCTTACCCCACGCTGGAAAGTGAACGACGACGAAAATCGCAGCCGGAAGATCCGACGGCAAATCAGCGACCAATTGAGTCAAGGCTTCTACCCCCCCGGCGGAAGCTCCAATAACGATAATGTCGTGACCAGGCATTTGCCTCTCCTGATGGAACACTGCGGAAAAATCCATCCGATTGATGGAATGGGGTGAAAACTCTGCTCAATTAGTGATGATTGTACTTACGGCGGTTTTAGCTGAATTTCTACAAGGAAAATGTGCTTGGCGAGAAGCTCTATCCTTCTCTCGCCAAGCATCTTCTTAAGAGAACCACTATTTTCTGCCTTTCCTGTAAAGCTTGCAAGGCAGTGGAATTTTTAAAGCTTTGGCTTACTTATAACTAATGTAACTACTCGTGTTGCACCCATCTTCTAGCTGGAGAATGAGTCCAGTATGAACTTCATAAGTGACCATAAATACAAAAAGCCTTGATGATTTACAGCACTAGAAGCTTGGTACTAGCGGCTGCTTTTTATTAAATTGCGTCTTGAATCAGCCAGCAGACGTTGCTGCGGATTCAAAATAAATAATTTATAAGTTTTTGCACAAGCGATCGCCTTCTGTTTCTTTCTCTTTGATGAGATCGGGAAAGTTCCATTACCCTAGAAGAGGCTTTCTCATCCAGTCTGAGTCGCAATCAACGCTCTACCCCCGATTTCTGAAATGGTGGAACAACTGAAACCCCGCTATTCTGTTGCTTGGATTAATAAAATCGCTGAAGTGCCCCAAGCCGAGTGGGACGCGATCGCTCTGCCGTTGAAAACGCCTTTCCTAGAATGGGATTGGCTCAACAATATGGAAACTTCTGGTAGCGTCGGCGCTAAAACGGGTTGGCTACCCACTCACCTAACGATATGGCGAGACAGGCAGCTAATTGGGGCTGCACCGCTTTATCTGAAAGGGCATAGTTATGGTGAATTTGTATTTGACCATCAGTGGGCAGATTTAGCTCAACGCTTAGGGGTGCAATACTATCCAAAATTGCTGGGAATGTCTCCGATGACCCCAGCGGAAGGCTATCGCTTCTTAATTGCCCCTGGCGAAGATGAGGATGAGCTAACCGAGCTAATGGTGGAGGCGATTGACCATTTTTGTCAAAAAAATCGGATTAGTGGCTGTCATTTCCTCTATGTAGACCCCGAATGGCGACCGATTCTGGAACGACACGGTTTTACGCCGTGGCTGCACCATAGTTTCATTTGGCAAAATACGGGCTTTAATACGTTTGATGACTACCTGGGCGCGTTTAACGCGAATCAGCGCCGTAACATCAAACGGGAACGCAAGGCGGTAGAAAAAGCCGGTTTGCAAATCAGAACCCTCACGGGTGATGAGATTCCAAAGCCGCTGTTTTCGTTAATGTATGACTTCTACGCCGATACGTGCGACAAGTTTGGCTGGTGGGGAAGTAAGTATTTAACTCGGCGATTTTTTGAACAGTTGTATCCCCAGTATCGTCATCGAGTGTTATTTGTTGCCGCCTACGACGAGGAGAATGACCTGCACCCCATCGGAATGTCTTTTTGCCTTACCAAGGGCGAGCAACTATATGGGCGTTATTGGGGTAGCTACCAGGACATTGACTGTCTGCATTTTAATGCCTGCTACTACGCACCAATTGAGTGGGCGATCGCGCATGGCATCCAAAGCTTCGACCCCGGTGCAGGTGGGCGTCATAAAAAACGTCGCGGTTTCCCAGCTACTTCCAACTACAGTATGCATCGATTCTATAATCCGCGTTTGGGTCAAGTTCTGCGGACTCACATCCATCAAATCAACGAAATGGAGCAACTGGAAATTGATGCAATTAACCAAGAGTTACCTTTTGCCCAGCGCGATGAATAAAACAACCTTAAGAGGCACGAAAGCTCTGGAGAAATAGAGGAACGAACTAAACTTGAGATAGGCTGTAAGCCTGTTTACAGTGTCGATTGTTTAGAAATCTCTTGATTTTTATGCCTCAAACTGCTCAAGATTTAGCTGCCATTGATGACCAGCTTTCCAAACGTTATATTCACCTCGATCCGGCTGGATATTTCATCATTTACCTGGATCGGGAAGCGGGGCTAATTTGCGCTAAACATTTCACGAATATCATTAACGAACGCGGTTTAGCAGTCGATCCCGAAACTGGCAAACCCATCCCGGTGCGAGGCAAGGTAGAACGTACCCACACCGCTGTCTATAGTGGCAGAACAGCTAAAGAGCTTTGCATAAAAATTTTTGAGCAAACTCAGTCCGCCCCACTCACCATGCTGGATCATGCCGCTTATTTGGGGCGCGAATTTGTCAGGGCTGAGTTTGCTCTAATTAACGGGCAGGAGTACGTTCAAGACTAGCCGGAGAAGCCTTGATAGAAAAAGTAAGTCACCATTGGAATGACAGTGGCAGCGAGCAGTAAGCCAACCACCCAGATAGTCGCGTTGCCAGTGTCGGTTTCTTCTGCCTTTTTAAAGGTTCTTTCGACGTTAACCGTATCTTTGACTTCCGGCGGACCTGGGTCTGGCTCACCTGTTAGTACGGCAATTAAGCGATCGCCTGCATCCGAAAAAGCTTGATTGTATTTGTCGCCTTCCCGCAGTGGCACCAGCACGGTTTCTTCGGCAATGCTCTTGGCGATATCATTGCTCAAGATAGACTTTACCTTTTCACCTGTGCGAATCGCAGTGTTGTTCGTAACGCTATCAATCACCAGTAAAATTTGATTCGCTTGCGCTTCTGGCGTGGGAAACCATTTTTCAAACAACTGATTGGTAAAACTTTCCACTGTTTCGCCATAATCGAGGTGGCGGATGGTCACAAATCGGACTTGATTGCCTGTGTCGTTGGCTAATTTATCCAACTCGGTGTTAATTTGACCTTCAGTAAGGCGACTGAGAATTTCAGCTTTATCGAGAATCCAGTTGCGATCGCCTGCTGCTAAATTGGGAATTTGATAAACGCCTGTAGCATTTACTGGCGCTGCGATTAGCTGAGTAGCCAGAACCATCAGGGCAATGGCTACTATCAAGCGCGTCTGGAATTTTATTCGGCGAAAGACTTGAGTGAGGAATTGTCTCATTGGATGAAATGACAAAAATGAATTTTTTCAAAAAATACTACACAAACTCCCCGAAAACTCACTTTCGGTGAAGCGAACGTGTTAGTTTTTAAAAATAGCCTTTTTTCGGTTATATCGAAAGTGAGCGCGATAGGTTAGCAAAATAATCAATAAAATCGCTCTGGGTGGTATCAGCTATGAGTTCACCAGAAATTTACAGGGGTTGGCTAATTGAAGCACGACCAGTATTCTGCGTTCAGGTTTGGAGTGCTGGTGGAGAATGCCTGATTCCCGTCCATAATGCCAAAACCGAGGCAGAAGCACTGGAGTTGGCGAAGCGTTGGATCGACCTGCAAACAGCACCAGAAAATCCTCAGCCCAACTCGTTCGATCCATTTTCCAATGAGATTGACTACGACGATGATATTCCGTTTTGAGCGATCGCATCCTTTGAGTAATCTCATCGCACTGACGCGAGCCTAGAAATAAATTTCGACGAGAAGCTAAAGTAAGCTTTAGCTTACTGGTAAGCGGTTGAACCCGTTTCAACGGATGTTAGCTTTTAGCCCATTTAGTTCGGGGCTGTAGTCCGCGACTTGCTCTTGGCAATGGAAAGAGAGCGATCGCATCTAGAGTGGCAAAACTCGGTTCGCTTCAGTAAAGAGAATTGAGCCACTAACAATGCGATCGCATTGTCTTAATTTTTATGTAAAAAAATTCATAAAATTTAAACTACTTAAATCAAAAAATGATCCAAAAGTTAATGCATTTTTGGCGATATATTTGGGAACTCTAAAAATAGACAAGTTATCTGTAAGCGAATCTGGAGAAACCCTATGGATTCACAAGAACTGAAACAGCGCTATGAAGAAGGACAAAGAGATTTTAGCGGCGAAAATCTTATAGGGATAAACCTGGAAAGAGCCAATCTATCCGGGTCAGACTTTTCAGGAGCCTATCTATCAGCGGCAAACCTTAGTCGCGCAGTCCTAATCGGAGCAAACTTCAGTGGAGCCTGCCTGCATCGAGCCGATTTGAGTTTTGCCAAAGTCAACGAAGCACGATTCATCGAGACAGACTTGACAAAAGCCAACTTAAGAGGAGCTGTCCTCGTTAAGTCGGTGCTGGTCGGAGCAAAACTAAGTGGTGCAATCCTAACATCAGTAAATCTGCGTTTGTCAAACTTGCGCGGAGTTAACCTGTGCGGTTCGGACCTGCGGGGGATAAACTTGCGGTCGGCTAACTTGGTGGATGCTAACCTAAGTTGGGCAAATCTGAGTGGAGCCAGATTGAGCGGCGCATTGCTGCGAGGAACGATACTCAACGGCGTACACCTGAGAGGAGCTTACTTAAATGGCGTCGATCTCAATGGCATAGACTTGGATGGCGTCAACCTCAGCGAGACCAAACTGAATGGAGCGAATCTGAGTGGTGCCAACCTAGCAGCCACAAATCTGTCTGAAGCCCAGATGCGTGTAACGATTCTATCTAGAGCAAATTTGCACGCATCCAATCTAAATCACTCCTCACTTGCCAAAGCAGACTTATGTGAAGCCAACTTAAGTAAGGCAGACTTGAGTCAAGCCAATTTGAGTGAAGCTGACATGACGGGAGCAAACCTAAATATGGCAAGCTTGCGTGAAGCCAACCTAAGTGAAGCAAGTTTGCGGGGAGCCTATTTGTGGGGAGCTAACTTGAATGTGGCAGAAATGCGTGGAGCCGACTTGACTGGTGCTAGCCTACGGGGAGCCTACCTGGAAGACTCTGATTGGCAACAAGCAATCTTAACGGGTGCAATCCTCCCTGATGGCACAGTCCACGAATAAGTTATCTGGCGGGCATCCTGGGCGATACTTCTACCATTTGTATCTGTGGCTACAACATGAACTAAAGGGTAATTGGTAATTGTTTTCTCGTTACAGCTCATGAGCATTTATTTGTAGCAGGCATTTATAGAAAAAATGGTTTTAACACTCGAAGCGATACGCGCTAAGCGTATCGCTGCAATTCTATGTCGGTGCTGTTAATTGTAGGTTCTCGTTTCCAGGCGTAAGAAACGAGAAATTTTTTTGGGAAATTGGAGAGAGTTTTTGCAATTTCTTGGTAAAACTACAGTTACTTGAGCGGATCGTGACCCCAATTCATCAGTGAGTAGCGCCAGCGCGTGTGTTCTATATCGCCTGACGGCTGCTGTGCGCTGTGGCGGTGGACGTAACTAATCACTTTCTTAAGGTGCGATATATCATCTTCGCTGTACTCATCCTTCTTCTTGTGCAACAGCTCGATGATACGCTTACCAGATTTGTGACCTGTTGATTCTTCCTCTCCATCCTTCTGCCCAACAGCTTTAGAATCTTCAGTTTTAAGCCAGGACTCAAGTTCCTGCGGAGTCATGTTAACAACGCTGTGAAACTCGTCGATGGCTGATTTCACATCATTATTCATAATTCAGCATTACTCCTCTTTCTTGAGGGATTCAGGCTTGTGAGCAGCTTCTTTCCCAGTTTTTTCGCTTTCAACTAGATATTCAGGATTATCTTTGGATGCGGCGACGTGGTGTCCTTTGATATCTGTGGGTGAAGTGAGTTTTTTCTTCACAGTGCCGCTGGTTTCACCTTGTGAGGTCTTCCATGTAACCTTGTCGCCTTTCTTCAATTGATCGCTCAAAGTTTGACTCCTGCTTAATATTTCTTTATCTACTAACTGTCACATTATGGTGGCTGATTTCCAGGGAGTAATCAGTCTGGTTGCAGATTAGCCGCCCGAAGTTTGCTACCACAAATATGCCTTTTGTAAGTGGTTGATTACTAGGAAACTGATTAGTTAATTGCAGAGTAAATTGAGCGATCGCAAGTGCGCCTAGAGGCAAGTACAGCTCAATACATTAGTTCGTACTTAAATTTACCTGGTAGCGATCGCGCCCAATTGCTTGATTTTGCTAGCACAATATTAAAAATTTTTCAAGTCGCCCAATCGACTGACACCCAACTGAGTTACCAAAAATAAGCTACTGGCAAGAAACTTTCAGCAAAGGTTATATCTGTAAAGCAAAGAGATTTGGCTGGCAACCTGAAAATTAGTATCGGCTGCGAGCAGTACCATCTTCTTTTACGATTGCCGATTTAAATTGCCGAAATTAATTACTGTCTAATTTTTCACAATCTGCAATTTTAAATCGTCTAACTAGATACCAGTTTCATAAATCCCCTTTTTTTAAATTACTGATAAGTAGGGTAAATTCCAAATTTATTTTGAGGAATCCGAATTTTGCGACCTCTTCCTAAATCGATAATCAGAGCGAGATTTTTCAAAAAACTTAGGCGATTAGAAACACTGAAAATTCAATTTTGTGGAATCTGGACGCAAGAAAAACAGAAATTTCGATCGAGGTAGAGGTCAAAACCAGCGCCACATAAAACGGTAATCAACAAGGAGGAAACATAATGACTAGACACGGACAACTCTATCTAAGAGACCAAGTTCCACCTCGTTCCACTGCTTACGATCAAGGAAAATTTGGTCGGCTATTCCCGTCCTTACCTCCCTTTGCTAGCGACTCCAAATCAGTGCGCCAGAGGCTGATGGAGCTTGGGAAACCAGGCGGTTTGATGGATGCAAAAGACGATTTAAACGCAACAGACCCCGTACCTGGAAGTCCTAGCAACACCGATAACCCCAATATGACCGCAGGGTTCACTTTTTTGGGGCAGTTTCTAGATCATGATATGACCTTCGATTCCACCTCTAGCCTTGAGCGACAAAATGACCCGGAATCTATTGAAAATTTCCGAACGCCTTTCTTAGAGCTAGATAACGTTTATGGTTCGGGTCGTGCAGCCAGTCCTCACTTGTATGACAAAACAACGGGAGGCATCAAGTTCCTGATTGAGAAATTGGGTGGGGAAGGGTCGAAGGACGATCTCCCTCGAAATAGCCAAAATATAGCGCTCATCGGCGACCCAAGGAATGATGAGAACACGATTATTTCTCAGATGCAATTGGCATTTCTGAAATTCCACAATCATGTTGTGGATTACGTCATCGATAGTGGAATCAAAGATCCGAATGATGCATTCACCGAGGCACAGAAGCTAGTTCGCTGGCACTACCAGTGGATTATCGTGCATGAGTTCCTGCCCACAACCGTAGGACAGGATTTGGTGGATGACATTCTGAAAAAAGGTCGGCGGTTCTACAACTGGCGCAACCAGCCATTTATCCCAGTTGAGTTCTCGGTCGCTGCCTATCGCTTCGGTCACAGCCAAGTCAGACCGGGATACATCGCCAATCATGGCACTCAGGATATGCCAGAGTTTAGGGCACCAATTTTCAATTTCAGTTTAGACCCTAATCTTTGTGACCCGGATGACCTGCGCGGTGGGAAACGCGCACCCCGACGATTTGTTGACTGGGATACCTTCTTTGATTTCAAAAACGGAAAAGTCAAGCCCAACAAAAAGATCGATCCTAAACTCTCAAGTGCATTATTCACGCTGCCTTTTCCAGCACCCGGTTTGCCAGGACAAGAAGAGCCAATCCGGTCGCTGGCGCAGCGCAATCTGCTGCGTCACCTCACCTTCAGCTTGCCGTCTGGTCAGGATGTAGCCAGAGCGATGGAAATCGAGCCTCTGAGTCCATCCGATCTGCGCGACCTCAAAGATTTGGGATTCGACAAGCGAACACCCTTGTGGTTCTATATTTTGAAGGAAGCGGAGCTGAGAGCGCAAGGCAAGACACTGGGGCCTGTCGGCGGACGCATTGTTGCGGAGGTGTTCATCGGTCTGCTACAAGGCGATCGCAAATCCTATCTTCGGCAAGACCCCAAGTGGAAGCCAGTTTTAGGGCAAAAGCACGACTTCAAGATGGTTGACTTGTTAAAGTTTGCGGGACTTGCTCCATAAGGAACGACTGAGTGCGGAACGGCTAATTTTTGGGTACGCGATCGCGCTTGTGCGTGCTGCCAATCTCTCACAAGCTACGCACGCAAGCAAAATCTATTCTCCACTAAGAGATAAGCGGTTGGATGAAAATCTGCCCGCTTTTTTCTGTAGCAAGGTTTAGCGATTCGCGTCCGGCTTGTTCCCTAAGTGGGTGTTGTTCAAATGAATCTATCGACTGCTAGATTTTTTTTAGTTGTTTATAGTATTTCTAGGTCATCTTCATCTGCTCAAAGAGATTGAGCCTTCGTTGGGACGGAAACTCAGTCGCTCCCTATTCCCAGCGTTGCCAATTGCACTAGTCAATCGCTCGAAAGAAAAAACAGGCATGAAAGAACCATCAGAAAAAATGGTTAGCGGTGGATTTACTCTGGCGCTGCTTTTGTTGTTTGGCGTCGGTGTCACTTTCTCCTGGAGCGTCCAAAGGCTGTTGAATAACTCTAGATGGGTAGATCACACTTATCAAGTCCGGGAAGAGATCGAGCATACCCTTTCGGGAATCAACAGTGCCGAAAAAGCAAGGCGAGGCTACATCATCACGGGACAAGACACTTACCTGATCAATTACCGGCAGGGCATTCAAGAAAGTAACCGGGGCTTCACAACCCTTCGGACATTAACGGCTGATAACCCTCTCCAACAGCAGAGGCTCGCTCTCCTCGAACCTCTGATTGCCGAAAAACTGAAGGGGCTGCAAGAATCCATTGAGCTGCGACAGCGGAATTTAGGAGAAGACAGGAACGCTCAAATTGCCTTTACAGATAGGAACTCAGCGATATACGAGAAAATTAAAGAGCTACTGGCTGCAATGCAAAAAGAAGAGCAAATGTTATTGCAGCGTCGCGCAGCGGCAACAAATAGAAGCGTTCGTTATACCATTCTGGTTGTTTGTATTGGCGGTTTGTTGAGTTTCAGCCTACTGATTGCGATTTACTTTCTGTTGCGAAAGCAAATTCGCGATCGCATCCTAGCAACCGAAAAACTTGCTCAGACAAACGCTGCTTTAGAAACTGAGATTGCGGAACGGTTAGAAGCAGAGCGGAAATTAGAGCAACTCACAACCAACTTGCAGCGCTCCAATCGAGAACTAGAGCAGTTTGCTTATGTAGCTTCCCATGATTTGCAAGAGCCATTACGGGCAGTGTCAGGTTATACCCAACTGTTAGTGCAGGAGTATCAAAACAGTCTGGATGAGTCTGCACAGGAATATATGGCTTATGTAATAGACGGTGCAACGCGGATGCAGCAGTTGATTCAAGACTTGCTCGCCTATTCCCGCGTCAGCACTCGAACTCAAGCGTTTGTCTCCATTGATGGGGAGAAGGTGTTGCTTCAGGCGATAAACAATTTGCAAGTCGCGATCGCAGAAAGTAACGCCACCATCACCCACGACCCTCTGCCCCAAGTAAACGGTGACAAAACCCAATGGCTCCAGTTATTTCAAAATTTAATCGCCAACGCCATTAAGTTCCGCCGTGAGGAACCGCCCCAAGTTCACATTACAGCGGAGTTAAAAGATCGGGAATGGCTTTTTTCGGTACGTGATAATGGAATTGGTATCAAGCCACAGTATCTCGATCGCATTTTTGAGATATTCAAGCGTCTTCATACCCGTCGAGAGTTTCCTGGTACTGGCATTGGTCTGGCTATGTGCAAAAAAATTGTCGAGCGTCACGGTGGAAGCATCTGGGCCGAATCGCAACCAGGAGTAGGAACGACATTTTACTTTACCATTCCCCTCACGCCTGACCCTTCACTCTTAGAAGCCACGAACTCGCATGAATAGCCGCTATACCTTCCGATCCGTGGAAATTTTGCTGATTGAAGACTCTCCCAGCGATGCGAATTTAACCATCCGAGAATTTAAAAAAGCTAAGATTGCTAACAACCTGCACTGGGTTGAATATGGCGAGGCGGGAATGGAATTTCTGCGACAGGAAGGTGAATATGCCAATGCTCCACGTCCAGACCTGATTTTACTCGATCTCAATTTACCAGGGATGGATGGGCGAGAAGTCCTCATGGAAGTCAAATCAGACCCCGATCTTAAACGTATCCCAGTTGTCGTTCTCACCACCTCAGCCGATGAAGAGGATGTACTTAAGTCTTATAACCTCAGTGCCAACTGCTACGTAACGAAGCCGGTTGATATGCAGCAATTTATTCGGATTGTGCAATTGATCAATGATTTCTGGCTGGCAGCAGTAAGACTCCCACTAGAGTAACCCCAGTTATGTACAAAACGCCGATTCAAGTCCTCCTAGTGGAAGATAGCCCCAGCGATGCCAACTTGCTACGCCAACTGTTCTCGCGCTCAAATCAGGAGGGATGGCAATTAGTACACGTTGAGCGGCTGGGCGACGCAATTGATGCTTGTAGCGCTGATTCCTGGGATGTTGCTTTATTGGATCTTTCTCTTCCTGACTCGGATGGATTGGACACAGTAGCACAATTCCGGATAGCTGCACCAGATATCCCCATTGTGGTGCTGACCGGGTTTGATGATGAGGAACTTGCCCTACAAGCGGTGGCAACAGGGGCACAGGATTATCTCGTCAAAAATCAAATTACAATGCAATTGCTAGTGCGGACGATCCGCTACGCCATTGAACGCGGACAAATTCTCAAGCAGCTGCACGAAAGCGAACGACGCTTCCGAGGGATTTTTGAACAGACATTTCAATTAATGGGGTTGTTGACACCAGAAGGAAAGATCCTGGAAGTTAACCAAACAGTTCTTAACTTCAGCGGTCTTCAATTAGAAGATTATGTTGGTCACTTGATCTGGCAGACAAAATGTTGGAGTTATTGCCAGGAAAGCCAGGATTGGTTGAAAAATGCGATCGCCTACGCCGCGAACGGTCATTTTGTCCGCCATGAGATCCAGGTACAGGGCGAATTGAATGTGATGCTGTGGATTGATTTTTCCTTAAAGCCCTTGACGGACGAAACGGGGAAAGTGGTGTTGCTGATTGTGGAAGGCAGAGATATTAGCGATCGCAAACTCGCAATGACAGAAATCCTCAAAGCCCTGGAACAGGAACGAGAACTCAACCAACTCAAATCAAACTTCGTTTCCATCGTTTCCCATGAGTTCCGCACTCCCATGACGACAATTCGGATGTCTGCGGAGTTACTTCGAGCCTACAATCAGAGCTTAACCGAACAGAAGAGAAATGAATACTTCGAGCGGATTGAAGGTGCCATCGGCAATATGCTCCACCTATTAGATGAGGTATTGATCTTGGGTCAAACTCAGGCAGGTGGACTTCAGTTTAAACCCGCACGACTCGATTTAGAAAAATTTTGCTGGGATCTCACAGCAACTTTACAAGCTTGTGCTACTAGACAGCACAACATTATCTTTACCTGTCAAGGGAAACCCCCCCAAGTTGAAATGGATGAAGTCTTGCTGCGGCATATCTTCACTAATTTACTTTCCAACGCGATTAAGTATTCTCCCCAAGGTGGCAATATCTACTTTGATTTAGTTTTCCAAAATGGAGAAGCTACTTTCCGCTTAAAAGATGAAGGAATTGGTATTCCTTTAAAAGATCAACAACGTCTGTTTGAAACCTTCCATCGCTGTAGCAATGTGGGACCAATTCAAGGAACCGGATTAGGTCTTTCCATTGCCAAAATGTGTGTAGATTTACATCGGGGAGAGATTCAAGTAGAAAGTGAAGTCGGTATTGGAACAACATTTATCGTCACGTTGCCATTCAATCACTCACCGGGACGGGTTCCTCCACAGGAACGCCATTTACATCACCAATCTTAGGGAATTTGAAAAAATTTTGCTTGACATTTCGAGCCTCCACCCGAAGATAAATTGGAGACTAAAAAAGTTGCGCGTAGCGTCTCTTCCGCTTTCGGCTTCGTTTAAGCCTATGTGGTCTTAACAAGATGTACTGGAATTTCAATCGTAAACTCTGCACCCTGTCCGGGGAATGAATGACACGTCAGTTGACCTTTATGCTTTTCTACTATAATCTCATAAGTCGTCAATAACCCTAACCCGCTGCCTTGACCTATAGGCTTTGTCGTAAAAAATGGGTCGAATAAACGCGATCGCATTTCTTCAGCAATGCCAATTCCATTGTCTTTAATTCGGACAATTATCGTTTCCCAAGCACTAAACTCTGTACTAATCCAAATTGTTGGGCTGGAAGATTCAGAAAAGTCTTGCCCAATCCTCAATTCTAGAGCATCTATAGCATTATTCAAAAGATTAAGAAATGCCTGATTAAGCTGGCTAGCATAACAATTAACTAAGGGTAAATCTTCATATTTTTTGAGCACCTGAATCTCCGGGCGTTTCCCTTCTCCTCTAAGTCGATGCTGCAACAATAATAAAGTGCTATTCAACCCTTCATGGATGTCTACAGCTTTAATATCTGATTCATTAAGGCGGGAGAAAATGCGTAAAGCCAGGAGCATTGTGCAGATTCGCTCTACACCCGTTTGCATTGAGCCTACAAGGTTTTGAATATCTGAATTCAGAAAATCTAGATCGATTTCTTGAATCGCTTTCTGAATGGGAAGAGTAGGCTTTGGGTACTCTTGTTGATAGATACGAACCAGATTTAGCAAGTCTTGAATATATTTGCGTGCTGGCTCGAGATTGCCAGAAATAAAGCCAATAGAATTATTGATTTCGTGAGCCATTCCTGCGGCTAATTGACCCAACCCAAGCATTTTTTCTTTTTGAACCAGTTGTGCTTGAGCCTTCTTGAGATCGCCTAAGGCTTGTTGAAGTTGTGAGTTCTGATTTTTCAACTGAGTTTGAAGGCTTTGAATTGTTAGTTGATTTTGAATCCTCGCCAAAACCTCCTCAATTTGAAAAGGCTTAGTAATATAGTCTACGCCCCCAACTTGAAAAGCTTTCACTTTATCTAAAACATCATCCAAAGCACTTAAAAAAATTACAGGTACAGAGGAAGTTTCAGTATCTTCCTTTAACTTTTCGCAAACTTCATAACCATTCATGCCCGACATATTAATATCTAACAAGATTAGATCCGGCTGAAGTGTCTTAACTGCGGTTAAAGCCATTTGACCATTAATCGATTTACGAACGTTATATCCTTTATCTAACAGCAGGGAAGATAAAAATCGAATATTGTCTGGTGTATCATCAACTATCAGAATATCGGCTTTGAAGGTATTTGCTAAATTGGAATCCATTGGGCTTTGAATTAAAAGAGTATCAAAATTGTCAACCTGCTGATTATCGCTGCATCCCAAATAGTTAATCTTTGTAAAAAAATAGGTGCTATTTCAATTTAATTAACTATTTTTATTTAGTTTAAACTTATATCTAGTAACATAGACTACACGTTTAGCTTAAATATTATTGCTGTGTATCCGATACGATTAAGTTTGTTGCTTTTTTTCCCTCTACGGGTTTGGAAAATAGATATCCCTGTCCAAATTCACAATTTAAGTTTCTTAGCTGAGATAGCTGTTCGCCCGTTTCAATTCCTTCTGCAATTACACTCATATTTAGAGTTTGAGCAATCTTCATAATCGCCGGAATCAGTCCTAAACTATCTGTTTTTTCATCTAAATAACTAATAAAAGAACGGTCGATTTTGAGAGTATCAACAGGAAAATTATATAAATAACTCAGAGAAGAATACCCGGTACCAAAGTCATCAATACATAACTGAATTTTACGTTCTCGAAGTTGCTGCATAATCGCTTTTACAGATTGAGTATTATTCATCAGAACACTTTCTGTGATTTCTAATTTTAAGTTTTGAGGATTCAGTTGGGTTTCCGCAAGGATTTGGTCAATTTGCTCAATTAAATCTGGCTGAGCAAATTGCCGCGCTGAAAGATTGACACTCATAAATAGGGAATGATCGAGCAATTTTTCCTGATACCATTGCTGAAGTTGATGGCAAGCTTCCCGCAAAACCCAATTGCCAAGTTGGTTAATCAAACCTGTTTCTTCTGCTACAGGAATAAACAATCCAGGCGATACCATTCCTCGTTGAGAATGATCCCAGCGAACTAATGCTTCAAACCCAACAATTTTGCTGGTATCAAGAGCAATAATTGGCTGATAGTGGACAATGAATTCTTGTCGTTCGATGGCTCTACGCAAGTCATTTTCAAGCTGTAAAACTTGAATCACAGCATCGTGCATCTTTGGGTCAAAAATTTGGTATTGACCTTTTCCTAAGGTTTTGGCACGATACATTGCGATGTCTGCATCTCGCAATATATGTTCTGCTCGCTCGTAATTAGGATTGCTCATAGCAATTCCAACACTAGCGTTGATGAAAATTTCCTGTTTATTTAATTGAAACGGAGAAGCAAAAGATTGAAGGATTTGATCTGCGATAAGGAGTACACTGCTGATATTTCCAACGTCTGTCAAGATAATCGCAAATTCATCACCGCCCAACCGAGCCAAAGTATGATGTTGACTAAGTAATTTTTCTAAGCGGCGAGCTAAATTAATTAACAGTTCGTTCCCAGCAAGATGACCGAGAGAATCATTGACTACTTTAAAGCGATCGCAATCAAGAAACAACACGGCAAACGCCTCTCCTGAATGCTCCTTGGTGCATTTGAGAGCTTGTTCTAGACGCTCCATGAATAAAGCTCGATTGGGCAATCCTGTAAGATCGTCATAAAGTGCCATTTTTATGAGTTGTTCTTGAAGGAGCATCCGTTCGTTGATTTCTCGCCTCAGTTCTTGATTTGCTACTTCTAGCTGAAAAGTCCGCTCTTTAACTCGTTCTTCAAGTTGAGCATTTAGTTGTTGGTTTTGGATTTTCGCGGCTCTTAACTCTAGTTGATTCTGAACACGAGCTAAAACTTCTTCAAATTGAAAAGGTTTGGCAACATAATCTGCTCCGCCAACCGAAAAAGCTTTTACTTTATCAAAAGCCTCGCTGAGAGCGCTTAAGAAAATTACAGGAATTGCAGCAGTTTTGGGATCGGCTTTCAGTTTTTCACAAACTTCATAACCATCCATGCTAGGCATCATAATATCAAGCAAAATTAGATCGGGGATAACAGTTTGTATCGCTGTCAGTGCCATTTGCCCGCTTAATGCCTTGCGAATGGTATAGCCTTGCTTCATTAGCAGACCAGACAGAAAACGCAAGTTTTCTGGGGTGTCATCAACGATGAGAATATCTTCTTTTGCCATAACGAGGGAGAAATTATTTATTTCAATTCTTTCATCATCGATTTTGGAAAATTCGTTAGTTTAGAATATTATTTAAAAGTCATCTTTCTTCTATTTCCTGTTTGCAGTTAATGATAAAGGTTTAAAAAGTTTTGAACTAATTGATTGCAGCGTTAAATATTATTTAACCACTTATCTTAGACATTCTGCAATAATCTTCCACAGGTGTGAGAGTAGAGGAAGGCAATGGGAAAAAACCTATTTGCCATCCTGCAACAAAATTTTTCGATATCCTACTCTTGCTGGGAATGTGATAGAAGAGGCGAAAAATTGAGGGAGGTTTGCTGTGAGTTTTTACCAGTAAGCTGTGTTTCAGTTGATTGAATTAATTCCATAATTTGCTCAAACTGAAAATTTTCGACCAAATTGGTCAAAGCATTTATAACAAACGAATTTTCTGGGGGAATTTCCTGAAGGAGCTGAAGGAGCAAGAAATCGCTGCCTTGGGAAGCTGCATAGTGTAGCTGTTGTATCCATTCAGAGGGCATAGTGGAAATCTGAAGGGGGATGTCAGAATCGGAAGTCTCTGGTAAATTTTCCTTCCTGCTTTCGGTGGGTAATGCTTCCTCCTCATAGAGATACTGCACCCCTAGATATTTATTCATTTTAAAGAGTAGTTCCTCTTCTCGAAAAGGTTTACGCACGAAGTCATCGCATCCCGCTGACAAGATAATTTGTCTGTCTTCTTCAAAAACGCTGGCAGTTAGGGCAATAATTATGGTTGCCTCACCTTTTAAGGAAGCTCTAATTTTTTTGGTAGCTTCATAGCCGTTCATCACAGGCATCCGCATATCCATCCAGATTAGATGGGGTTCCCAACTCTCCCAAATTGCCACAGCTTCTTGACCATTTTCAGCTTCTTGCACCTCAAAGCCCAAGTAAGTAAGAAGCTTAACTAGGAGGAGACGATTTGTGGGCTTATCCTCCACAACTAGAACACGATAGATGGGTTGGTCAGGAGCTAAACCAATAACTTTTTTATAGATAGATTGGGATGTTTCAATCTCCATCTGCTCAACCAAACCTGCCTGAATGTCAAAGGTAAATTTGGCTCCCTGACCTGGATGACTACTGACTGCGATCGCTCCTCCCCCCATCAGTTGGACAAACTTTTGACTGATCGGTAAACCCAAACCCGTGCCTTGACAGGACTTCAGCCCAACTGAGGTTTGTCCAAAAGCTTCAAATAACCGATCGAATTCATTTGGGTCAATACCGGGGCCAGTATCTTCCACTTCAAAGAGCAGGCGGATAAAAGGCACAGGTGAGGAGTCTGCTTGTTCCCCGACACTCCTGCTTTCCGCCTCTCCTTCCTCCCCTGTAACGCGCAGGGTTACGCTCCCTTTGTCAGTAAATTTGATGGCATTACCGAGAAGGTTAATCAAGACCTGACGCAGCTTACTTTCGTCGGTTTTGACGTACTGGGGGACAGCAGCCGTGCATTCAAAGTTAAGCAAGAGTCCCTTGCTTGTGGCTTTGAGTTGTAGCATCTGTTCGAGACTATTGAGCAGACAATACAGGTCAAAGTCATTTTCATGTAGCGTGACTCGCCCTGCCTCGATTTTAGCCATCTCTAAAACATCGTTAATCAATGCCAGCAGATGATCGCCACTGCGACTGATGATCTCCAGGTATTTCTGATGTTCGGCAGATAGGGAGGTATCAAGGCTCATCAATTGGGTAAAACCAAGGATGGCATTGAGGGGTGTCCTTAGTTCGTGGCTCATATTGGCAAGAAATTCGCTTTTAGCACTGTTGGCAGCATCAGCGGCTTCCTTGGCGATCATCAATTCAATTGACTGCTGTTGAGTTCGCGCTAGCAATTCTGCCTGTTGGATCGCAACGCCTAACTGTGCCCCAATTTGAACAACCATCTTGATTTCTGCCTCTTGCCATTGGCGAGAACCGGAATTTTGGTATGTTGCTAGCAAGCCCCACAGTTGATTGCTATGGAAAATCGGAACAATGATATAAGCTCGTGCTTGAAAGCGCTCCAACAGTTCTAGGTAACAAGCGTCAAATCCAGCCTGGTAGATGTCTGGGACACAACGATAACTGGTTCCTTGGCGATAAGTCCCGCCTTGATTTGCTTGCAAATAAGTATCTTGGATTGGCTCCTCTGCACTTCCCAAAGTTTTGCCAGCACAACCCACCTGGTTAACAGCAACCTTGGTTAGCTGAGATTGATGAATTTGTTCGGGTACTAGCAAATTCCAGCCGTCTGCTACCGACTCCGATACAAATTCCCCACTCCAGTCGGGATGGAAACGATAGAGACCAACGCGATCGCAATTAATCGCATGGCGTAATTCTTCAGTCGTAGCGCTAAAAATTTTGTCAATTTCTAAGGTTTGGCGCATTCGCTGAATCACGAAAGCGATCGCTTTTTCCCGTTCTGCACTCTCCCGTAATGCGGCTTGTGCTGCTTGACGTGCCTGAGTCACTGCAATGAATTCGTTGACTAATTTAAGCCAATTAATTTCTTCTTGACTCCAGACTTTGGAAGAGCTTATGGCATCCAAACCCATAAAACCGACAACCGTACCAGCGTAAAGCGTCGGAACGGCAAGCCGGGACTGGATACACTGGAGTTTCGTCAAGGTTGGTTCGGCGGCGACAGGTGGGCGTTCGGCAGGAAATTGAACCGTTTTGCCACTCAAAAGTTGGTTGTGAACCCAGTGATGATTTTCAACAGGTAAACCTTGAAACCGATCCATCGCTGGCTGAATGCCAAAGCCGCACCACTCGTGGGTCATATTCCAGCCGTTTTGGCGATCGGAGTAATCAAACAGGTAAGTGCGATCGCACCCCAAAAACTCGCCAACGGCTTGCAGCGTGAAAGCGATCGCAGTATCTAAGTTTTCGTCAATCAGCATCCCAGAAATCTGGCTCAAGCAACTGTCCATCGCTGCTCGTTTTGTCAGCAATTCCTCCGCTAACTTCCGCTCCAGCTCGGCTCCCGCTCTGGCAACAAAAATTTTCAAAATCATTTCTTTGCCAGGAGCGTGAACCATTGGCTGCACGTCCAACACCACGAAATTGCCAATTGTATTGCCAGCCGAGTCTACTAACGGAATTCCCCAGTAACTTTGTGCCCCTAACTTCTCTAACGTTGGGAAGTCAGGAAAAAGTTCTTGTACCTCGGATGGATAAAAACCGCTCGTTCCTTTCAACACGTTTTCGCAAGGACTACCCGCTAAGTCGTACTCGAAATTTTCGCCAAAATCCTCACCCGTCCAGAATGCCAAAGTCCGCATTCTAGTTTCAGTATTATCTGCAAACTTACAGACTACAGCGTAGCGGACTCCCAAAACTTGGGCGAGATATCGGACACAAGAGCGAAAGAACTCATTGCCAGTTGCAGAAGCTGTTCCCTCAACCATTAAGTGCAGTGCTTCTTCCCTCTGTTTGCGCTCGGTAATATCAGTATGGGAACCTGCCACGCGATAGGCTGTGCCGGTTTCATCCCACAATGCAACTCCACGGGTCAGAATCCAGCGCCAGCTGCCATCTTTATGTAATGCTCGGAACTCTATCTCGTAGTTGGGAATTTTCTTCGCTAAATAGGCAAGCAGCACCGCTAACACTCGCTCTGAATCTTCTGGGTGCAGGATTTGTTTGAAAGAATCGATGCTATTCGAAATTTCTAAGTCTTCATAGCCCAACATACTTTTCCAGCGAGGTGAGAGATAGGCATAACTGGTTTGAATATTCCAATCCCAAATCCCGTCATTGGCTCCTTCTACCGCTAAAACAAATCGTTCTTCACTTTGGCGGAGTGCGGCTTCCGCTTGCTTTTGGTTCGTAATATTGCTGAGGGTACAAACAATTCGCTCTACACTCCCGTCCTCTGCTAGCTGCGGGTCGGCATTGGCTAGCATCCAGCGTTGATTATGGCTCTCAGGATGGTCGATTCTGACGACAATATTATGAATTGGTTGGCGCTGGGCAATGCTGGACTGCACGGGTAGCTCTGGCGTTGGGAAGGGTGTACCATCTTCTTGCTGCAACAGCCAATTTGCACCAAATACCTGATGCGATAAATCCTCTGAGTTGAGATTGAGGAGATTAATCGCAGCTTGATTGTAGGTAAGAATTTCGGCATTAGCATTGAGCAGTAATACTCCTACCTGCATTTCTCGGATCAGCATCCGAAAGCGGTTCTCACTCTCCTGTAACGCTTGCTCTCGAACTAACTGCGCTGTTAAACGCCGATCGAATAGAGAGGTTAATAGGGCTAGGCTCAAAATGAACAAGGTAGCAATCCCGATAGCGATCGCTAACCAAGACTGAGTGATGGGGGGAGACGGCTCTAGTAGAAAGACTTTGTGAGCAGTAAAGTGAGTCGCCCACATTCCCGTGTAGTGCATCCCACTGATGGCAATTCCCATCAGGAGAGCGCTGCCGAATTTCTGCCACAGCAGACCTTTTAAGGATTGCTCTTGTAGCCGAAATGCCAGCCAAAGCGCGGCAAAAGAAGCGATGATGGCGATCGCTACCGATAGGCTCACCAATCTCCAGTCATACTCAATCGTCGCCTGGACTTGCATGGCTGCCATCCCTGTGTAGTGCATCCATGCAATGGCAATTCCCATACAAACCCCGCCGCCGATGACCAGCGGGATTGAAACAGCGCGACTCAGCAGCCACAAAGCAATGCTTGAGGCAAGAATCGCGCACATCAAGGAGAACAGGGTGATCCACACATCATAATTGACAGACTGTGGCAGTTGGAAAGCCAGCATGGCAATGAAGTGCATTGACCAAATTCCAGTTCCCATTGCCCCTGCTCCACCCAGAAGCCAGCGCCATCGTCCCCGTTCCACAGCAGACCGCACTCGTCCGGCTAAGTCTAGGGCTGTATAAGAGGCAATTACCGCGATCGCAAAAGAAAGGATTACTAAACCTAGGTTATAAGTGCCAGCCATTGCGCTATGCATATCTTTTTCAATGTCGCGGATTTCTAAAAATCAATCGATATAAAAAAGTTTTTCAGCGAAAGGAATGCATTTGTGAATGGGTTCCTTAATCTCGCCCCACGAGTTTTTTGGACTTACAAGTCCCGTTTCGATTCCTACCAACCCCCGCATAACGGCACACATCGCTGAGCGTATTCGTGCCGCTATCAAACGGTAGAAAAGAGGGGGAAATATAGTCAAAGCCCATCTTAAAAAAGGAGATTTAGGGGAACCTCCGCGTAAGTCCTATCGGATCAGCCCGCCTAAAGAAAGAACTTCCTCTGTGTTTAGACGAATCAGTAAACGTTCCCCGCATTGGAAATTAATTTTTTTTGGGAATTTGCTTTAAAGTCTATAATTTTGTACTTGATTTTTTTGATTTCATAAGATACTAATTCAACTAAAGCGTTGGATGGAGACAGTATAAAGTTCTGTCAACTACCTAAACTAGCATTTTTTAATTAAATATGCCTTATTAAGAATCACTTACGGATTGCCGCTGAACTTATTGCTTTAAGCGATTCATTTACAAGCCTTGCAAACAAAGGAGTTCAGCAGTTTTCCCAGTTCAAGCAAATAAATTACTAAGTATAATTCCCTACTTTTCCTACTTTTCCTACTTGCTGTTTGGGTCGAATATAATCATCTATCAAAGGTCAAGGGTTGCGATCGCGCTTTTATCATGTATCAATTAGAGGTTATAGATTTTTGACAATTCCATAACCTCCACCTCCTGGTGTTTCGATAACAAATACATCGTCACGCTGCATTTCTACAACCCCTGTACTGCCCAATTCCTCTATCGTTTCATCAGTACGCTGCACATAATTTTTCCCGACTGCACCCGCTTCACCACCATGCAAACCAAAGGGAGAAATGACACGACGACTTGATAAAATTCCAGCAGTCATGGGTTCAAGAAAACGCAGGCGACGGATAACACCATTCCCTCCATGATGATGTCCATTCCCGCCAGTATTGGGACGAATCGCAAAACTTTCTAAAAGGATAGGAAATCGCCATTCCAATACTTCTGGGTCGGTAAGACGGGAGTTTGTCATGTGAGTTTGTACGGCGTCGGTGCCGTCGAAGTCAGCGCCAGCGCCGGAACCGCCACAGATGGTTTCGTAATATTGATAGCGATCGCTTCCAAAGGTGAAATTATTCATCGTTCCTTGGGAAGCTGCCATCACCCCCAGCGCCCCATACAAAGCATCGGTAATGTTTTGCGAAGTCTCTACATTTCCCGCCACCACAGCAGCAGGATAACGCGGATTTAACATACAGCCTTCGGGAATAATAATTTCCAAAGGTTTGAGACAACCCGCATTGAGGGGAATATTGTCATTCACTAAAGTGCGGAAGACATACAATACTGCTGCCTTGCACACGGCTGCTGGTGCGTTTAAATTACTCGGTTGCTGAGGAGAAGTGCCGGTAAAATCTATTTTGGCGCTGCGAGTCGATTTGTTGATGGTGATGGTAACTGCGATCGCGCTGCCATTATCCAGAGGACAAGTAAAACTGCCATCTTTGAGAACTTCGATAACCCGACGTACCGACTCTTCCGCATTGTCTTGTACAAAGCCCATATAAGCTTGCACAGTCTCTAAACCATAATGCTCCATCATCTTGTGGAGTTCTTGCACGCCGCGTTCGTTGGCGGCAATTTGTGCTTGCAAATCTGCAATATTTTTACGGGGATTTCGGGCTGGATAAGCGCTGGATGCCAGCAGTTCCAGCAATTCTTTTTCTCGAAAATGTCCTCCCTCTCCTAGTTGGAAATTATCAAGTAGCACTCCTTCTTGTTCTACCGTGGTGCTGTTTGGAGGCATGGAACCTGGAGTAATCCCACCAATATCTGCATGATGTCCCCGCGAGGCAACGTAGAAGAGGGGAAGCGTAGGAGGGGAGATTGTAACGCGATTTATCGCGTCTGGAGAGGAAGCAAATACAGGGGTAATTACGGTGATATCGGGTAGGTGCGTGCCGCCGTTGTAGGGATTATTTGAGGCAAAGACATCTCCAGGTTGAATCGTGTCGCCACAAGCGTCAATTAAACTTTTGACGCTTTCACTCATAGAACCCAGATGCACGGGAATATGGGGGGCGTTGGCGACTAACTGCCCGTGTTGGTCAAAAATTGCACAGGAGAAATCTAAGCGTTCTTTGATGTTGACTGAGGAACTGGTATTTTGCAGAGTGATACCCATTTGTTCGGCGATCGCGCGAAACAAATTATTGAAAATCTCCAGCATCACCGGATCGGGACGATTGAGGATTCTAGATTCTGGATTTTGGATCGAGAATTGTAAATTTGCCGAACGCTGCAAAATCAGATGATTGCGATCGCTTAGCTGTGCTTGCCAACCGGGTTCAATGACATTCGTACCCGTCGCATCGGCAATAATCGCAGGGCTAGAAATGCAGTCTCCGGGTTGCAAATCCTCTCGCTTATACACTGGCGTCTCGTGCCACCGATCCGCCGCATACATCTGTACAGTTGCCACCGGTGAGGGAAGTTCAGCGCTGCGACGCTGAATGACTGCTTCCTCTACTCTCTCCGTCTTCGCCACCACCTCAACCGAAACCGCCTCTACAATCAGCCTTTTATCTTCCACGACAAAGCCGTAACGCTGCCGGTGCAACTCCTCAAACCGCCCCCTCATCGCCGCCGTATCCCCAAAATCCACAATCAGCGCCGAATCAGTCCCCTCATACCGTAAATGCACCTTCCGAAAAACCTCAATCTCAACATCCTCCCTTCTCTCTTCTTCCTGTCTTTCCTCTGCGTCCTTGGCGTCGTGGCGGTTCGTTTCCTCCTCCCCCTGCCTTGCCAACTGGCTTAACATCCCCTCCAAACTCAGCACTAACTCCTCACTCAGATGCGCCTCCACCGCCCGTTCTCGCAGCACCCGCATATCTGCCAAACCCATACCATAAGCCGATAACACACCAGCGTAAGGATGCAGAAACACCTGCTTCATCCCCAACGCATCGGCAATCAGACAAGCGTGTTGTCCCCCCGCGCCCCCAAAGCAGCACAAAGTATATTCCGAAACGTCATAACCGCGCTGGAGAGAGATTTTTTTAATTGCACTCGCCATTGTTTCAACTGCGATCGCGAGAAATCCAGCCGCCACTTGTTCCGGCGTCCGATTGTCCCCAATTTCTGCCGCCAGTTCATTAAACTTTTGCCGCACTACTTCTGCATCTAGCGGCAAATCTCCGTTCGATCCAAACAATTTCGGGAAAAACTCCGGTTGCAACTTGCCCACCATCACATTGCAATCCGTCACCGTTAGCGAACCGCCTTTCCCATAGGCAGCGGGGCCTGGATTCGCCCCCGCTGATTCCGGTCCCACGCGATACCTCGCCCCATCAAAAAAGAGAATCGAACCGCCACCAGCAGCAACTGTATGAATTGCCATCATCGGCGTCCGCAGCCGCACCCCAGCAACTTCCGTTTCAAAAGTGCGTTCGTATTCGCCGTTATAGTGGGCGACATCCGTAGAAGTGCCGCCCATATCAAAGCTGATAATTTTGTCGAATCCCGCCATCAAGCTTGTCTGTACCGCGCCGACGATGCCCCCAGCAGGGCCAGATAAAATACTGTCTTTCCCTTGAAACTGTTGGGCATCAGTAAGTCCACCGTTGGACTGCATGAACATCAACTGGGGAGAGTTTTGAGTTGAAAATTCCGATTCCAAACTGGCTAGCTGACTAGCAACTCGATCTACATAACGTCGCAAAATAGGCGATAAATAAGCATCAACAACGGTAGTATCGCCGCGACTCACCAACTTCATCAACGGGCTAACTTCGTGCGATACCGAGACTTGGGTAAATCCAATTTTCCGCGCTGCATCTGCTATTTGTTTCTCGTGTTCGGGATAGCGATAGCCGTGCATGAAGACAATGGCACAGGAGCGAATCCCGTCGTTGTACGCTTCTTGTAGAGATGCGATATATCCTGTTTCTACGGGGATTAATTCTTCGCCTTGGGCGCTGTAGCGTTCCTCGACCTCAATCACTCGCTCGTAGAGCATCTCTGGCAATACAATGTGACGGGCGAAGATATCGGGGCGATTTTGGTAGCCGATGCGAAGGGCATCTCGAAATCCCTGAGTAATGACCAGAAGAGTGCGATCGCCCTTGCGTTCCAGAAGCGCATTTGTCGCCACAGTGGTTCCCATCTTGACAACTGCAATCTGTTCCGATGGAATAGGTGCATCTGCCGCAACTCCCAAAATGTCTCGAATTCCCTGTATTGGCGCGTCAGTATACCGTTCGGGATTCTCCGACAGCAGCTTATGAATCACCAGTTGTCCATCCGGACGCCGCGCCACAATATCAGTAAACGTACCACCCCGATCGATCCAGAATTGCCAGCGGTTATTTACGTCGGAAGGTAGATTGGAATGCATAATAAAAAATAATTGCGCGATGTTGATGATAAAATCTTTCTAATTAATTCTTATTATAAATACCGTTGCTAGTTTGTCCGGTTTTAGTTTGAAAACATCCAACCTATTTTAATAAACATATTTTTTGATATAAAAATAGCTTTTGTAGAAGGAATATTTATCAATATTAATTGCTGTAACTTCTAAAAGTAAAATAAATAATCTAACCTTTTATTTAACTTTTATTTACAAAAAGGATGTTTTAGAGAATGCTTTACTTCACAGAAACAGAGAAAGCTAAAGTTCTAATTGATGAATCTTCAAAACGCCAGCTTTTGTACTTAGATACGGAAGTTGCCGATTATAATACTCGCAAGCCTAAACTCTCTTTAATTCAAATATTAGATGACTTTACCGATGTAAGCGGAGATAGCGTTTGCATTTTAGATGTTTTAGATAATCCTGAAATTGCAGAAATCTTTATTAAAGAAATCATGGTTAATCCTGCAATTGAAAAGGTCTTCCACAATTCCAGCTACGATCTGAAGTTATTAGGTAAAACCAAAGCTAAAAATGTAAGTTGCACCTTAGAGATTGCCAAATCAATCCCTTACTATTTATTGCCAGTACCAAATTTACAATTGAGAACTCTGGCAGAAAAACTGTGCTATTTTCCCAATATAGACAAAACCGAACAAAGCAGCGATTGGGGACAGCGACCGCTGACAGAAAGTCAGCTACAGTATGCAAAAATGGACCCGATTTATCTGGCTCACGTGCATCAGCGGCTGTTGGAATTAACTCAATTGAGTAGTCCAGATCCAGAACAGGAAGATGTAACAGCTCTAGCCCAACGCTATCGAGAAATTGAGCAGGAATGGAAGTTGCTAGATACCGAAATTGACCACATCCAAAATAGGCTCAAAGCCGCGATGCAAGCACAAGAACTATCAGAAACGAAATATTTCCAATTATCCAGTTATGAGCGAACTACAAAAAAAATTCCGTTTAACCAGTTGGCAAGAATGGCGGAAATTCATGGAATTGATTTAGAGTTTCCGGTGACACTAACCCAAAATCTTCAGAAAGACTTGGGAGAATTGATCGCGGAACTTCCAGTGGAAGAAGAGAAAACTACTATCTGGCGGTTGAATCCCAAAGAGCAGGAAGATGAAGAGGATGATGGGATTCCATTTTAAGGAATATTCTGTTAATTCAAGTAACTATCTCTTTCTTCCCGTCTTGAGATTCACCTTTTATCTGGAATAACAGTCTGTTCTCGTGTGTAAAAGCTCGTAGCTAACCTTCGTATCCAAGGGGTTTCTGTAATGCTTCCTGATTTATTGCATCGCAAACAGACACATTTCGTTTTGTGGCGTCCAGGAGAGATTCAACCCCCTCCAACCCTTTACATCGGCAACTTCGCTGGAGATAATCCAAGCTCATTTGAAAATTTTCAAGAATTCGACTTAATCCAATCAACAGATTTTCCAGAACTTTGGGAAATACCAGCGGAAAACTGCAATTTAACAGACGGAGAGGTTTATTTTTACTGGTTTAAAGTCCGCGACACTGACGCCTACACCAACACCCATCGAATTCTCTACTGCACCGATCCTACCGCTTACACGGTGGATCGGCGTTTCTCTGCACCGAAAATCCTTTCAGAAGAGGGAATGTCCGACCTAGATCCAGCTAGCGTCATCCTCTACCGAGATAAAATGCTGGTTCCGTGCGATCCGAAGGGGCAAACAGCGGACTGGGAAGGAGATACGATAGAAAACCTACAACCGAATAATCGGCTAGTGATTTACGAGTTGCCCACTCGCTGGACTCGAATTCGTTCAACTGGGGGAATTCAAGAAGGAAACGGGACTTTTCGAGACGTAGTTTCTCTATTTGTGGAAGAAGCGATCGCGCCTACTTTCTCTACAGTCCGCGCTTTACAAAACCGTGCTCATCTAGTGGAATTAGGTGTCAATGCTTTAGAACTTTTACCGCCATCTGATAGCGATCAAACAGATAATTGGGGCTACGGTACGGCTAATTATTTCGCAGCCGATTATGACTTAGGTCGCCCGGACAGCCAAGAAGCGCCCACGGCTTCCACCGATTTAATCAATCTCATCAAAGTTTGCCATCAACACGGCGTGCGCTTTTTTGTTGATGCGGTAATGGCTTTCTCTTACAACAATCCTTACCGCAACGTTAATTATGTAGAATTTTATATCAAGTTTAATAGTGGCGATCCAGAACAAGGAAATCGGGACGGATTTGGCGGTGATTTGTTTAAGTACAACTATTGGGTAGAAGGGTATCATCCGCTTGCAGGTACGCGATCGCGTTTTGTTCCTGCCCGCGAATATATGAAAGCCTACATCGTCCACTGGATGGATTACTATCGGGTAGATGGTTTGCGCCTCGATAGCGTTAACAATATCGGCAATTATGACTTTTTACAGGAATTCAAAGATTATGCGCGATCGCTTTGGCAGGAACGGGAAGGAAGCGGCGATAAATTTCTCGTAGTCGGTGAAGAATTAAGCGTACCGCTAGCTTTAATTTCACAGAATCGTCTCGATGGGTTGTGGAACGAAAAGTTTAAGCATATTATCCGTAGCGTCATTCTAGGACAAAATTCGTCTGATGAGCCTAGCTTTGAATGGAGCGTCCGCAAACTCATTGACTGTCGTAATTTAGGGTTTGCAGATGGTTCTCAAGCAGTTAATTATCTGACTTCCCATGATGTAGGAGGCTTTGGCAACGAACGCTTCTACAGCTACCTAAATAATAATCAAGTTTTTGATACAGAAAAGCGCATCAAGCTAGCATTTGTTTGTTTGCTCACTGCTGTCGGGATTCCGATGATTTTGGCAGGAGATGAATTCGCCGATCAAAATGACTTGCCAACTTCAGATGACCATAAAAAACAGGTTGATCCGGTCAACTACAGCCGTCTGACAGATGATTGGCGACAGCGTATTTTCAATTATGTTTGTAGATTAGTGAAGTTTCGGACTACTTCTGATGCTTTAGCCGTAAATGACACTCATTTTATCCATTCTGACTTCAATGAAGGCAAGCGAGTTATCGTTTGGCAGCGAGGCAAAGACGATCGATTAGTGATTGTGGTGGCGAATTTCTCTGAGTACGGGACTCCTCCAGGTTCTGAGTATAAAATACCTAATTGGCCTGCAACTCCGGCAGGTAAACAGTGGAAAGAGATCGCGCAAGATCGTATGGTTCCTGCTGAATGGGTAGGCAGAGAAGGCATCTTCCCGTGGGAAGCGAAGGTTTACGCGCTGGTTTAAACCTATTCACCCTCAGAGGTAGGGACACGGCACTGCCGTGTCCCTACTCACCCGATAGCACTGGCAAACGCCAATACACCCCATTTTCCCGCTGCATCAGCTTAGAGGCTATCAACTCTCGTCGCAGAGTGGCGCAGTCAGGATGGTGGCGCTTGATGATTTCATTCACCTGAAGTTCTGGGTAATTAATCCCGATTTCAAATTGGTTTGCCAACCACTTGAGAATCACTTGGCGTTTTTTGCGACTGGCAGGAATTTCTTTCAGGCGATTGCCTTCAAAAAAGTTTTTCAATACCTTGCTCTCCCATGCTTCCCCTTCTACATCTTTGACGAGAGAAGCCATGTTATCTGGGGTGAAAATCTCTTTGCTAAAGTTTTGCAGCGCCTCGCTATTGAGTCGATACAAATGAGTATTGCCGTCAGGGCGCATATTCACCAAATTGAGTTCTTTCAGTTTACCCAAATGATGGGAGACAGTCGGCTCCTTCAGTTTCACAATCGCGGCTAATTCTTCGACGCTGCATTCCCGATTCGCCAGAATCCCCAAAATCTTCAATCGGCTTTCGTCAGCGAGAACCTTGAAGAAGCGTAGCAGGGTTTGAAATTCCGCTTTTTCCATCGTTTTACTTCTAATTAGATACATATCTAATTAGAAGTTTATCTAATTAATTGTGCGGTATGCAAGTCATCTTTCACAGATGGCTAATGCCGGAAGCCAAACCGCGACAGACGCCGGTCAGAAAGTTTAAATCCAGGGTTTCTATGGTGTCGCTCGGTTGATGGTAATGGGGATTTCGCATAAATGCTGTATCTGTCACCATCATTGCTTTATAGCCTAAATCCCAGAAGGGCGAATGATCGCTCAGTCGCGTTGAGCTGACGATTAAACCTTTATTCGGCACCGGCAACCATTCGCTTGGAACCCCAACTTTACGAATGTTGCGACTCAGGTGGATTAAATCGGGAATGGTCGGCAAATTGCCAATTAAAGCAATGTAATCACCCCGATTCGGGTAAAAGCGTTCTAATCCAGCGGGATAGCGTTGCGAACCAGGGGCGGAGTTGCAATATCCCAGCATCTCTAAGGAAAGCATTAAGCGAAGGGATTGTCCTTGTTGCTTCAAATCAGCGGCATATTGCTGACTCCCTAGCATCCCGTATTCTTCCATATCAAAAGCAACCAATCGCACCGGGTATTTTATCGGTTCTGCTGCGAAAATTCTCGCCAATTCCAATAGCGCGGCGACACCCGTTGCATTATCATCTGCGCCTGGGTTTCCGGGTGCAGCGTCATAATGTGCGCCAATAAGAATTGGTGGCTTCTGATTATTTGTCGCCGCCGGTAGATTCAGGATAAGATTCTGATGATTTTGACCTCGAATGCTGAACTCATGGGTTTCTACGGTTCCCCATTGTTGCAGTTGTTCGCGGATGTAGTGCTGTACGTAGAAATGCCCCGAACTGGCGAGATAAGGGTCGCGATCGCGTACTATCTGGGTGAGATGCGATCGCAAGTTTTCTTTTAAATCCAATTGTCTATTGCTCCTAAGTTTCTAACCAAGCGCTCAAATCATTTACAGAGGAGAAATCCAACAGCGCCTCGCCCAAATCTTCTTACTGGGGGAATGGATAATTGCTGAATTTTAGTTTGTAGTTCGGGAGCAATCGCGCCAAACCGACGGGTAAGCTGATGCATAATCAATGCTACCCTTTCTCCTTGGTGTCACTTTTAGAAGATATTTTGATAACTTACCGATCCTTGCATAATCTCCTCTCTAAACAGTTAGGTAATCAAATCTTTTTCAAAGCCTGATACTGTTTATAGTATCTACCGCCAATCCTGAGCATGGAGATTCATCTCATGACGACTTCCGCTCACCGCTCATCGAACGCTGTTTGGCTCCCTTTGTCACTCTCAGCTTGGCAAGATACCTATCAAACGCTGCATTTGTGGACACAAATTATTGGTAAAATCCGGTTAGCATTAGCCCCAAAAATAAACCATTGGTGGCACTCGACGCTGTATGTCACCACCCCTGGACTTACCACTGGCCCAATTCCTAACGGAACACGCAGCTTTCAAATCACCTTTGATTTTCTCGCTCACCAACTCAAAATCGAGACAAGCGAAGGTACAACCAAAAGTCTGGCACTTGCTCCTCGCTCGGTGGCTGATTTTTATCAGGAAGTGATGAACACCCTGAAGGATCTCGGCATTGAAGTGCAAATCTGGACAATGCCCCAAGAAATTGCCGATGCGATTCCCTTTGAGCAAGACCATCAACATCATGCTTACAATCCGGAATCTGCTCAACGCTTCTGGCAAATTCTGGTACAAGCCAATCGCATCATGACGGTGTTTCGCTCCCACTATATTGGAAAGTGCAGTCCTGTCCATTTTTTCTGGGGCAGTTTCGATCTGGCTGTGACTCGCTTTTCGGGACGAAGGGCACCCGAACATCCAGGAGGTGTACCCAACATGGCAGATTGGGTAACGCGAGAGGCTTATTCCCATGAAGTCAGCAGTTGTGGTTTTTGGTTTGGGGGTGGTTCAACAGAAGCCTTATTTTATGCCTACGCCTACCCAACACCAAGAGGATTCAAGGATTATCCAATTCAACCACAGTCCGCATTCTATAGCCCGGAGCTGCAAGAATTTGTCCTGCCCTATGAGGCGGTGCGACAAGCAGACGATCCAGATACAGCCGTGCTGCAATTCCTACAAAGCACTTATGAGGCAGGGGCGAATTTGGGAGATTGGGAGCGAGCTGCGTTGGAAGATATTCCAGTAGCAAGTGAATAAAGTGAGTCTGCGATCGCTTCTATTGGTATATGGGATGACACTATCTGTGCTTTTTTCCGCGTCACTTCATAGAGAATTGGTATCACCAGGCGATCTAATTATTGACAAGAGAAGAAATCCAACAGCGCCTCGCCCCAATCTTCTCACTGGAGAGCAGACCGACGTGATTGATAAAAAAAGGGATACGGTAATGCCGTCCCCCTTTTTAAGCCTAAAAAAATTGAATTTCAAACGCCAGAATTGAGAATAAATTACCTCAGCTTAGGGGCAATTTTAAACAGACAAGGCGGAGGAAAAAGCCTTGGACTGAGTGGGGTGGAGTAGATACTCAGAGTCAACTTTTTCAGCAGTCAAGGGCACCAGTTGCACCGCACAAGCTTTCAGTTCCGGTTGCAGTGATTCGGGACAAGATTCGGCATGGGTGAGGGCGTTCGCTTCGGCACCATCTGCCCAAAGAGCGCCCCAGTGCATGGGGACAAAGGTAACACCGGGAGCGATCGCCTTGGTGACTCTGGCAGGGAATCGCGCCGTGCCTCGACGGGTTCGCACTTCCACCCAATCATTCTCCTGAATCTTCAGAGAAGCCGCATCGCGGGGATGAATTTCAATGAATGGCTGCGGGTGCATCTGCCGAATTTTATCAATTCGTCCGGTACGGGTTTGGGTGTGCCAGTGTCCGTAAAGTCTGCCCGTCGTCAGAACAAAAGGATAATTGGGATCGGGCGGTTCTGCCAGCCCCCGCGAATGATAGGCTCCAAACCGCGCCCGTCCATCCGGCGTCGGAAAGCGAAAATCAGTGTAAAGCCGTTTTGAGTTTTGAGTTTTGTTAGCGTAGCGGTGCGTAGCACATTTTGAGTTTTGAGTTGAAGAGTTTAAGGGAGAACTCAAACTTGGGGTATCAAAACTACGATCGGGACAGGGCCACTGAAGCGGACCTTCTTGCGCCAGTCGTTCGTGACTGAGACCGCTCATATCGCAGACGCGATCGCGTGTCAACTTCACATATTCGGCATAGATGGAGGCTGGCGTCTCGTAGGGAAATTTTTCAGCAAAACCTAAGCGCCGTGCGACTTCTGTAAATATTTGCCAATCGGGTTTGGCTTCTCCTGGGGGAGTGCGAAATGCCTGACACAGCGTGACCACTCGCTCGGAGTTAGTCATCGTGCCAGTTTTCTCGCTCCACTGCGCCGCCGGGAGCAAAACGTGAGCAAAGGCGGCAGTTTCAGTGGGGTAGTAGGCGTCTTGATAGACCGTAAAAGGCGATCGCTGCAATGCAGCTTTCGCACGTTCCAAGTCAGGTAAACTGACAGCCGGGTTCGTAGCGGCAATCCAGAGAACGCCCACATCTCCGTTTTCCAAACCCGTAATAATGTCCCACGCCGTGCGACCCGGATAGGGCGAAATTTGTCCGGCGGGGAGTTGCCAAAACGCTTCAAGTTCCGCTCGATGTTGGGGATTTTTGACCACTCGATATCCGGGCAGAATGTGGCAAAGACCGCCGGTTTCCCGACCGCCCATCGCATTCGGTTGACCCGTCAGCGAAAACGGCCCTGCACCGGGTTTGCCAATCTGAGCCGTCATCAGGTGCAGATTCACGATCGTTCGCACCTTGGCAGTGCCTTCAGAAGACTGATTCACGCCCATCGACCACAGAGACAGCACGCGCTTCGACTGTGACCAGTATCGAGCTGCTGTTTCCAGGTCAGAGATGGAAATACCGCATCGTTCGGCGACCACTTCCGGTGGATAGTGCTGGATGACTTCTGCAAAAGCTGGAAAATTCGTCGTGCAGTCCTCTATGAAATAAGTATCAATCGCGCCCCAACGCATCAGCAGGTGAGCGATGCCATTGAGTAGATCCATATCGGTGCCTGAGCGAATCGCTAAGTGCAAATCTGCTGCCTCAGCCGTGTTCGTCCGGCGCGGATCGACCACAATCATTTTGACGTGGGAATTTTTCTTGTGGTGTTTCCGCAGGCGGTTAAAAACGATCGGGTGGCAATCGGCGGTGTTGCTGCCGATGATAAAAGCACAGTCGGTTAAGTCTAAATCTTCGTAGCAGCAAGGGGGGCCATCTGAACCAAAGCTTTGCATATAACCCGCAACGGCGGAGGACATACACAAGCGCGAGTTGGAATCAAAATTATTCGTGCCCAGACACCCTTTGAGCAGTTTCTGAGCAACGTAGTAATCTTCAGTTTGCAGTTGCCCGGAGCCGTACATACACACGGCGTCCGATCCTTGAGTTGCCAGAACGTTTTGAATCTTGCTCGCGACGAGATCCAAGGCTTCCTCCCAGGTGGCGCGGCGGAAAGGTTCATCCAGGGAGTCGCGGATCATCGGATGGAGAAGGCGGTCTTTGGAAAGGGACTCGGCAACGGTAGCACCTTTGACACACACCATCCCGTGACTGGAAGGGTGCGCGCGATCGCCCTGCACTTTCCAGATGGGATTCCCTTGAGCATCCCGATGCGTTGGCTTACCGGCTTGCGCTGGAGGTGTCACCTCCAATCCACAGCCGACGCCGCAGTAAGGGCAAAGGGTTTTTGTACTGTCAGTTGTCATTCGTCAGTCGTCCGTTGCTAATTGCTAATTGCTAATTGCGATTAGCCATACTTTCATCGCTTGTTGGGGATTACCCATTGGATAATACCTAACAAGCGATGACTAATCATCATCATGAGCAAATCGGTTGAACAGGAAGTCGAGGGCGTAGTTTCGCAGGTTGTAATATTCCGGGTCTTCCATAATCCGGGCGCGATTCCGGGGGCGGGCGAAGGGAATTTTCAAAACTTCACCGATGTTTGCCGATGGCCCGTTGGTCATCATCACCAGCCGATCTGCTAGGAAGAGTGCTTCGTCGATGTCGTGGGTAATCATCAAGACAGTAACTTGATGTTCGCGCCAGATGGTCAGCAGTTCCTCTTGTAATTCTTCCTTGGTGATGGCATCTAAAGCGCCGAATGGCTCATCCAGGATTAATACTTTAGGGCGAATTGAGAGGGCACGCGCGATCGCGACTCGCTGTTTCATCCCTCCAGACAGCTGAGATGGTTTTTTATCTGCTGCTTCAGTCAGCCCCACCATTGCGAGGTGATCCCGAACGATGGTGACTTTTTCCGACCGGGGTTTACCGGGATAGACAGAATCCACTGCCAGGTAAACGTTCTCGAAGGCAGTCAGCCAGGGAAGCAGGCAATAGTTCTGGAACACCATCATCCGGTCTGGGCCAGGTTCGCGGATTTTCAGGGTTTCCAGGCGCACTTCACCGTCAGTTGGCTTGTTGAAACCTGACACCATGTTTAACAGGGTGGATTTACCGCAACCAGAGTGACCAATCAGGCAGATAAATTCGCCTTCATAGACGGTGAGATTTACCCCATCCAGAACGGTATACGGCCCGGTAGGAGTGGGATAAACCTTGGAAACATCTTCAATGACCAAAAACGGGTCGCGGTTGACGGTTTCTTGGGTTAGTTGGGTGACGACGCCAGTGTTGTTCAAAGTGTGCATGGGGAGGTGAAGGTTGTTAATAGCTAATCGCGAATTGTTCTTGCCATAGTTCCATTAGCGAATGGCTAATGACTGATTACTAACGACTCGCAACTAAGGGGTCGATGTTAATCTCTTCGATACGAATTGGACGCTTAATTTCCAAGCTATTGAGGTACTTAATGGGATCGTCGGGATTGAAAATGGTGCCATCAAACATTTGCATGGGTGCGCGATCGCGTCCGATATCCATTAAGCCGAGTTCCCGCGCCGCTTCCCTAAATACATCGATGCGCCGCACTCGTTCTTGAATTTCTAGCCAGTTTTTGGGGAACGGAACAATTCCCCATCGTGCTAGCTGAGTCATCACCCACAGTCCTTCCTCCGGTTCTGGAAAGTTCGCTTTATCGACAAAGAACTGGTTATAACGCAACATCTGTTCGGGTGCTGCGCCCGTCCCGCGAATGTAGGGATCGATAAAGCCGGGACGGGTGTATTCTGGGGCGGAGCCGATGTATTGCGGCTGACACAGTAAGTTGACAATTTCTTCCCGATTGCGTCGGTCATCGCAGTATTCGCAAGCTTCCAAAAGCGCTTTTATCAATGCGATATGAGTTTGCGGGTACTTATTTGCCCATTCTTCCTGGCATCCGAGTACCTTCTCCGGATGTCCCGCCCACAACTCCATATCGGTGGCGATGACAAAACCGAGTTTTTCATGAACGGCGCGAGAGTTCCAAGGTTCGCCGACACAGTAGCCATCAATACTTCCAGATTTCAGATTGGCGACCATCTGGGCGGGTGGAATCACCGTCAAACTGACATCTCGGTCGGGATCGATGCCGCCACTTGCCAGCCAGTAGCGCAGCATCATGTTGTGCATAGAGGCAGGATGCACCACGCCTAACGTATGAATTTTGTCCGGAGTTTGCGCGATCGCTTCCTTGAAATCTGCCAAGGTGCGAACGCCGCGATCGTACAAATCCTTACTGAAGGTAATCGCATTGCCATTGCGCGATAAAGTCATCGCCGTACACACAGGCAGTGGCGGGCCATCGGCTCCCAAGGTCATTGCCATCGGCATTCCGGCAACCATCTGGGCAGCGTCTAGGCGTCCCGTCGCCACCCCTTGCGCGATCGCTTTCCAACTGGGTTCGCGATTCAGCGTCACATCTTCTAACCCGTGCTTGGCGAAGAAACCTTTTTCCTTTGCCACCACCAAAGGCGCACAATCAGTTAGGGGAATAAAGCCAATTTCTAGATTGACTTTCTCCAACCCATTCCGGGCAACCACCGCCGGTTGCGTTGCTTTGCGCTGCTTGGCTTTTTTCTGCTGGTTGAGGAAGTAAATCATCTCATTCCGCAAACCGTAGTAGCTAGGATGATTGACAACCTCCATGCGCTTGCGTGGGCGAGGGATGGAGACTTCCAGAATTTGCCCGATATGGGCATCTGGGCCGTTAGTCAGCATCACAATTCGGTCAGATAGTAGCAGCGCTTCGTCCACATCGTGCGTCACCATGATTGCGGTGACTTTGCTTTCCTGACAGATTTGCATCAACTTTTCTTGCAAGCCGCCTCGTGTCAAAGCATCCAGCGCGCCGAACGGTTCATCGAGTAGCAGCAACTTAGGACGAAGGGCGAGGGCACGCGCGATCGCTACCCGCTGTCTCATTCCTCCCGATAGCTGACCGGGTCGTTTATCCGCAGCGTGCCGCAATCCCACCAAATCGATGTGATGCTCCACAATCCCCTTGCGCTCACCTCTGGGCCGGTCCTGTAATACTTCATCTACCCCCAGAGCGATGTTTTCCCGCACGGTGAGCCAGGGAAGCAGCGAATAATTTTGGAACACGACCATTCGGTCTGGTCCCGGCGAAGTCACCTGTCGCCCTTCTAAAATCACACCCCCACTCGTCGGTCTATCTAGACCAGCCACCATATTTAGTAGGGTTGATTTGCCGCATCCAGAATGTCCAATTAAAGAAACAAATTCACCTTGTTTGATTTTCAGGTCAATATTCTTGAGTGCCACATAAGTACCGCCATTGGCAAGCGAGTACACCCGGTCAACATGGTCAATTTCTACAAAGACAGACATAGCAATAGGGCTGAGGTATGAGGACTGAGAGAAGTGAGGACTGAGGTATGAGGGCTGAGGACTGAGAGAAGGAACTAAAAGAGGAGTCAGGGATAAGGATTGAGGATGAGTTGAGAAGTTAAGGGCGAAGAGTTTATTTAATACTTCCTAGTCAGCCCTCAGTCCTGAGTCTTCAGTTCTTACTTCTGTTCCTCTGGTACAACTTTGGAGGCGACGAAGCCTACTAGCCTATCTAGCAGCAAACCAACAACACCGACATACACAAGTGCGAGAATAATTTGGCTCAGTAAAGAGTTGTTGTAAGCGTCCCAGATGAAGAAACCAATTCCCACGCCGCCGACTAGCATTTCAGCCGCAACAATTGCCAGCCAAGACAAACCAATACCAATCCTAAGTCCAGTAAAGATATAAGGAACCGCTGCGGGAAAGAGAATCTTAAAGAAATACTTCTGCTTAGAAAGCCGCAACACTCTGGCAACGTTTCGGTAATCTTGAGGAATCTGCTGCACTCCCACCGTGGTGTTAATAATAATGGGCCATATCGACGTGATAAAAATTACGAAAATAGCTGAAGGATTGCTTTGTTGAAATGCTGCCAGAGAAATCGGTAGCCATGCCAGAGGGGGAATGGTACGCAGAACCTGAAAGAGGGGGTCTAAAGCACGGTAAGTAAACTGATTGGTGCCAATCAAAATCCCCAACCCAATTCCAACTAAGGTAGACAAAGAGAAGCCAATCGCTACCCGCTGTAAACTGGCGAAAATTTGCAACGCCAAGCCTTTATCCGTACCGCCATTATCAAAAAATGGATTAATAATATAGGGGTTCCAAGTTTCTCTTAGTACTTGGATTGGCCCTGGCAAACCTTTAGAACCCGGAGGGCAGAGGATTTGCCAAAGGATCATAAAAGCTGCAAGTGCTAGCAGCGGTGGCACAATATGTTTAAGTTTCTTCTGAAAGAAGGTTCCGATTAATTTCTGGGGATTATTACTTGAAAGGCGATTCTCAGTTCTAGCGGTCATTCTCGCTCCTAATTGTTAATCATATTGATTCGTCATTGGCTAGCGAACAGCGAATAGCCGATTCCTCTTGAACTATTCGCTATTCGTGATTTATGCCTTCTTAATCTTGAGACTCTTCAAGTATTCCTCTGGCTTTTCGGGGTCAAATTTGACACCATCAAAGAATGTTTCAACACCGCGAGAACTGCTAGTCGGAATTTCTGAAGCAGGAACTCCTAGTGCTTTGGCTGCCTCTTTCCAGAGGTCTTCCCGGTTCACTTTGTCAACAAGTTCTTTAATGTTGGTGTCAGCAGGAATATTCCCCCAACGGATGTTTTCAGTTAGGAACCAGGTGTCGTGACTCTTGTAGGGATAAGAAGCGTTATCTGACCAGAACTTCATCAGTAGCGGACTATTTTGCACGACCGGGCGACCATCGCCGTAGTCAATGTTGCCTTTGGAGCGTTCGATAATATCTTTGGCTGGGACTTTAAACCATTTTGCTTGGGAGACAATTTGGCACATCTCTTCTTTGTTTTCTGCCTTGTCGCACCACTGCTGGGCTTCTTGGATTGCCATTAGCAGCGCTTTGGCAGAATTGGGATTTTTATCTACCCAATCAGCCCGCATCGCAAAAGCTTTTTCGGGATGGTCTTTCCACAGTTCTCCCGTTACCAAGGCGGTGTAACCCTGCCCTTGGTTCACCAGCTGGGCGTTCCACGGTTCGCCTACACAGAAGGCTTCCATGTTGCCCGTTTTCATATTCGCCACCATCTGAGGCGGTGGTACGGGGACTGTAGAAATATCCTTGTTTGGATCGATGCCGCCTGCGGCTAACCAGTAGCGCATCCAGAGGTCGTGGGTGCCACCAGGATAGGTAATAGCTGCCTTGAAGTCATTTTTGCCCCCAGCTTTGGTAAAGGCTTCTTTAAGTCCTTTGCTGTCTAAGCCGACTTTGGATTCTTTGTAAGTATTGGCAACAGAAATTGCTTGACCATTGGTATTTAACCGCGCCAGGATGTACATCGGCACTGGCTGCTTGTTCTTGGTTTGTCCCAAGCTCATAAAGTAAGGCATGGGGGATAAAATATGCGCCCCATCAATGCCACCGGCGTTACCGGCTGTGCCTAGCTCCAAGTTATCGCGGGTGACGGGCCAGGAAGCTTGCTTGACAACCTCAACCTCTGTCATGCCGTATTTGGCAAACAACCCTTTTTCCTGGGCTACAACTAGGGGCGCGGAATCCGTTAGAGCAATAAATCCTAGCTTGGCGGTGGTTGTTTCTACTTTCGGCGCGTTGGCTGCCGTGCTGGTGGCAACGGGGGAGGATTTTGAAGCGGACTTGGCGCTATCGGTCGGGCCGGAACTACAGCCATGAGCTAGCAAGCTTCCGGCTGTGGCTGCGCCTGCTGTAATGATAAATTGCCGTCTAGAAACTCTGCTCATATTTCTCTTGGAAGTGGTAACTCGGTGGTACGTAGTCGGGAATTAGTGGTAGGGAGTCGCTAAAAGCTTCTTTGCAACTCCTAGAAGCGAGGAGTCGCCCCAAACTGTTCGATCAATAAATTCCGCAATACAGGTTTGAGGTCTTCGCAGGGAATGCTTTTCTGGACGCAGGTACCCAAATGGGCTTCTTTACCAACTGTGCCTCCCATGTAAAGATCGACACCTTCTAAGGTTTTGCCGTTTTTGCGAACTTTTGTCCCCATCAAACCGATGTCGGCTACTTGAGGCTGACCGCAGGAGTTGGGGCAACCAGTCCAGTGAATCCGCACGGGTTTGGTTAGAGATAATTCTGCTCCCAGTTCTTCAATCGTTGCCAGGGCACGGTTTTTAGTTTCAATTAAGGCAAAGTTGCAGAACTGCGATCCGGTGCAGGAGACTAGCGATCGCGCTAAAGGATCGGGATTGATCGAGAATCGTTCTAGCAGGGGTTCGGCTAAGCAGGCGTCTAAGCGCGAGTCGGGAATATTCGGGATGATGACATTTTGCTCAACGGTGAACCGCATTTCGCCGTTGCCGTAAACTTCAGCCATCCGAGCCAGGTCAAACATATCCTGGGCATAGAGACGCCCCACGGGAACGTGTAAGCCGACGTAGTTTAAGCCGGGTTGCTTTTGGGGGTACACGCCGATGTGGTCGCGCTTTTCCCAGTCAATTTCGTCCTTTTCGGCGGCTGGTTGGAGGGGCTTCTCCAGATATTCTTCTACCAAGGCTCGGAATTGTCCTAACCCCAATTCATCGATCAGCCACATCAGCCGTGCTTTGTGCCGATTCGATCGGGGACCGCGATCGCGAAAAACTTCTAAAACGGCTCGGCATACCTCTACAACATCGTCAGGATGCACCCAAGCATTGAGGGGAATGGCAGCATCACACCGCTTGGCAGAGAACAAACCACCGACGAGGACATTAAACCCAAAGATGCCCTCTTTGTAGGCGGGGACGAAGGCAAGGTCGTTGATTTCGGCGTGAACCGAGTTGTCGCGGCAACCCGCGATCGCAATATTGAATTTCCGGGGCAGATTGCTGAAAGCTTTGTTGCCTTCCCCATGATTCGTAATCATGTCCTGGACTTGCTGCACCAGACTTCGCGTATCAAACAATTCATCCGCATCAATCCCCGCAACTGGCGAACCTGTGATGTTGCGGACGTTATCCATTCCCGACTGAATGCTGGTCATCCCGACTCGCTCTAACCGTCGGAAAATTTCTGGCACATCCTCGATTCGGACTCCCCGCAGTTGGATATTTTGCCGGGTGGTGATATCGCCGCTGCCATCTTCGCCGTAACGCTGCACAATCTCGGCGAGCATTCGCATTTGATCGCTGGTGAGGAGACCGCTGGGCATCCGCATCCGCATCATAAATTTTCCGGGCGTAACGGGTCTGAAGAAAATCCCTACCCACTTGAGTCGGTGGTCGCGGTCTGTTTCGTCCATCGCCTCCCAGCCAACCTGGGCAAAATGTTCAATTTCTGCCTTTACCGCCAGACCATCTTTCTCTGCTTTGAATTTTTCAAATTTATTAAGACTTGCTGTGGGCGTGGCTGTGCTTGTCATGGGTGTGTCCTCATTACGTGGCGCTCGAATGCCCGCAAACGGATAATCTTGTGTTTGTCAATTGCTCGTTGATGATAAGTTATGCAAACTCAACTGTGAAATTCGTATAAGAAATTACAAAATGTTAATACGAATGAAGTTTTTGCATCGATCGGATGCCATTTAGTCATGACATCCCCCTTAAGGAGGATTAATGATTTACATAAGAAATTCTTGTGGCGAGGGGTTTTGGGGAAGCGATCGCTTCCCCAAAACCCCTATCAATGCAATCATTGAGTTTCCCTCAACTCACGCCCATCAAATAACAAAACTCACACAAGTGTGATTTAGCTGCCCTTGAACGTGGAGTTAAGCAATTTTGTGAGAATTTACAATCGTTAAAACCGGATTACAAGGAAATATTCAAACCGTTAGTAGGGAACGCTCTTTTGTACGATAGGCATAGAACGGGTACGAAACTCGGCAAATTACTAAATGATCATCCCGACTTCTGTGCTGGCAGATTTGCTGCAAGTCCTGCCCCAGCTGCGACCTCAAATGTATTTCAAGTCTTCCTTAATCGCCTTATCTCATGCGATGGAAGACCAGGTTCTGGCATCTTTAGACCAGCATCTGGTGATTGCCAGTTTCCAGCGAGAGCGCTTCTATCGTCAGGAAGCTCACCGTTATCGACGGATTGCAGAACGGACAGAGCAGTTATATGTGCTGGCAGCCCCAGAAACCGACTTTAGCAACAGTTCGGAAGCTTACGAAACTGTTGCTTTTGAGCCGACCGATGGTTTAAGTCAAGAGTGGCACTTAGTGGTGATCGGGCAGAATTATGCTACCTGCTTGGTTTGTCGAGAACGAAACCTAACAGAGGATGGGCGATCGCGTCAGGGTGTAAGAGGAAAGACCGCAGCTAGAAAAGGAATCGCACCCGCGTTTTCCCCTAGCCGCCGCACTTCTGACCTTCCTCGAACCACCTCCCGATTGCGGATGTCATCGTTTGAAGGGATAGACCCCGCCCGCCGGTTTGAGGGAATCTGGACGTTCGATCGGCAAGTCAGTTGCATCGTTGCTGAATTATTACTCAATCGGATTTCGCAGTACCGTCCGGAATTGGCTCAAAAGCTCGCTCAAGCACGAAATATTTACGGCATTCCTTCGAGGGGAGAGTTTTTAGAAACTTCCTTTGGAAAAACCGATCGGGAAGTAGCGAATCGGCAGAATTTTTTAGTTCAAAACTCCGTACAGCCACAGGCGGCAAAGGAACCCTCTGCCCAAACTCCAGAGTCTCTAACCGACAATCCCGACCCCTTTGTTCAGTGCCTAGTCACTTACTTGCAAGCGGGGCAGTACAAGCTGCTCAAAGCTTATCGCTCAATTTCCGCCCAAGAACGCAAAGAACGCCTAGTCAACTCGATTACGGCTGCCATCCGGCGGGGTAGCCATACGGGACAGCCGTTACACCCGGATGAAATTCTATCCATTGCCGTACAGGAATTAGGACAGGCATTGTTCGCTTGCCGGTGTCTGATTTATCGTGCCGGGGAAATCGATACTTCTGCCACGATTAACCATGAATTTTTGAAAGTGACCGATAACGGGAATTCTCGACTTGCCTCTGCACTCGGTCAGGATTGGCCTTTACAGGAAAATCCTCTATTTCAGGAAGTTGTGCAGAACCGAGAGCGAGTTTATGTTGCCGATACTCATATCGACCCTCGCATTGTAGAAGTGTCGGCAGGAATATCGGTAGGAGTGTCGGAACTTCCTTCCAATCGCCCACTTCAAACTCTGGCGAGCCGCTTTGCTATTCAGTCTTGGCTGATGATGCCAGTGCTATATCAGGATCGACTACTGGGGATAGTAGAGCTGCATCATTGCGGTGCTACCCCCTACGAGTGGCAGGACGACGAACTAGAACTTGTAGAAGCCATTTCTATTCAAATCGCCGGGGCGTTGATTCAAGCCGAAGCCTACGCGAACCTGGAAGACCTCAACCAACAGCTAGAAGCTCTCGATCGCACTCGCAGCAACTTAGTCGCAATTACGGGTCACGAACTCCGCACCCCCCTCTCTACTATCCAAGTCTGCCTGGAAAGTCTAGCGAGCGAACCTGATATGCCCCCGGAGATGCGGCAAGTGATGCTCAGTACCGCTCTCACCGACGCCGAGCGGATGCGTAAACTGGTTCAAGATTTCCTCACCCTTTCTCGCCTAGAAAGTGGTCGGGTGCAATGGCATCCAGAACCCCTAGCGCTGCCAGAGTGCATCGATCTTGCCCTCAGCAGTATCCGCGCCCGCAATTCCGATGGTCAGCTACCAAAGATTATTACTAAAGTGTCTGATTCGCTGCCTTTAGTACGAGCGGATGGGGAGTGGCTGGTCGAGGTGCTTGCCAAACTGCTGGACAACGCTTGCAAATTTACAACGCCTCAAGGAAAAATTACGATACTCGCTGAGTGTAACGACAGCTCAATGCTTGAAGTTACGGTTGCCGATACAGGTCGTGGCATTGAACCCAACCGGCTGGAGGCTGTCTTCGATCGGTTCTATCAGGAAGAAGGCGCTCTGCGGCGAACTACTGGCGGTACTGGTCTGGGACTTGCGATTTGTCGCCAAGTTGTCACGGGTTGGGGCGGTGAAATTTGGGCTGAATCCGCCGGTAAAGACCAAGGTAGTCAGTTTCACTTTACCGTCCCTATCGCGGCAAGACAGTCAGCAGTCAGTAGTCTTTGATGAAATTAGTCAGCAATTAGTAGTCAGCAGTGCTTGACTAATGACCCATGACTAATGACTAAATGACTCATGACTAAATGGCTAATGACAAACTGTTACAGTTCTTGACAGACTCGCAAGACAGGCCTTGCCTCGGTGATAGGATGCCCTAAAACGTTGGGAGAAAAATCTATGCCAGAAACTCTTACTGGACAAACCCCCATATTTGGCGGCGGTACCGGCGGTTTGCTCACCAAAGCTGAACTAGAAGAAAAGTACGCCATCACTTGGACAAGCCCGAAACAGCAAGTATTTGAATTGCCCACTGGTGGCTCTGCCATCATGAACCAAGGTGATAACGTGCTATACCTAGCACGTAAAGAATACTGCATCATGTTAGGCGGTCAGGTACTCCGAGCCAAGTTCAAAATCAACAACTACAAGATTTACCGTGTCTTCCCGAACGGTGAAATGGAGTATCTGCATCCGAAGGATGGCGTCTTCCCAGAGAAAGTCAATCAAGGTCGTCCTTATGTGAATAAGGTAGAACGGAACATTGGTAGCAACCCGGAACCGCCAACGATTAAGTTTAGCGGTCGTGCGACTTACGACGTTTAGCACCTTTTTAATTATTTAGCATTAGTAGGGTGGGCATCCACCCTACTTTTTCGTTAAAGATGATGCGATAAATGGGCGAAGCAAGGGCAATTCTGTTGGGTTAACAGTTTGAATTCAGATATCGCAATTCTCATTTGGGTGCGATACATCTGTAGGAGCATGACAATCCAAAAGCCCCTATCAAACATTAGAACCGCAAGATATTCCACCCAACTGAGAACTGCTATATTTGCTCCCCACGACTTATCCTCCAAGACTCCCCGATAAGTTGGGGAAATTAGATAAAACAAAAATACGAGAGTCTAAAGGAGAAAGATGAAGGATGAACTAAAGCGTCTGTTTCTTCCCTTTTCCCATTTGCGCCCATTTCTGTTTTAACCTGGATGAATAATGGCGGCGCTAGGGCGAATCGCCTCGATCCAGAACGCAAGAAAATTATGATTTTTCCTGATTTTTCCCAATTTTCCGATCTGGCTAAACAGGGTAATTTTGTGCCGGTGTATCAGGAATGGGTGGCAGACCTAGATACACCCGTGTCTGCTTGGTACAAAGTCTGTGCTGGACAGCCTTATAGCTTTTTACTGGAATCCGTGGAAGGTGGGGAAAAAGTAGGTCGCTACAGTTTTGTCGGCTGCGATCCTTTGTGGGTGTTGGAGGCGAGAGGAAATAAAACGACGCAAACCCACCGTGACGGGAGAGCGATCGCGTTTGAAGGCGATCCGTTTCAGGCATTAGCTTACTGCCTAAAGCCGTTTCACCCGGTAACGTTGCCCCAATTGCCGCCCGGAATCGGCGGATTATTTGGCTTCTGGGGTTATGAACTAATTAACTGGATAGAGCCGCGCGTGCCGATTTATCCCGCCTCAGAGGACGATTTACCGGATGGATTGTGGATGCAGGTAGATAACCTGATTATTTTCGATCAGGTGAAGCGGAAGATTTGGGCGATCGCGTATGCAGATTTGCGCGACCCAGATGTGGATTTGGCTCAGGCATATCAACAAGCGTGCGATCGCGTTACTCAATTGGTGAGCAAACTCCAGCTACCCTTGTCGGGAAAAGATACTTTGTTGCAATGGACGCCCCCTGAAAATCGGGAGAAGCAACTCACCTACACCAGCAACACCGGACGCGAACAATTCTGCGCCAATGTCGAAAAGGCAAAAGATTATATTCGCGCTGGAGATATATTCCAAGTCGTCCTGTCTCAGCAACTCTGTGCCGAATATAGCGGAGAACCCTTTGCCTTATATCGCTCTTTGCGCCTCATTAATCCCTCGCCTTATATGGCTTATTTCAACTTCGGCGATTGGCAGATTATTGGTTCTAGCCCGGAAGTGATGGTGAAGGCGGTGCTGAGTTCCTACGGAGGCGATGCGGCGCTAACAGAGGAGGGGATGAGCGCGACCGTGCGCCCGATTGCCGGAACGCGCCCGCGAGGGAAGACGCCAAAAGAAGATGACGCCTTTGCTGAGGACTTACTTCAAGACCCAAAGGAAATTGCCGAACACGTCATGCTGGTTGACTTAGGCCGCAATGATTTGGGGCGCGTCTGCACCAGCGGCACGGTGAGAGTCGATGAATTGATGCTAATCGAGCGTTACTCTCATGTGATGCACATCGTCAGCAACGTGCTAGGAGAACTCGCGCCCGATAAAACCGCCTGGGATTTACTCAAAGCCTGCTTCCCCGCCGGAACCGTCAGCGGTGCCCCCAAGATTCGGGCGATGGAGATTATTCACGAACTCGAACCCTGCCGTCGCGGCCCCTATTCGGGGGCTTATGGCTGGTATGACTTTGAGGGGCAATTAAATACAGCGATCGCGATTCGCACGATGGTTGTTCGTTCTCAAGCCAGTGGGAAACATCAGGTGTCAGTCCAAGCGGGTGCGGGTCTGGTTGCAGATTCTCGCCCCGAAACTGAGTACCAAGAAACCCTCAACAAAGCTAAGGGATTGCTAGAGGCTATCCGCTGCCTTGAATAGAGGCTAAGCCGTCAGAGGAAAGTAGAAACAAGGGTTAGGAACGTGGATTTATAAACCCTCAATTCTTTGCGTCGGGGTATGGCAGTGCCATGCCCCGAGGGAAGGTGGATGAGTGTAAGCGATTTAATCCACGTTCCTTAGAGCGGTTTCATCACGACGGCTTCATAGGGAATCACGCCCACCTCTTCGCTCTTAAGGCAGCGAGCGGCTCCCCGCGACAAATCCAGCGTTCTCGGCGGAATGTAGGGACCACGGTCAGTCACCCGCACGATGACAGCATCCCCATTTTTCAAGTTTGTTACTTTTAGAAAGGTATTAAAAGGCAGAGAAGGATGAGCCGCCGTCAGTGCATCCTGGTTATAGATTTCGCCGTTTGCCGTTTGGCGTCCGTGAAAATAACCCCCATACCAAGAAGCTAAACCCTCTAGTTTGGTATCTGTCTGGGTTAATCCGTGCATTTGGGCTTGAGCTTCCACCAAGGTTAAAGGCGTTTCTCCCAAGGCGAGGCGGAGATTATTTACCCATTCGATTGCCAAGAGTTGGCGATCGCGATTGAAGTCGGTAGCGATCGCGTCGTCAATTACAAACAACTGGTTGTTGCCTAGCTTACCCCCCGGCTTCCCATCCACCAGCGTTGGTTTCAGTTGCGAAGCGTCTACATTGGAGTTTTGCAGGAGTTGCGCGATTCGCTTGGCAAATCGCTCAGCTTGGGGTTTTTCGGGGATTTGAGCCACCAAATGTCCCTTCACCCAGACTTGAAACTGCTCCGGTTCTCCGCCGGATGTGGTGACGCTCTTGGTTTTGCGCCCAGCCAATGACATCCAAAAACCTTGCCGTTTTCCAATTTTTTCCCCGATGTTTTCATTGATTAAGCGATCGCCCAATGCGCCTTGGTCGCGAATATGAACGACTGCAACCGACGAAGGCTTTGTATCGCGAGATTCAGCCCAAGCAGGCAATTTCAATAAATTCTGCATCACCTGCATAATTCTGTCTGGAAAACTCGGCTTTGACGCTCGACTGGCGGGAACTTCAACCCATGAAGCCGACTGAGATAGGATAGTTGGTGCTACTGGCGCTTCCTTCATGGGTGCCGAGCCGGGGCGGCAAAGCACATTATCCACCGTCGCTAGCTTCCGCCTAGATTGTTCAGGCGTTTTGGCTTTGTTTGATGAAGATTGGCTCTGATTTCCTCCTATCTGGAAATCCCAGGAAGGCAAGAACGCACTGAATTTTTGAGAATGTAAACCGCTTAAATACGAGTAGGGTTTCCCCGTTCCTACAGCCTGAACAAACAGAGGTTTATCGCTATCCAGGGGATTATTGACAGATGAAAAAACCTTGGCTGGAAGTGTTATCGAGAGGTAATCAGGTATACTCGACAACGCCTGGTTAGAGAAAAAACAGCTGACCCAAGAAGTTACCCAAACAAGTCCGAAAAATGGCATTGGCAAAAAAATCTTTAGTTACAATGCACTCTGGATTTGCAAACGTTCTCTAGTATACCAACCTCCTTATTTGGTATATCTGCCCTCTGGCTGAGTTGTGCATTTAGACGCGATCCCAGCCTCTTGCTAATAAACCATATAGCAGCGATTTTGACAAGTATGAAGCGACTTCACTTTTACATTGTTGATGTATTTGCCGTAGAAAAATACACGGGTAATCAACTAGCAGTCTTTACGGATGCCGGTGAGCTTTCTGATGTTCAAATGCAAAGAATTGCTAAAGAAACGAACTACTCGGAAACCACTTTTATAACTTCTCCAGAGGTTCGAGATGGAGGTTATGATGTGCGGATTTTTACGCCTGAGCAAGAGTTACCGTTTGCAGGTCATCCTACTTTAGGGACTGCTTATATTTTGCAACAAGAAATTATTAATCAGCCGGTTGAAAACTTAATTTTAAATCTAAAAGTTGGACAGATTCCTGTATCGCTGCATTACGGAGAGCAAGCAGTAGAATGGGTGTGGATGCAGCAAAAACCACCTATTTTTACCCAAACCTTCGAGGGAGAGGCACTCGCCCAAGTTTTGAATTTAGAACCCAGCGAGATAGATCCTCGATTCCCGATTCAAGAAGTTTCTACGGGAGTTCCCTTTATTATCGTTCCCTTGAAAACGCACCAATCCTTAAAGCGAATCAAGGTAAATAAGGATAAATATTTTGATTTAGTTAGTCATACTCAAGGCAAATGTATATTGGTTTTCTGCCCTGAAACTTATCATCCAGAGAATAACTTGAGCGTGCGCGTGTTTGCCGAGTATGCAGGAATTCCCGAAGATCCTGCTACAGGAAGTGCGAATGGTTGTTTAGCTGGTTATTTGGTTCAGCATTCCTATTTTGGAGCAGAGACAGTTGATGTCAGAGTTGAGCAAGGGTATGAAATTGGCAGACCTTCTTTGTTGTTGTTAAAAGCTCACAAAAAGGCTGATTTCATTGAATTATCGGTGGGTGGCAAAGTAATTTTAGTTGCCAAAGGAGAATTCGTCTAACGGGTAAGATTTGCTTTGACTCAATCCGGTTTGGTCAAGCATAATTATAGATTGGGTTCGGGTTAGCCAAACCCATCAAATGCTTTTGCATGCGTGGTTTCAGGCATCAAGGCAATCTACACAGGGAAGGTTTTTAGTCTTAAGCCGACCGGATTTTGCCTCTATTTGTGCAAGTAAAGAAGACCCTATCTCTTACCAATTGAACTGTAAAATTAACAATTTTTGCGAAATTTTATGAGTATTATTTTGCACATCACGCAGCGCGAACAGTGGGAAGAAGCAAAATCAACTAAAAAATATTGTGGCGATACGCTGGAATCGGAGGGTTTTATCCACTGCTCAACGCCAGAGCAAGTTATTAATGTAGCGAATAGCTTTTTTCATTCCCAAAGTGGCTTAGTCCTGCTGTGCCTTGATTCGGAGGCAGTTGAGGCAGAAATCCGATACGAGGGATTCGACGAAGGAGAACGGTTTCCTCATATCTATGGACCTTTAAATATCAATGCTGTGGTGCAAGTGCTGGATTTTTCTCCGGGGGAAGATGGCTGCTTTGAATTGCCGCCAGAGATTGCTGGGAGTGCTAATAAGGCTTGAAGAACGAGAGCGATCGCATCCTCATCTAGCCGCATCCGTTGCCCGTTAGAGGTAACCTGAGCCGCATTCCTGGTTGATTTCGAGCTATCAAAGGATTGAATAGGAGCAAGTCCGCTTATCGATTGCTCAATAAACGGACTTGAAATCGGGAATGGCTAATCCCAAAAAACATAGGGTTTACAGACGTGAGTTGATTTTCCTCTGGTTGTCGCCAGCGCCACAAGTCGCCAGCGCCACAAGCCGCCAGCTCCACAGAGTTATAGCACCTGCGCCCTCAACCAAGCCGCTGGCAAACTCAGCAGCTTCCGGGAAGTCGGGACGTAAGCTCTGGTGCTAAATACATCGTATTGATTGCGTTCAATCCGATCGAGAATTTGGCTATAGAGCATTAAAGCCGCCGCAACGGGCCAACGAGCATCGGGGCTAAGGGCACCAATTCCCTGTTCGGCTTCAACGTAGAATTTGCGTGCCCGTTGAATTTGGAAACGCATCAATTCGCGCCATCGCTCATCGACTACCCCATTCATCAGATCCTGTTCGGTGTAGTTAAATAACGCTAATTCTTCGAGGGGCAGGTAAATGCGACCCCGACGGGCGTCTTCTCCGACATCTCGCAGGATGTTAGTGAGTTGGTTAGCAATGCCAAGTGCGATCGCTTCCGAGGTCGGAATATAAATCTCTTGATTGCGTTTCCAGGGTGCTGTATACGGTTCCGTATCGACACCCATCACCGCAGTAGACATCAACCCCACCGTACCGGCAACCCGATAGCAGTAAAGATTAAGTTCTTCAAAGGTCTTGTATCGGCTCCGGTAGAGATCCATCCGCTGACCCGCAATCATATCCCGAAATGGTTCAATATCCATCGGGAAGCGTTTCAGCGTATCTACCAAAGCCACATCCGGGTCGTCTAGGGGTTCGCCAGCAAAAACAGATTCTAGCTGTTTTTCCCATCGATCCAAAGTTTCAGGAGTCGTAATCGCAGCTGAGGCACCGTCTACCAGTTCATCGGTGCGACGACACCAAGCATAAATTGCCCAGATGGCACGGCGCTTGGCTGCTGGCATCAGCAGCGTACCCAGATAAAACGTCTTTGCGTACTTAGCCGTAATCTGGCGACAGAGTTGGTAAGCGTCCTCTATTGAAGCCAGCGTTCTCATGCGCGGGAAATTAGACAGTTGCAGCATTCAGTACAGGCACCAGAGATTGTCAGTTTTCCGTTGTCAATTGTCAATTGTCCTGAGTCTGTTGTTCTTTGGTAGCAGGTAATAGATAGTCAGATATTCGGGAGTAGACTCTTTCCCCCTAACCATTACCCACTAACGACTAACGCCTGATCGGTGACCGTTGACGATTGATCGGTGACTACTGACGACTGACTGCTCACAATTGCCTGCGCTGTCAGCTTACCAGAAAGTACGGCACCTTCCATACTCGCTAGGTAACGCTGCATGGTGTAATCACCCGTCAAATAGAAATTCGCAATCGGTGTTTCTTGGGAAGGACGATATTGCTGACGCCCTGGAGTTGCCTTGTAGACTGAACGAGGGGTTTTGACAACGTGATATTTCAGCAACTTGGCTGGGTTCTCACCCCCAAAATGATCGGGAAAAAGTTTTTCCAATTCTGCAACGGTGGCGTCTACAATTTCCCCATCCGATTTGCTAATCCAATCTTTTGCTGGTGCCAGCACCAATTCCAACATTGAGCGGTCGGGGTTCGCATATTCACGACAGGTGTTGCTCATGTCCGCGTAGACACTAAGCAAGGGCGATCGCGAAAACAGCAGATGGTCAATTTGAGTTAATTTTCGGTCAAACCACAGATGCACGTTGATGACCGGGACACCCTCTAAGCCGTTTAGCTTTTGGAAATACTCCATCTGACGCCAAGGTTGAGGCAACATCACCTTCAGGGGGTCAACCGGCATTGCAGATACATAAGCATCCGCCGTAATAATTTCATCCGCAGCACCATTCAACCCGCGAATCAAGAATCCCCGCACCGTGCCATCGGCATTGAGCAAAAATTCCTTGATCGGCATATTCAACAGCACTTCCCCACCGCGCTCGGTGATGTAATCTACCATTGGCTGACACAACCGCTCGGTCGGGGAACCATCCAAAAATGCCATTTTTGAGCCATTTTTTTCCTGAAGGAAGCGATTGAGAGCGGTCAGCAATATCGTGGCAGAAATTTCATCTGGGTTAATGAAGTTCAGTGCTTTGGACATGGCAATGAAAACTTCTTTTTCTACCCGTGGGGGGATGTTTTGCTTTTTCATCCATTCCGACCACGAGTATTTATCCATCTCCTCAACGTATTTTTGCCCCTGAACCATCGCCGGAATTAAACCAATCCCGAAGCGAATTTTTTCAGGCCAAGTCAACATATCGTTGTTGCCCAAAATCGCTGTGACGCCATTAAATGGTGCCGGAATGTCCGGAAAGTCAAAGCGAGAATAAGTACCGGGGGCATCGGGCTGGTTGAAGATCATTGTGTGTTCTTTCCACTGCAATCGATCTTCAATACCGAGTTCCTTAAATAGCTGCAACATATTGGGATAAGCCCCAAAAAAGATGTGCAGTCCGGTTTCGTACCAGTCGCCGTCTTCGTCTTTCCATGCTGCCACCTTACCGCCTAGAACGTCCTGACGTTCTAGAACGATGGGAGTGTGACCGGCATCTGTCAAATATTTGGCGCAGGAAAGCCCTGCTAAACCCGCCCCAGCGATCGCAACTCGCATCTGATGGTCTACCCTTATAGCTGCTTGCGTGTTTGGTCGCTCTCATTATACGTTGCATTTCGTTACAGAAGATAGCGCTACCCCACTGCAAATCTCTGTAAAGTTGTCACCCTCTCCCGATCGATGAATATTAGCTGCGATCGCATCGGGGCAATAATGAGAAATTATCATCCGAGCTGAACCCGCAGGAAAGACCGATGAGTCAAGACAATCCCGATGCACCTCAACCACTCAGCGAACGAGATAGGGCACTGGCAAAGGAGCTTGCAGCAGTACGCGCTCAAAGACAACGTCTGTATGAAAAGCTAAATGGTTCCCTAAAAGCGTTGTTTAGCCATTGTGAGTGGAGAATCACTCATCACGACACTGGAATGACAGAATTAGTTGTCATCTGCCCTAGCTTGGTCATTTATCAACGGCTATTAAAAAAAGTAATTTCCATTCAAACTCGGCTCGAAGATACTGTTGAAATTAAACAGACTAGATTTATTCTCTGTTATCCTCCAAATCCTCAAGCTTTTTATGAGCATGAAGTGACAATACAACAAGATTTCAATCCTAATCCTTATTTAGATTTAGATGAGAACGAGGAGTTTTAGGAGATTAGGGAGAGAAAACTTAAACCGCAAGGGTGCAATCGTACCAAATCGTCGCAATGACAATAAGGAAAAAATAGATGCTAATTGTCCGCATTGCGAGCTTTGTTTAGCTCTAGCATTCAATGGTGCGGACAATATTTTATCTAGCGAGGCCAGGGAATTCTAGTATCAGCAGCAATTTGGCGACCGATGACAGCCGCACCATAGCGATTTAGATGGCTGGGATCGGCAAAATAGCCATTTTGGTTTGTCCACTGTCTGGATAAGTCGAGAAAGATGAATCCTTTAGCACTAGATTGGCGAACCATATAAGGTCTAAATTGTTGCTCAGCTCTAAGGCGAGTTCGGTCTAAATAATCCCTACTTAAAGGCAGGTTGATGAAGAATACTGGAATCCGACGCTGCTTGGCAAATACCATTAAATTATTCAACGCCACCTCCTGCTTACCTCCGAGTTGGAAGGCACTGTAATCACTGTCATAAGCGCCTGCAACTCGCGGCTTTTGTCGATAGTAAATAGCAGGATTAAATCGGATATTTACGGGAAGGAATCCATTGGCGTCGATTGCCCCTGCCGAGTAGTCGGGAGTCAATCCTCCTAGAGTATTTTGAGCCAGTATTGTCTCGCTGGACGGCTGAGAATTCAAAAGGGTGATATTAAACTGGCTTTCGTTCTGGGGAATTTCGTCTAGGTTGGTATCAGCAACTGAGTTGAGGTTTGGAGGTGGGGTCGCCGTTAAGAGTGTATCCGGGCGGTTAGAGGGTGTAATACCACTTAAGGGGCGATTGCCCGTTAATAAGCGCTTGTAGCCTGGAGAAGCCAAAATCAAGTTATAAGTCCGATCTACACGCCCACTGTTAAAGGCTCTCACTCCATCCGCCCACACAATGAGTTTCGGCAACTGCTCTTCGGTTAAAATTTTCCGCAACAACAAATCAATCACTTGGACAGTCGCACCATTCACCCCGAAGTTAAAGATTTTCAATCCCCCAAAACCTTTACCCGCTAAAGCTTGCTGCATCTGTTTGGGATCGACTCCCTGCAAAGAGCGGGAACTGCCTACAATTAAAATATCGGGTGGGCCAAGGGCAGCGATGTAGGACAGATAAAGAACTAGCTGATTATCAAGCAATTGGTTGTTAAAGGTGGGGTATTTTAACTGAAAGCTGGTTGCAGCGGCTCTTTGTTGGGCTACCTGCAAAAAAGCCATATACTCGATAATTTTCTTCTGGGCATAGACTCGTTGGGGACTGTCGGGTGGTATGGCTTGCAGGGATGCGATCGCGCTTAGCCATGTTTGGGCAACTTCATCCCAGTCCGCCGCCGATCTAGCCGTTTGAGCCAGGGTAGCAGCCCTGTTAGCGTAGTTAATTGCCTCCGACAAGGAATCGCTCTTAGTCGCTGCTGTTGTGGCAGCTAAGGGCTGAACCAGCAGGTTCCTATGGGTAATTTGGGGTACTAGCGTTGTCGAACAGCCAATCGCCAGCAAACATCCTGCCACGACGGCAGTAAAGCGGGACAAGAAGCGATGATTCGCAGCAAAAATAATAAAGAGTCGATATATCATTGAGTTTCTCTCTTGCCTGATACTGCTCATTCCTGACAGCAAGATAGAATAAATCCAGCAAATTGTTCTCAGTATATTAAGTTAGGTAAGGAGAACACGAATCGCATGGGCAAGGTAGTCGGCATTGACCTCGGAACAACCAACTCAGTCGTAGCTGTCATGGAAGGCGGCAAGCCCGTTGTCATTGCCAATGCGGAAGGCATGAGGACTACTCCCTCCGTGGTAGGCTTCAGCAAAGACGGGGAACGCCTAGTTGGACAAATGGCACGGCGGCAAGCCGTTCTAAACCCGCAGAATACGTTTTATGCGGTAAAACGGTACATCGGACGCAAGTATGCGGAACTCAGCCCCACCTCGAAGCAAGTTCCCTACACGATTCGGCGGGATGACGAGGGCAATATTAAAGTCAAATGCCCCAGACTGAAGCGGGAATTTGCTCCAGAAGAAATCTCGGCAATGGTGCTGCAAAAGTTGGCAGATGAGGCGAGTCGTTATCTGGGACAACCGGTGACGGGCGCGGTGATTACAGTTCCGGCTTATTTCAATGATTCCCAACGGCAAGCGACGCGAGATGCTGGGCGAATCGCCGGGTTGGATGTATTGCGGATTCTTAACGAGCCAACGGCTGCATCTTTGGCTTATGGTTTGGATCGCAAGGATACTCAGACGATTCTGGTGTTTGACTTGGGCGGCGGTACATTTGACGTTTCCATCCTGGAAGTGGGGGATGGAGTGTTTGAGGTAAAAGCCACCAGTGGCGACACCCAATTGGGCGGGAACGATTTTGACCGAAAAATTGTGGATTGGCTGGCAGAGCAGTTTCTGGAAAAAGAAGGGGTAGATCTCAGACGCGATCGCCAAGCCTTACAACGCCTCACGGAAGCCGCCGAAAAAGCCAAAATTGAGCTGTCTGGCGTTACAGTCACGGATATTAACTTACCTTTTCTCACTGCCACGGAAGAAGGTCCCGTACACTTAGAAACCAGGTTGACGAGGGCGCAATTTGAAGGATTGTGTGGGGATTTGGTGAGCCGATTGAAGGCACCCGTCAAACGCGCTTTAGTGGATTCTGGTCTGAACCCCTCCAAGATTGATGAAGTGGTGTTAGTGGGCGGTTCTACTCGCATTCCCTTGGTGAAACAGCTGGTTCGTAGCTTAATTGACAAGGAACCAAACGAGAACGTTAACCCAGATGAAGTCGTGGCAGTGGGTGCCGCAATTCAAGCAGGAATCCTCGCCGGTGAAGTCAAAGACGTGCTGTTGCTGGATGTCACGCCTTTGTCCCTAGGATTGGAAACGATAGGCGGCGTGATGAAGAAACTCATCCCCCGAAACACGACGATACCCGTGCGGCGTTCGGATATCTTCTCGACCGCTGAAAATAACCAAACTTTGGTGGAAGTTCACGTCCTGCAAGGGGAACGGGAAATGGCGGCTGATAACAAGTCGCTAGGGCGGTTTAAGCTCACTGGCATTCCCCCAGCACCGCGAGGAGTGCCCCAAGTTCAGGTATCTTTTGATATTGATGCCAACGGCATTTTACAGGTGACGGCGTTAGACCGGACGACAGGGCGAGAGCAGAGCATCACCGTTCAAGGGGCTTCCACTTTAAGCGAATCGGAAGTTAACCGGATGATTCAGGAAGCCGAGCAATATGCCTCAACAGATCGGGAACGGCGCGAACGGGTGGAGAAGCGCAACCGCGCCGAAGCACTGGCTTTCAGTGCGGAACGGCAACTGAAAGAAGTGGCGCTGACCTATGGAATGCAGTTTGCTGCCGGTCAGCGGCGTCGCATTGAGAACATGGTGCAGGAACTGCGCCAGAGCATTGCCCGCGATGACGATCGGTCTGTGGATCGGGCACAAAGCGATCTCCAGGATGCTCTCTACGAGCTGAACCGAGAGGTGCGGATGGAATCAATGGAGGACGAGGACGACTTTTTCGGATCGATCCGTCGCACGTTTTCCGGCGAAGGCGATTCCTTGTTTGGCAACTCGACACAAGACCGCTATGAGAGTAGCCGCTATCAAGATCGTTATGAAAGTAGCCGCTATCAAGATCGCTCGGAGGGTAGCCGCTATCAAGATCGCTCGGAGGGTAGCCGTTCGCGCGATCGCTATGACGATGACCGTCGCAATAGCGGCTCTACAGGCGGTCAGCGGTATAGTCGGGATAGTGACGCGGCTCCCCGCCGGACTTCGAGAATTGTTCAACCTGAGGATGATTGGGATGATGATGATGATTGGCTGTAAATTAGCTATAGCTGTTAGCGATTAGCTGTTAGCTATTGAAGCGGTCTGGCACAAATAGTAGAGGATTAGTCTGCCAAAACTGTGAATATCCAACGCTCAATCAGCTAATCGGTAACAGCTAATCGGTAACAGCTAATCGTTAATTAACTATGCAAAATTTTCGGGACTACTACCAGATGCTGGGCGTTGCTCGTGATGCCTCCGGCGACGAAATTAAGAAAGTTTATCGGCGGCTAGCTCGGCAGTATCACCCCGATCTAAATCCTGGCGACAAAACAGCAGAAGAAAAGTTCAAGGATATCGGTGAGGCTTACGAAGTTCTTTCCGATCCGGGTAAGCGATCGCAATACGATCAGTTCAGCCGTTTCTGGAACCGGAGCGGTTTCAAGGGCGCTAAAGGGACGAAGGGGACTAAAGCCTGGGGGACTCGCTCCAACGGTCGCAACGGCACGCAAGAATTAAAATATGACGATTACCCGGACTTTAACAGCTTTGTCGATACGCTGCTAGGACGTCGGGAAACCCGTGTAGCTACTCAGGCACCTAGTTCCAACAACCGAGTTGCCTCAGCCGATACCTTCCGTCCTGGTAACACGAAAACATCCTACACCGTGAATTCGCGCCCTAGTCGGCGCGATGTTGAAGCCAGACTGACGATGCCCCTCGAAAAAGCTTATCAGGGAGGACGAGAGCGGATTCGGCTGGAAGATGGGCGATCGCTGGAAGTGGATATGCCACCCGGAATGGTCAACGAGCAACGCATCCGGCTGAAGGGTCAGGGCATTGAAGGTGGGGACTTGTACCTCAAAATTACCGTATCGCCCCACGCCTTCTTTCAAGTAGAAGGCTCGGATATTTTCTGCCAATTGCCAGTCACTCCCAGCGAGGCAGTCTTGGGGGGAGCCGTGGAAGTTCCTACCTTGGATGGTTTGGTGAAAATGACGCTTCCTAGCGGTGTCGGGCACGGGAAGCGCCTGCGCCTTGCCGGAAAAGGCTACCCGACAGGTAGAGGCGATCGCGGCGATCAGTTAGTTGAAATTCAGGTTGTGGTTCCTAAAACGGTCACTTCCCAAGAACGAGAACTCTACGAAAAGCTGCGGCAAATCGAAACCTTTAAACCGCGTCTCGATCTGCCAGTTCAACGCTAAAAAATTAGCCCTGCCTGCGCGGGCTAATTTTTTGTCTAGCCGCAGACTTCAGTCTGACGGTTTAGATGAGCTTCAATTGAAATACTGGCGTTTAAGCGCGATCGCGATAGCACAAACCCAACAGCGTACCGCTAGCAATCAACTTCAACGCTTCTAATGTCCAGTAGCCCCCGTGCATTTGATTCATCCCGGCAGGAATCTCAGCAACGGGTTCAAAAAGATTGAGCTGTAGCCCCAGCGCGCTCATTTGTGGGGTTAAAAAATATGTATCAATAATGGCAATTGTCAGCAAGAACAGGGATAAGAAAATTACTTTGCGCCCTCCCAGCTTAGAAGCAGCCTGAGTGCGGTGAAGAACCAACAGCCCCGTTAACACTAAGGCTGCACATAATAATTCAATCCGATTAAAAATCCAGAAAATTGAATAACCTGCTGTTGCAAATCCAGGTTGAGTCATCATCCCGGTTGCAAACAAACTGGGCATAATTACCCAGTCCAAAAGCAAGCTTCCGCTAAGCCAGAAAGCCAACGTAAAGGTGACGGTTGTTTGCCATGCTGGTTGCTTTAATCCAGCGCTAGAAAAAGCGGTCATATAATTTCCTCAACTTTCTGTCTTCTTTCAGCTTATCGAATTGTTTTTAGAAACGATATGAAGTATCTTTTCGATTTTTGGCAGTTTTGCTGTTAGGAATTTACATTTAGTTAAATTCTCCAAATCATTAAGAATTTCAGTAAATTCCTAAGCTAGTTAATTGAGTCAGGAGGGCACCATCGGCTTGGTAAAGCGCGATCGCTTGCAAAGAAAACAGGTGCGAGTCGCTGCATCGCCGCCTACCAAGAAGGCGATCGCGCTCTAGACCCGTTTAAGATGTGTAAAACCCTGAAACGGAGATTTCCATCTAGACGTTTTTTGAGTCGAAATTAGGTCGCAGCCGAGTTCGATGACGCGGCTCTAAAAGTTTTTTGGACTCTATCTCGCAAAAAGGCTTAACATTTGCCTCATTCTGCCGATATTGTTCAACTTGTGCTTACGAATAAAATCAAGAGAAAACATCTGTCTAAAGAATGAACTTTATTAGGCAAATATACCTTTAAGACAAGGATGGAATCAGATTTACAAAATCTTTTCTCGATGCCCTTGCCCAAGTAAAATCCTCATCAAGAGAACACTATAGGCTTTTCATCGCTATCCGAAAAATGCAATCAAGCTTCGCTTTCTAAGTCTGGAAGCTGCTACTGGTTATCGTTCACCCTCAACCTTAGTTCACCGAAACACGCCATGATGAAAGCGATTCTGCCTAAAAATGAAGCTGATCTAGTGTATGCACCCACTGAGGGCAGCTCAACGAAGCACTTGCATCGGAAATTCTTCTACAAGGTTGCGGGAGGTCTGGGAGTAGCAACTGTCCTACTGGTTAGCATTGGTGGGATTTCGTACCGGAGTATCACGCAACTTGTGCAAGCGAATAACTCAGTAGACGATACCTTTACCTTCATTAATCAGCTTGATGATGTATTTTCCGGAATCAAGGACGCAGAAACTGGGCAGCGTGGCTACATAATCACTGGAGACGAGGCTTATTTACAACCCTACTACACAGCAACAGCTAAGGTTAATCAACAAGTTGAGTTTCTCAAGGGATTAGCGGGAAATAACCTCAATCAACAGCAGAAGCTCGGCACTCTGGAATCTCTGACTGCAAGTAAATTTTCTGAATTGAAACGGTCAATCGAATTACGAAAAAACAAGGGATTTGAAGCCGCGCAGCAATTAGTTAAGACGAATGAAGGCAAGGTAGTGATGGATAACATCCGCCTGCTTGTCAATGATTTGGAAAATGACCAAAAGCATTTGTTGAAGGAGCGGTACCAACAAGCGAAAGACCAGGCTCGTGACTCTCTAATTACATTTTTAAGCGGTGTATTCCTAAATTTTATTATTGCTTTATGGGTTTACAGGCTTATTTATGGGGAGATGAGCGATCGCTATCGGACAGAAAATGAACTTCAGAAAGAACGCGACTATACATCATTTATTGTTCAGACTACACCAGCACTGGTCGTTGGGCTAAAGCTTGATGGGGTGATTACATTTGTCAATCCTGCTGTTGAGCAGGTAACAGGCTACTGTGCAGAAGAATTAATTGGACGCAACTGGTGGGAAATCTTTTATGCTGACGACGAATACAGAGGCATCGAGCAGTTGTTATCCACCCTGAAGCATGGAGGTGTCCGCGACTATGAAACAGTTTTGACCATCCAGAATCGAGAAAAACGGATTATCAATTGGAATGTTCTGAAGCGGTTTGACGAGCGAGGCAAATTGGTTGATGTGATTCAATTTGGCAATGATATCACCGATCGCAAAGCGGCTGAGGACATTCGCAAAGGCGCAGAACTGCTGCAACTGATTTTGGATAATATTCCCCAATATATCTTCTGGAAGGATAGAAACTCTGTCTATTTAGGCTGTAATAAGGTTTCATGTCAAATCACTGGGATTAGCAATCCAGAAAACATTATTGGCAAGACGGATTATGACTTGTGGTCGCAAGAAATAGCAGAAAAATACCGCAAAGACGACCGTCGCGTGATGGCAACGGATACCCCGGAACTGCATATTATCGAACGCTTGATTCAGCCAAACAATGAAGAACTCTGGGTAGACATCAACAAAGTTCCCATTCACGATGCGATGGGCAAAGTAATCGGTATCCTCAGCACCATAGAAGACGTTACCGAACGCAAGCAGGCGGAGAAAGCCTTGCGGCAGAATATGGAGATGCTTGACTTAGCCACGGACGCAATTATCATTCGGGATTTGAATGACAAGATTAGCTATTGGAATCAGGGCGCTGAACGGCTATATGGTTGGACAAAAGCAGAAACACTCGGTCAGTACATCCACACCTTCTTGGAAACTGTCTTTCCCCAACCAAAAGAGGAAGTTCTAGAGATATGCCTGCGTGAAGGGAATTGGGAAGGCGAATTGATTCACACCAAGCGTGATGGCACTCAAATCACGGTAGCCAGCCGATGGACGCTGCAATTAGATGAATTTGGTCAGGTTTCCGCCAGACTAGAAATTAACAATGATATTAGCGATCGCAAGCAAGCTCTTGATGCCTTGCGCCAGTCGGAAGCGAAGGAACGAGAAAAAGCCCAGCAGTTGCAGCAAACTTTGCACGAACTCAAAAAGACCCAATCTCAACTGATTCAGACTGAAAAAATGTCCAGTTTGGGTCAACTGGTTGCTGGAGTGGCGCATGAAATTAATAATCCCGTTAACTTTATCTACGGCAATCTCATCCACACCGAGCAATATACACAAGACTTGCTCAATCTAATGAAAGTATACCAACGATACTATCCCAATCCCGCGCCAGAGATTCAAGAAGAAGTTGAGGCTTTAGACATTGAGTTTGTTCTTGAAGACCTGCCCAAAATGGTCGCTTCAATGAAGTTAGGCGCTGACCGCATCCGCCAGATTGTCCTCTCTTTGCGAACCTTCTCCCGCCTGGATGAAGCAGAAATGAAGCCGGTTGATATTCACGAGGGTATTGATAGCACCCTCTTAATCTTGCAGAATCGGCTGAAAGCTAAACCAGATTCTCCAGGAATTACAGTTATTAAGAAATATGGCACGCTGCCAGAAGTAGAGTGTTATGCAGGACAACTGAATCAAGTATTTATGAATATCTTGAGCAATGCCATAGATGCTTTAGAAGGGTTGCCCTCTAATCGTCAAAAGCTCATCGATTCTGGAGAAACAAGTTCTAATAGCGAGTTCCCCATTCCTAATTCTCAATTACCGACCATCCAAATTTGCACTGAAGTTTTGAACGCGAACAAAATTGTTGTGCGAATTGCAGATAACGGTCCCGGCATCCGTGAGAATGTCAAGGCGCGACTTTTTGACCCATTTTTCACGACCAAGCCAATCGGTCAGGGCACCGGGCTAGGATTGGCAATCAGCTATCAGATTGTCACAGAAAAACATGGAGGGTCGATCAGTTGTGTATCAGCAGTGGGAGAGGGAACCGAGTTCGTTGTAGAGATTCCAGTAACACAAAGTCCAAGGCAAGGGAATTAATACATTTTCCGCGATTTCAAACGACAGAAGGGATTTCAAAGGTAATCCTTTTTAGTTAATGCTGTAATCCTGGGAGAACCTCTCAATCCCTTGGAGCGCCAGACTTTGGAGTAATTTTCCCTGTTACTAAGTTAATCCCCCCTTGAGGAGCATCTGTGGGTGGATAGATGAGCGGCTTAAAACTAGATTTTTGGGCTTAAGAAAGAAAATCTTAAAAACCCGTAAAAACACAGTGTTTATTTTCTCCAATCCTCCTGAGAATGAGGATTGAGTGAAAGCATGAATCTAAAATTAGCGGACTCAAAAGTTAAGTAGTAATCTCTTATATTACCACTTAACTTAAGATGTGAAAAAATAACATTTTTTGAAGTGTTACTTTCATAATTTTGGAAAGCGGTATTATTCTCCAGACACGGTAAAAAGTTAAAAGGTAAACATAGCCTTAAACAGAATGCAAAAACATCTATCTTGGACACGAAATCGCTCTTACAAACGAGCAGTGACTTGCTTCATCCTAGCCTTGTCCGTTACGTACAGTTGTGTAGCCTGTACTCAGCCAAGTGAAAATACCACAACGCCAATAAGCCCCAGCTCTCAGCCACTGAGCGATAGTTATAGGAATACAGGAGACGAACTAAAAACCATAAATATGGCGGTGATTCCGTGGCAGGTTTCAGCAGAACAGGAAAAGCAACTTCAGCCACTAGCGGACTATCTAAGCAAGACATTAGGAAAACCTGTTAAATTTCAGATTACAAAAGACTACGACACATCGATAGATTTACTGGTAACAGGGGGCCTAGAAATGGCTTTTCTAGGCCCCCTGTCGTATGTGAAGGCACATCTTCGAGATCCCCAACTTAAGCCAATTGTTGCGCCCATTGAAAGAACAACTGGACGACCTTGGTATACAAGCGCGATCGTTGTTAATAATGCCAGCGGTATCAAAACTATTAAAGAGTTAAAAGGTAAGAGGTTTGCCTTCGTCAGTAAATCCTCAGCTTCGAGTTACTTAGTGCCTTTATCTCACTTTCAAGACATTGGTATTAACCCCGAACGCGACTTTGCTACAGTCAAGTATGCGGGTAGTCACGACAAGGTGAAAGCGGATTTACTAGCAGGAAAGGTGGATGCGATCGCGGATGATAAACGCTCGTATCTTCAGCAACAGAAAGAGGGAAATATCGACCCTTTAAAATACAAAATTATTTGGGAATCTGACCCAATTCCTCTTTCGCCCATTGTCGTCTCTAGTAAGCTTCCATCCCAACTGGTAATCGACCTCAAGAAAGCATTTGTCAACTCTCCAGAGGGACTGCTAGATCCCAGTGGTTCTGAGTCGGCTGGATATACTCTGGTAGAAGATCGAGACTATACACCGATTAGAAAACTCCAAGAGCGCCTTAAGTTGAAATAAAGCCGAATGCAATGAAAATATTAACTAAGTTTATTGGATCTTCTATTGCCGTACTAGGGCTAATTTTATGCCTTACAGTTGGCAGTGAAGACTGGCTCAAAGAAGTAGAAAAATCTACCGAAACGAGCCGAGAAAGAGCCGCTCAAGCTGACAGTATAGTCTTGAATCTAAAAGTTTCTTTAAGAGACCAGATCGCAGCACTGAGGAACTATCTCATCCTCAACCGCGACCCCTCAGATATGGCAAAATATCACAAGGCAATGTCTGACTTTATCCTTAGCTTGGATGACTTAGAAAGTCTGATGCCAGAAAATTCAGGCCTGACAGTTGTTCGCCGTCGCCATAGTTTTCTCGTCCGCTTAGCAACAGAGCTTCGCGATACACCTTCTACTCTTAAACAGACTCAGCAGGATTTCAGAACCATCAATTCTTTCAAAGAAGATATTGATTTCTCTTTAAACTCTCTAGTTAGTAATATTCAGCAACAGTATGCTCTAGCAAGGCAAGAATCAAATAAATTTAAAGAGACCACCCATATTATTAGATATGCCACTACAGGTTTAATTCTTATAATTCTCACTGGGCAGATGATATTAATATTAATCCCAGTCATTTTATCTATAAAAAAACTCCAGTTAGGAGCGACAAAAATTGGTGCAGGTAATTTAGATTATCGCCTAAATATTCAAACAGGAGATGAAATTGAAAAATTGTCTTGCGAGTTCAACCAAATGGCAAAAAAACTTGCAGAATCTTACTATTTTTTAGAGCAAAAAATAATTGAACGGACTGCCGAACTGATTGAGTTAAACCAAAACTTAGAAATTGAAATTTCCGAACGCAAGCAGGCAGAAACAGAACTTCAGCAAGTTTTGCAAAACTTGCAACAAACCCAAGCTCAGCTCATTCAAACCGAAAAGATGTCTAGCCTTGGTCAAATGGTTGCTGGGGTAGCTCATGAAATTAATAACCCCGTTAATTTTATCCACGGCAACCTTGTGTATGTGGGTGAATATACACAAGATTTGTTGAGACTGGTGCAGCTTTACCAAAAACACTATCCTAACCCAATTACCGAGATCGAAGAGCAAGCAGAAACTGTCGAACTTGACTTTATTATTGCAGATTTAGACAAAATCCTATCTTCGATGAAAATTGGCACTGAACGTATCCGTCAAATTGTTCTTTCTTTGCGGAATTTCTCTCGCCTTGACGAGGCAGACATGAAGCCAGTTGATATTCACGAGGGATTAGATAGCACTCTTTTAATCTTGCAAAATCGATTAAAAGCTAAGCCGGAGCATCCCGCTATTGAGGTGGTTAAAGAATACGGAAATTTGCCTTTAGTTGAGTGTTATGCGGGTCAGATGAATCAGGTATTTATGAATATTATTAGCAATGCTATTGATGCCCTAGAAGCCTTTGATGGCTTATCGTTCATTGCTCGTAACAATGAACAATCGACAAGTAATCTTGAACCATCCCCAACGATTCGGATTAGCACTCAAGTTTTGCACCCCGACCGTGTTGCTGTGCGAATTGCTGATAATGGACTAGGCATGACGGAAGAGGTAAGAAAACGGCTATTCGATCCGTTTTTTACGACCAAGCCAGTTGGGCAAGGAACGGGGCTGGGGCTATCAATTAGCTATCAAATTGTAGTAGAGAAGCATTCAGGAATGCTTCGCTGCATTTCCGAAGCGGGACAGGGAGCAGAGTTTTGGATTGAAATCCCGATGCGTCAAAGCCAGAGAGGCTCTACTGCAACTGTTCGAGAGAGGTCAAATCGGTCAAAACCTATGGCAATTTCTTAAGCGTTGTCCTCTTATTGTTGAAGGGATGCATTAGGGAAGCTTAAGGAGGCGATCGCTCTTTGCTTTTGGCCTTCCTCTAGGCGACGCCGCAGCGATTGGATATTAAGTTTCTCTATCTCCTTCTTGACGTTGATTTTGTAGAGACTCCATATCCCGCGTCTCTACAAACGATGAATGCTACCTCTAGGTTTCTGGCTTTTCATAAAAGTTTTATGTCTAAAATTTAACTTTAGTATCTTTTTTATTAATCTTTTATAAAAAAATCATATATTTTTGGAAGTCTTTTTAAGGTTTTCCAGTTCTATGCCAGAGAGATGACTTCTCTAAACTGGCATTACCTTGCCTATTCCAGCATTCACGAATAGGTAATTGTTACTAAGCATTTATTATTGAAATACTATTTCAAGTAGCAAGACGGTTTAGCATCAGGAACCCATTTAGATGAAAATCAGCCACAAATTGATGACAGGTTACTTAGCCGTTGCTCTACTTGTTGAAGTGGTTGGATATGTCGGAATTAAAGGAACGAATAACGTTGAAAAAAAGTACAACGAAGTTATTAGAACGATTTCCTCTCACCATGAGTTAGCGCGGTTGCAATATGCTTCGGATACAGTAGTTTTGTCTACTAAACAATTAGAATTCCAAAAAGTAGAAAAAAATCCATCTGCAAAAGATATTGTATCAACGCAAAAATATCAAAATGTGGAGACTAGCCAGGAAAATTATCGCAAGGCTCTGAATGCTTATAAAGAATTAGCGAACTATTTTTTCCCATCTGAGCAAGGATTGTCAGAAGAAATCCAAACTTCAAGTGAGAGATTTTTAAAATTATCCAACGAGGTAATTGGCTTAAAAAAGCAGGGAAAGGTAACTCCAGAGTTACTGGCAAAAGAAAACGAACTGGAAAAAACTAGCCAACAATTTATAGGAACTATTAACCAAAAAATTCAGGCTCAATCGCAAGACTTGGAAGCCGAAAGAAAGAAGATTCATGAAACTCTGCTCTTGACCGACAGAATGATATTTGGCGTCGGTTTATCTACCGTCTTAATCGCTATATTTCTTGGTTTTTCTATCTCGCGGTCTATATTGAGTCGGCTAAACAAACTCAAAGCGGCTGCGGTAGAGATAGGCAAGGGCAAGCTAGAGACAAAAATAGACGCTTCCACCAAAGATGAGCTGAGCGCCTTAGCTGATGCTTTCAATAAAATGGCTGAGGATTTGCGGCAGAAAACAGCGGATGTAATCAATGTTTGTGAAAGCATGGTGGAATCTCTGATCGTGGTAACGCCCGATACCATGATTCAGTCAGTTAATAAAGCAACCTGCGAACTTTTGGGGTATCACAAAGAGGAGTTAATTGGGCAACCGATAGGAGTTATTTTTGCCGATGAAAAATTTCCTTTCACAGCGTCGGAGTTGGATGATTTAACTCAAAAAAGGGTTGTCCGAGATGCGGAAAAAATTTACCTGTCCAAAGACGGGAGAAGAATCTCGGTGCTGTTTTCCTGTGCAGCGATCGCAAGCGTATCGGATAGAATTCAGGGAATCGTTTGTGTAGCCCAAGATATCACGGAACGGCAGCGAGCGGAGTTGGCGATCAAACAAGCGAAAGAAGAACTAGAAATTAGAGTTGAGGAGCGCACAACTGAGTTAAAGCGTGCAATTGGGCAATTTCAGGGCGAGATTGTCGAGCGTCAGCGGGTAGAGGAAGCACTGCGCGAAAGCGAGGAGCGGTTTCGGACGCTGATACAGGAGCTTCACGTCGGCGTTTTACTGCAAGGAGCCAACGCAGAAATCCTGCTGAGCAATCAAGCGGCTATCGACCTTCTCGGTATCACTGACAGCCAACTGCTGGGGAAAACTTCCTTCGATCTGAATTGGAATGTCATTCATGAAGATGGTACACCGTTCCCCGGAGAAACCCATCCGGTGTCGCAAGCGATCGCAACTCGTCAAGCTGTGCGGAATGTCGTGATGGGCGTTTATCGTCCTAGTGTAGGCGATCGCATCTGGCTATTAGTCAATGCCGAACCTCAGTTGGCAGCGGATGGTCGCCTTGAACAAGTAATCTGCACTTTCAGCGATATCACCAAGCGCAAGCAAGCAGAGGAAAGACTCGCGCAGCGCGAACGCTACTTATCAGCATTGGTTGAAGTTGAGCGCCGGTTGCTGACTTTTGATGGCAGCACGAATTGCTACACGGAAATATTGGTACAACTCGGACAAGCAGCAGGCGCAAGTCGCGTTTACGTATTCGAGAACCATCGTTCCCAAACCGGCAACTTGCTAATGAGTCAGCGTGCGGAGTGGTGTGCCGAGGGCGTTCGCCCAGAAATCGACAATCCGGCGCTGCAAAACCTTTCTTATGACGACTTCTTCCCCCGCTGGGCATATTTGCTAGAAAAAGGTGACATTGTTGCCGGAATTGTCGCTGAATTACCCGAATCAGAGCGTTTTATCTTAGAACCTCAGGGAATTCTTTCCATCCTAATTTTGCCCATCATGGTTAAGGGCGAATTCTTCGGGTTTATCGGCTTTGACAACTGCATAGAAGCGCGTGCTTGGGAACCTTTGGAAATCAACCTGCTGCGTGCAGCGGCAGCCGCCATCTCTCTTACTCAAGAACGCAAGCAAGCAGAGGCAGCAGTAACACGCCTTGCCGGGATTTTAGAAGCAACGAGTGATTTCGTAGGCAGTGCGGACAATCGAGGACGCACATTTTACATTAACCAGGCAGGTCGTCGCTTGGTCGGAATTCCTGTCAAAGAGGATATCTCAAACCTCAGCGTTGCCAGTTGCCACCCGAAATGGGCGAGTCAAATCATCTTGGAGGAGGGAATTCCTAGTGCGATTCGCGATGGCGTCTGGTGTGGCGAAACTGCACTTTTGACCCGCGATAAACGGGAGATTCCAGTTTTGCAGCTGATTATTGCCCACAAGAAGCCGGATGGAACCGTTGACTTTCTTTCTACCATTGCCCGCGATATTAGCGATCGCAAGCAAGCAGAAAATGCTCTCAAGCAGCTCAACGCAGACTTAGAAAGACGAGTCCTTGAGCGTACCGCAGAATTAAACAATGCGATCGCGCAATTGGAGGGCGAGATCGCCGAGCGCAAGTGGGCAGAGGAGGAATTGGAAAAATCCCTGTCCCTGCTAAAGGCAACGCTCGAATCAACTGCTGATGGGATTCTCGTAGTTGACAAAGTCGGAAAAATAGCCAGTTTCAATCAAAAATTTGTCCAAATGTGGCGCATTCCCGATTCCATTGTCGCGGCACGGAATAGCGATCAAGCCTTAGCATTTGTCCTAGAGCAGCTAAAAAACCCGGAGAGCTTCATCACCAAAGTTCAGGAACTCTATGGCGAACCCGACGCAGAAAGCTACGACCTCCTTGAATTTAAAGATAGAAGAATCTTCGAGCGCTATTCCCAGCCTCAACGGATTGCGGGAAAAGTCGTCGGTAGAGTGTGGAGCTTCCGCGATGTCACCGAGCGCCAACAGGCAGAAGAAACCATCCGCTATCAAGCGTTACACGACCTGCTGACTGGCTTGCCGAACCGGATGCTATTCAATGAGCGGCTGTCTGTGTCCTTGGCGTATGCACGTCAAAGCCAAAGTACGCTTGCCGTAATGTTTTTGGATTTGGATCGTTTTAAGACGATTAACGATACATTGGGGCACGCTTTTGGCGATCGCTTGTTGCAAAGCGTCACTGAACGAATGATCGGCTGTCTGGGGGAGGATGACACCGTTGCTCGTTGGGGAGGGGATGAATTTACCCTACTTATCCCCCAAATTCGTTGTAAAGAGGACGCTGCTAAGATTGCCCAGAAAATCTTGGAAGCTTTAAAGCCAGAATTTTATTTAGAAGGGCACTCCCTGCATATCAGTAGCAGTATTGGGATTGCACTTTATCCCAGTGATGGCACAGATGCTGAAACGCTTTTGAGAAACGCCGATGCTGCCTTGTATCGTGCCAAAGAACAAGGTCGGAATAACTATCAATTTTATAATCCAGCAATGAATTCTCAGAATTCTGAGTTATTGGTACTCGAAAACGATTTGCACCATGCTCTAGAACGGGGAGAATTTGTCGTTTACTACCAACCTCAAGTCAATACAACGACTGGAGAAATTACCCATGTTGAAGCCCTGTTGCGCTGGCAACATCCAAAATTTGGGCTAGTTTCTCCAGGAATATTTATTCCCCTAGCGGAAGAAACCGGACTCATCGTACCAATTGGGGAATGGGTGTTAAAGACTGCCTGCGCTCAAAATAAAGCTTGGCACGATGCAGGAATTGCCGACTTACAAGTGGCGGTTAACCTTTCTGCCCGACAGTTTCAGGAACCCGATTTAGTCAAAATGGTGACGCGAGTTCTGGAAGAAACTGGACTCGAAGCGCAATTTCTGGAGTTAGAAATTACTGAAACAATCACGATGCAAAATGTAGAATTTACCCGGAAAACTTTGAGTGAGTTGCATCGGCTAGGAGTCTACATTTCTCTAGATGATTTTGGGACGGGATATTCTTCTCTGACTTATTTGAAAAAGTTTCCCTTCCATACCTTAAAAATTGACAAATCCTTTGTTCGGGACTTGACAAACGACCCCAATGATGCAGCTATCATTACAGCGATCGCAGCGTTAGGAAAGGTACTCAATCTGAGACTGGTTGCGGAAGGCGTGGAAACAGAAGCGCAAAAAGATTTCTTGCAAAATCTCCAATGCGAACAGATGCAAGGGTACTTTTTCTGGCGACCTCAAGCCGCTGAGGAGATTAGTAAAATACTCGAAAAATCTTTCTCAAAGATAGCCAAACATTCAAGTTGTGTATCCGTTGCTAACTGTTCCTGTAGCTTTAGACTTTCAGCGGAAGCGATGCGATGATGGCTTAGGATGGATACGGAAGCGATCGCACAAAACTTATATTTTCGTCTTACTCATAACGGATTAGGCAACTCAAACAGTAGTTTTAACCAAGCAACAAAGATGAGTGCGATCGCGTAAATTCTTCAGCCGTGCAGCGCTTGTTATCTCCCATATTAGAGGGCAGTGGTAGATTCGATGACGGCTTCAGCTTGGTGAACTAAGCTTCTTAACTTATCCACCATCTCTCGATCGACGTTTTGCCACAATCCCCGCTGATTCGCTTCTAGCAACCGTTCTGCCATATCTCGCAATGCCCAAGGATTCTTATGATGGATGAAATCCTGCACAGATTGGTCGAATAAGTACGCTTCTGCAACTCCTTGATACATAAAATCTTCCACACAATTTGCTGTGGCATCATAAGCGAAGAGATAATCAACGGTTGCTGCCATTTCAAAAGCACCTTTGTAACCGTGGCGCATGACTCCAGCAATCCATTTTGGATTCACGACACGAGAACGATATACTCGCGCAATTTCTTCTCGCAGTTGCCGCACTTTCGGGTTTTCAGGAAGGGAATTATCCCCAAAGTAAGTTTGGGGATTTTTGCCACTCATCGCCCTTACTGCTGCTGTTAAACCGCCTTGAAATTGATAGTAATCATCTGAATCTAATAAATCGTGTTCCCGGTTATCTTGATTGTGCAATACGATTTGCATCTGGCGTAGACGCTGCTCAAAGGCTTCTGGGGCTGCGATTCCCCCTAAACCTTTTTTGCTTAGGGAAGGAGAAGAAACGGCTCCTGGAACTCCTTTTGACAAGGGAGGCGAGGAATCTGCGGTGCTAGTGTAGGCATAACTACTCCAGTTGATGTAGGCACGGGCTAAATCTTCGTCATCTGTCCAGTTTTGGGCTTCAATTAAGCCTTGCAATCCCGCACCGTAGGCACCGGGTTTAGAACCAAAAATGCGATAACGCGATCGCATTTCTGCTTGTTCCTGATTTAACCCCGCCGCTTCCCATAACTTGGTTTCTTGTTTAACTTGCGCGGCTAAGGGGTTTTGCTCTAGTGGTTCATCCAACGCAGCTACCGCTGCCACCGCTTGATCGAATAGATCGATTAAGTTTGGGAAAGCATCGCGGAAAAAACCAGAGATTCGCAGCGTGACATCGACGCGGGGACGATTTAAAACGGAAATTGGCAAAATTTCAAAATTTACCACCCGCCGCGATGGACTATCCCACACAGGTTGCACTCCCAACAATGCCAGCGCTTCTGCCAAATCATCACCGCCAGTTCGCATGGTTGAAGTTCCCCATACGGATAATCCAAGTGTTTTAGGATACTCACCATTTTCTTGCGTATATCGCTCTATTAAGGCTTCTGCTGCTTTGCGTCCTACCAGCCAAGCGGTTTCTGTAGGAATTGCCCGAATATCAACTGAGTAAAAATTGCGACCCGTAGGCAGAACGTCTGGGCGTCCTCGTGTTGGTGCGCCAGATGCCCCGCTGGGGACAAAACGCCCATCTAAACCTCGCAATAGGTTGGCGATTTCTTGGGTGGTTTGTTGCAGGGATGGCAGAAGGTACCTGCATATCCACTCCAATTCTCTTTGCGTGGCATCACCGTCTACCCCACCCCAAGCCTCTCCGTTAACGGGGAGAGGGTAAGAGGGAGTGGAAAGGGAGGGGGCGATGAGTAGATATTCCACCAAGTTAGCTGCTTGTTGTTCTAATGCTTCAACTGCGTCACCGACAGTTCGATAGGCTGCAATTGTATGCTCGTTGCCCCCCCTACCGTTCACAGGGGGGGGTTCCGCGCTGCTAGGAAGCGGTTGAGCGGGATCGGCTGTCAAGGGGTCGAAATCTAAACCCCAATCTTGGGCGATCGCGCGAGTTAAACCGAGACGATGAGTACCGGGATGACGAGCGATCGCTACTATCAAATCTCTGAGTTGTCGCCCCTGCGGACATTGCCCAAAAATGTGCAAACCATCTCGAATTTGAGCCTCTTTCAATTCGCACAGATACCCATCAGCGCGAGTAAGGAAATTTTGGATTTCCTCACCCCTGTTGTTAAGAGTTTCTAACCCTAAATCCTGATGGAGGTTTTCTTCAAGGATTAGCTGAGTGATGCGATCGCTTATCACTGGCAGGCGCGACGGATCTAAACTCTGGGCTTCATAATACTCGTCAATTAATCCTTCCAATTGCTGCAAAGAACCATAAAGTTCAGCGCGAGTCATCGGCGGCGTTAAATGGTCAATAATTACCGCTTGGGCGCGACGTTTAGCTTGCGAACCTTCGCCAGGGTCATTGACAATAAAAGGATAAAGATGAGGTAATGCGCCGAAAGCAACCTCTGGATAACAATTTTCAGAGAGTGCCACACTTTTACCCGGCAACCATTCTAAATTCCCATGTTTCCCCACATGAACGATTGCATCAGCCCCAAAATGTTGTCGCACCCAATAGTAGAAAGCGAGATAACTATGAGGCGGTTCCAAATCCGGAGCGTGATAATTTAAACTAGGGTCAATATCGTAACCCCGCGCTGGTTGAATCCCCACAAACACATTACCTAGATAAATACCAGGAATTGGGAATTGGGAAACGGAACCCGTTAGATCGATAAATCTCTCTTCCCTCTCTTCCTTTGCGCCCTTCGCGTCTAAAGCGCTAACGCGCATGGCTTTGCTAGTGCGGTTCATCTCCAAAACAGAACTCCAGCGATCGCATATTCGCTTCTGCACGCCCACTGGCAACGTCGCAAAATACTCCTGATACTCTTCCCCACAGACAAATTGCCCGACTGGGCGCAATTCCCCCTCCGGATCGTTCGTCACCCCAGCCGTTAAACGCCCAATCAATTCATCTCCATTTGCCGGGATATTTTCAACCTGATACCCAGCCAACTGCAACGCCTTGAGGATTTCCACACAACTTTCTGGCGTATCTAATCCAACACCATTGGCAAGACGCCCATCTCGGTTGGGATAATTAGCCAAAATCAAGGCAATTCGGCGCTCAGATGGTGGCGTTTGGCGTAGTTTTGCCCAATTAGAGGCTAAGTCAGCAACGAACTCAATGCGATCGCGTACTGGCTCATAAACCACCACATCCGTTTCCAACTGAGGATTCCGGGTTTGCACCGCCTTAAACGAAACCGCACGGCTAATAATCCGCCCATCCACTTCTGGCAACGCTACATTCATCGCCATATCCCGCGGTGATAGCCCCTGAAACCCCGATTCCCACTGTTCCACAGTGCCACCGCTGAGAATTACCTGCAACACTGGTACATCTAAGGTGCTGAGTGCTAATGGCTCATCGCTCATCGCTAATTTTTGACCATTCGCGCTTGGCAATGAGCTAATCGCAAAGCTGGTGGTACTCAGCAAAACCTGTATGGGTTCTGCATCTTTAGGTTGGAGTTGTTGCAACACTTCTTCCTGCACATCCGGATCTCGCAGGGAAGAGACAAAAACGGGGACGGGTTCTAATTTTCGGGCGGCTAATGCTTGGCAAAGAGCATCAATGACTGCTGTATTTCCAGCTAAATAATGAGCGCGATAGAACAAAATTCCAACTTTTGGCTTTAACTTCTCCTTCAACCCCTCTCCAGCAAGGAGAGAGGCGTCATTTTCCCCCTGCCCTGGTAGGGAAGGGGGCTGGGGGGTTAGGTTTTTCTGATTGTCTTCCTCATCCCCCATTTCCCATTGATAAAGCCCCACGCGAGGAACTTCTTGGGGTGGGAGTGGATTGTAACGACCTTCTAGACAAACATCAGCAATAAATTTTAGGGCGTTGGCGAAATTTTCCCCGCCCCCTTCAATGAGGTAGCGCCACAACTGGTTTACAACTGATAGAGAAACAGTAGAATGACTGATTAAATCAGGATCTGGGCGATCGTCTCCTGGCAAGACAATCAATGCTGCACCCGTTCGCTGCACTGTCTCGCGTACTACTTCTAACCCGTAAGACCAGTAAGAACGTCCTCCCAGTAGCCGTAGAATAATTACCTGTGCCTGCTCTAGCACTTCCTCAGCGTAAGTATCAATACTGAGCTGTTGCTGCAACTGCAAGAGATTGACGACTCGTAGCGCTGGAAATCCCTCTGGCAATTTGGATACTGCTGCGGCGAGAGTTTGAATATCGGTGTCAGCTGCGGTGAGAAGGACGATCGGGGCAGGGGTTTGTTCGATAAAAATGACGCCTTCAGCGTCAGGATTCCATCCCCCAGGAGTAGCGGCTAGACGATGCATAATAGCGATTTTAGATTTTAGATTGGCTCTTGAGATTCGCTCTTGCCAAGGTATGACTTTCTCATACTTGGCTGAAAGTGGATTGCTCAAAGCTCATGGTTCGTTGTTCAATGTTCATGGCATTTGACGATAAACCATGAACCAAAATTCCCAAGGATTAAACGCGCTGAGTCAAGGTCTGATTGTATCTTGTCAGGCTCCGGTTGACTCGCCTTTACATGAGCCATCGGTAATTGCCGCGATCGCGCAAGCCGCTATCCTTAACGGAGCAGTCGGTGTCAGAATTGATACGCCCGCTCATGTGAAGGCAGTCCGGGAACGGGTAAAATCACCGATTATCGGGCTGTGGAAACAACAGATACCGGGTTACGAAGTTTATATTACGCCGCAGTTTGAACACGCGGAAGCGATCGCTCAAGCCGGTGCGGACATTATTGCCATTGACGCTACTTTACGCGATCACCCAGGCGCGGAAACAGTAGAAAAACTCATTACCCGGATTCACGATGAATTAGGCAAGCCGGTGATGGCTGATGTGGATACGATAGAGAGCGCGATCGCTGCTGCTGCGGCTGGTGCAGACATTGTCGGTACCACGCTCTATGGTTACACTGCCCAAACGAAAAATCTGGCTCCTCCCGGCTTCGATCTTCTCGCCCAAATAGTCGAACAGCTAAGCGTTCCAGCAATTTGTGAAGGCGGCATTGCCTCACCGCAGCAAGCTAAACACGCCTTGGAATTAGGAGCTTATGCTGTTGTCGTCGGTACCGCAATTACAGGTATAGATTACAACGTAAAGGTGTACCGTGCTGCTTTCCCAAGTTCCCAAAAATCATAATTTTTAGCTAAAAATGATTGTAATAATTAAAACTTTGGCTACTTAATTATCAGTATTTCTCGTGAAATAGCAGTTTCTCTCTAGATTTAGTCTCAGCACGTAGGTAATTATTGGGATATACTTCTTTAGGTAGAGGCATACAAAGATTGCTCTAGTTATCTTTGTGGTCTAAAAAATTGTGAATGTGCCAGGGCGCTACCTAGGGTAATTTTTATGCACGCTTTACCACGAGTTATCAGGAAAACCGGCTTTTTATGGGCGTTGGTTGCAGTAGGTGCATTTCAGGGATTGCTGATTACCTGGATGCTGCCAACCCAAAGTTTGAACTTTAACAATCCGCCCCAATCGGTGCGTGGGGGAAATCGGTAGTTAAGTGCAAAAACAAAAATACCCTCGATGCCTCGAAGGTATAACCAGAAAAAGTATTTTAGGTAGATTTGGCGGCACCCGCGCAACAACTAACCCGCCGCCAGTTGACGCCGCTTCACAATCACCATCGTGTTTCCCACGACTGGACTACGCGCTAGCACGTCGCCTTGAGAATCGGCGATTTGTAGCTTGCTGAAGTCGAGTTCCCTAGCACGTTGCAACATTTCAGCAGCTAATTTGTCCTGCTTAGAGACAGAGAGATTGTACCAAGCATCTCCTACCTTCACGATTAGCAAACTGCCTGGAAAGTTAGCTTCAATCGACTGAATCAGCCCATTTTCATATTGGCTGGTAATTTCAGTGACTCGATTTTGGATAGAGGCAATCAGGTTTTGCTCTGGAGTCAGCACTGGGGGAGGCGGCGTCACCGTTTCCACGGGTTCCGGTGCTTCAGGCGCTTTTAATTCCGGTGGAGTGGTAATTTGTGAAGTCGGAAGATTCGCCACGTCAGTCGGAGGCTTCCCAGGTATCAGGGCGGCTGTTGTCCAGAGTACTACGAGAAGAACGCCTGCGATCGCGCCCGACAAAGCCGTATTCGACAGCTTTTGACTGATTGATTCCGGCAGAATTGAGCGGATTCTCGCCAGCGTCGCATTCCACAACATCACAAAGCGCATCCAACTCTGACGGAACCTCTCTAGAGGACTCGGCGTCGGTGGCAAAGGCACCACCTCAGCAGGAGGTGTCTCTGGTGCTGGCGTGTCCGCAGAGGTTTCCAGGGCTGACGTCTCTGTAGCCAATGCTGGTGCTTCTGGCGTCACTTCTGGCGTCACTTCTGGCGTCAGCTCTGTCACCCCCTCAGTAGGTTGAAATACCACCTTTTCCGGAGGAGAAGGAGTCCTTGAGGGTAACTGTTCGGTAGGTTCTGCCTCCAGTTTTTCGACAACCCCTTCCAGTAGCTGAATTGTGCCACGCAGAGTTTTAAGGCTTTGCACTTTCAGAACGGGTTGGAATCTAGCCCAAATTTGCTGGAGGGCTTTTCCCGATTGGCTTTTTGCCCCCGTGGGCGTCGGCGTTTGGGGTGCCGGTTTAGCTGAAGAAGTTGGCTGTTTCGGTTGATCTTCTGGCATCGAATTTCCCCTGAGGGCAGTGCAAATAGGTGCAATTACGGTAAATTTTTACCGAATGCTGCCTTCACAGCCCTAATCTACCACTTTGCTATTCTGCTTTAATCGACTTGCGCCCAACTTACGTAACTCTTAATCAAGTAATCTATGCCCCTTAAACGCCGTGACTTTCTAATTTTAAGTAGCCTCAGTGGCTTCGGCTTAGCTTTTTTGGTCAGAAAATTCCGCAGCCAAATCGCTCAGAGTCAAGATATCAACCCAGGAGAGACGTCAAAAACCTCCCCTTCCTCCAACTTAGGCTCCAAATTGACAACCGTTAGTTCATCACAATCCCCTCTCCTGCGGTTTGTCTCCGTCGCTGACACCGGCACTGGTTCGGCAAGCCAGTATGCTGTAGCAGCGTCAATGGCTCGTTACCACGCGCTAAAGCCCTTTGATTTAGCAATTCTTGCGGGTGACAATATTTACAACAACGGTGAAATCGAGAAAATTGTCGATGTCTTTGAGCGCCCCTATCAAGCTTTATTGCGGCGCGGAGTAAAATTTCAGGCGGTTCTTGGCAATCACGACATCCGCACCGATAACGGAGAACCCCAAGTGCGCTATCCAGGCTTTAATATGCAGGGACGACGCTACTACACATTCCGCCGCAACCCCGTACAATTTTTTGCTTTAGATACTAATGAGAATGCTGACTGGGAAACTCAACTAAAATGGTTAGAAAAAGAACTCACTCGCAGTAATGCCCCTTGGAAAGTAGTTGTTGGTCATCACCAGATTTATTCATCGGGTGCATACGGGGTTAATCAACCCTTTATACAAACCTTGACGCCACTATTTAAAAAGTACGGAGTGCAACTTTACATCAACGGTCACGACCACCATTATGAGCGCACTCAGCCCATCAATGGTACTACCTACCTCATCTGTGGGGCAGGGGCAGGACTCCGCCCGGTGGAACGTTCAGAATGGACGGCGCATTCTACTAGTCAATTGAGTTTTGCGGCACTTAATGTATATGCAGACAGAATAATCATTAGCGGTATCGGCACCGATAACCGCATTTTCGACCAAGGCATCATTCCTCTGCACTCAGCCTGATTCAAACTATGAAAGTCAAGCGCTTGAAAGTAAAATACCTGTTGTGTACTACTTTCCCAATCTTGTCATATATGAGCAGCTAGATGTCGATGGGCAACAGAGCCTTTATTGTGATGCGATCGCTTATATCTTTAAGGCATACTATCCTTAATATTGAGCTAGATTAATGGATAGGAGGAAATACGCGATCGCATCTAGTTCATCCACCTATTTCACTGCGAGCCACTAATTTTTTTGCCTCCGAATAAGACGAAATATTTTATTTTCTTAAAAAAGATGAAAAGGAACAACAATCATGAAATTGCAGAATCCCAAAATTAGATTATTCCTTCTCGTCTTGGCTTGTGCAATTGTTTTCAGTATTCAATCCTTATCTTTAGCACAAAAAGACCCTCAACTAGCCACCCAACCGACTATCTTACCAGCTTCCCAATTACTCGCTCAACAAAACGGCAAGTTAATTATTACTCAATTAAATCGTGAGTTTCAGATAAATTTAAACGAAACCGCTATTTTATCTGATGAAAATATTTGGGTTAAATTTACTGACATCACAGAAGATTCGCGCTGTCCTATTAATGTTCAGTGTATTTGGGCAGGACGAGCAAAAATAGTGGTAAATATTTGGAAAGACAGTCAAAATACAGGAGATTTTGTTTTGACCACTGGTGGCGGAAATTCAGCATTAGCAGTTCAAAACTTTGACAGCAACTATAATATTAAGTTTGTAGACCTTCAGCCAGCTCCCATTAGTGGATCAGAAACTCAAAAATCAGCTTATACTGCTGCTCTCGTGATTTCTAAAACAACAGACAAGATTTAGTCTTGTAACTTGCGTAGGCAGGTTTCATTTGTGTAGGTGCGGTTTCAACCATCCCTGCAAGAGGTGAGGGATTCTGACCCGCTGGCATATCGCAATTCAAATACGATTGCTATAGCATTTTTTTAACTATAACCATATCAAATTAGAAGCAAATAACTAAAAGATGAAGCACATAAACATTCTTATTTCTAGCATTCTTCTAACTACGAGCCTGACGGCTACAGCGGCCTACAGTCAAAGCGTTTCCCCACGCCCAACTCTACTTCCCACCTCCAGCCCTATTCCAAATTCAAATCAAATTAAACCCAACAACTGGGAGATAAATGTAAAAGAAATTTTAGAAACTCCTAATTTGGCTGACTGCAAATTTTGGATGATGCTTGGGGTAATCCTCGCTGCTGGAAGCCTGGGTGGGTTAGTCTACGAACTGCTCAATCTCCAGGGAAATATTGAGTTACCTCATAAGCCGACCGATGATGATTTAGCAGTAAAGTTTGCCTATGCTCATTCTACAAATGTGATTGATTTAGGGGTAGTGGCACGGTTACTCATTGGTGCCCTTGCTGCACCTCCAGCTATCGCGATTGTCCGACCAGAAACGGCTTTTATCCTGTTAGCAACCTCCGCAGTTGCTGGTTCCGCAGGTACTTTGATCTTTCGCGCTCTACAGGATCGGTTATTGGTCGCGGTACTTCAAACTGGGATAAACGAGGTCACTGCAAGAAGTATTAAACCGCAACAACCAATCGATGAAGCAATTAAAGATTTTGACAAGCTAGTACAAGAAGTGAGAAAGCATTCAGAAAGTCCCAGAGGATTGACTGAGCTAAAGTTTACCAGAGACGCGACTTTAGACCCCAGCGACTTCGAGGAAGTCAGCAAACATTTGAATCAAATTCAAGGAGTAAATCCTAAAGTTGACGAGGCGATTGAGATTTTTAAAGAGCTGGTGGAGGAAGTGCGAAAGCACTCCGAAAGTCCTAGCGGGACTACTAAACTAAAGATTACGAAGGGTACCGTTTTACCATTTGAGCATTTACAGAAGATAAAAACACTTTTGTGGCAAGCTAAAAAAGACACGGAAACGACTACATCCGCAAATGATAGCACTGCTGAATTAGCATCTAAGCCGACGCCACCCGCAGAAGGCAGTACTTCTTCTCACAACTGAAATAAATTCAAGCACACGGATAAGCTAATCCTGCCAGATGCAGTTGCCTTGAAAAAACAGAATTAACACTAGTTGCAATAAAAGTTTACAGTCAAATCTTGTCGTGCGATATCTTGAGTTTTGTTAGTTAACCAGTAGGGGTATTGTAGTCTAATAGAAATAGAATTATTAGGTTGTTAATATATTAAGTTTAAACGTATGCAGGCTGGATGATATTTGTTCAATCTATCGGAAGAGTGAATTATTTGAACAATTTGTGATAAGCGAACATCTGTCTAGAGAGCGGTTTAGCTGATAAGCCAAATGAAGTAAATATAGGATTGCTAAACCTAATGAGATTGTGTTCTATGCAACCAAATTATTTTACGAAAGGGCTTTCAACTGTAGGACGTTGGCTGGCTACAACGCTGTTTTGCGTGTCAGCGATCGCGTTTGTTTGGCAGGGTGCCTTTTTCTCGACCAGCGCAGCAATGGCTGCTCCTAGTGCAAACCTAATCGCATCTGTAGATACGAGCGACCAGGTTAAAGGAAAAGCCAATGAAGATTTGAACCGAAGCAAGAATTTCATTGACGATGTCAAAGACAAGGTAAAAGCAACTGCCAATAAGAATGCCGACCGAGTCGAGGAAGGAACGGATGGGCATGGGAATCTCATTGAGCGTAAAGCCAACAGAGATGCAGCGCGAATTGAGAAAAGAGCAGATGAAGATGCGGCTCGGACTAAGGAAGCAGTAGACAACACAAAAGGTCTTGTTGAACAGGCTGTTGATAGCATCAAAGATGCCTTTGGTAACTAGAGAATAGTTATTAGGTCAATGTACATTATTCCGTTCATTTAAACCTGAAGGATGGATGTACATTGATTGGCTGTTTGCAATTCTACTTCGGCAAGAGAAATAAAAATAAAGAAACGAAACACAAGCTTACTCGCCGCTATCCCTGTCTTGTCACTCTCTGAAAACAAAAATTTAAGACGATTTTTTAACTCTGACTGGAATTGGGTTTATCGCTTTATTTTCTAATATTCTAGATATAGTTATTGCGTAAAACTAAAATGCTTGTGTGGGAAGGGTTACATCTTTTCATCTGAGAATAATGATGGAAGAACGATAGAGTTTTAAGCCGTGTTCTTCAACTTTTTCGGGGTCGTCAGCGTTTCGTGGAAGTTTCGCAAAATTGGCGATCGCAACTGCATCATCAATCGCTCTGTTTACGGTTGTGTCGTTCGTTCTTGAGGGTTTAGTTTGCTTGACAATGTGGACATTGCATCGTGCTTCAATTGTGCAATGCCCAAATCAATTATCCAGTCAGAACTTCACAAGGGCGAAAAGTCGTCTCGATCGCCCCAGCCATTTGTACAAATACTTGTCCTACAGTGGAATCTGGGTGAGTCAGCGTCAAAGGCGTTCCCGTATCTCCGCCCATGCAAATACTAGGGTCAATCGGAACCTGTCCTAGTAAAGGGGCATGGAGTTCTGCCGATAGCTGCTGCCCTCCACCACTCCCAAAAATCGGAGTGCGATCGCCACAATGACCACAGATTAAATAGCTCATATTTTCGATAATGCCAAGCACGGGAATGCCGACACGACGAAACATATGGACACTGCGACGCACATCCGAAACCGCAACTTGTTGGGGAGTCGTCACCAAAATTACGCCACAAATCGGACTTTCTTGCACAATCGTAATTTGAGCATCGCCTGTACCAGGGGGCAAATCAATCAGCAGGTAATCCAATTCTCCCCATTCCACCTCCTGAATAAACTGAGTCACAATTTTGTGCAGGACGGGGCCGCGCCAAGCTAGGGGATGATCGGGTTCTGCCAGCAGTCCTACTGACATGACTTTGATACCGTGGGCTTCTAGGGGTAGAAACTTTTGACCGTTAGGTGTATCAATCACCTTGACATCTGCCTGTCCCAATCCCAACATCTGGGGGACGTTGGGGCCATAGACATCTGCATCGAGTAGGCCCACCTTCGCCCCCTGTAAACTCAAAGCGGCGGCTAAATTAACCGATGTTGTGGATTTGCCTACACCCCCCTTGCCACTGGAAATTGCCAACGTCGTTCTGACACCAGGAATGGTACAAATTTGGATATAGATTTTCTTGCACCAAGTTACAGGCGAAAGTGCCGATTGAATTTCGGCTTGTAGGTGATGCTGATGTTTCCCCACATACAGGCGTAGATAAATATAGTCATCCACAACCCGCAGATTCCGCACCATCCCTAAGCTAACGATGTCGTTTTTGAGGATGGGTTCAATCACCTGTTTGAGATACTGGATAACTTCTCGTTGCCGAGATTCCGTTACTGGATCGGGAGGAGTGGCAATTTCCTCTGTATGAGTTTGGCGGAAGGGAGATTGATGGCTAGGCATTAGATGTCTCTGGCGTGGACTCTTGGATTTTCTGAATTGCTCGTTGTGCGTAAATACACACATCTTTGTCTGGATCGTCCAGAGATTGCTGGAGTGCATTCAGGGCGGTTGGGTTTTCTAGGATACCGAGTGCGATCGCTGCATCTCGACGCACATCCGAGTATTCATCTGCCAACGCTTTCACTAAAGCAGGTAGGGTTTGGTCAGTTGGTGTTTTCTGCAAAGCCTGAAGTGTAAACTTCCGCACCTGCCAATGCTCATCTGCCAAAGCCGTTTCTAAAGCCGGAACTGCCGCAAAATCAGCGTGGAGTGCCAACGATTTTGCCGCATTGCGTCGCACCTGCCAATCCGTATCCTCAGTGAGTGCTTGACACAGACTGGGAACTACTTCTGCATCTGCTAAATGTCCTAAGGTTAGGGCAGCAGAACGCCGCACGTTCTCATCGGGGTCGGACATTAAGGCGATCGCTTCTTGACAGCGTTCCACCTGATTGAGATAGCGTAGCGTTGTCACTGCCGCTTCCCGTAACTCAGCATTTTCCGACTCAAAGAACGGCAGCACGTAGGGCAAAGACTGAGCATCGTGAATCTTCCGCAACAGAATTAACACATTCAGTTGCATATTCACGTCATCTCGATGCAGGGCATCTAGCAGCAGCAACAGGTGATCGGGGATAACTAATTCACCCAAGGCAGATAGCGCTTCTTCCCGAATCTCCTCATCAGTTGAAGCCAGACATTCCACTAAAGCCGGAACCGCCTTGGGGTTTGCTAGCTCCCACAGTGCCGTCACCGCAAGCTTTTGCACAGCCATGCTCTCATCTTGCAATGCTGTAATCAAGGGTTCCAGAGCATCCTCATCGCCCAAATGTTGCAACATTTTGACGGCAACTAGGCGATCGCTGCCGTCGGGCGATCGCAGCATTTCCAACCATTGGTTCAATTCAGTATCCACAGACATCTTCACTCCTCTATCGCAACAAAAAGGGAATTTGTACTGTAATCGCGTTGGTGGGACATTCCTTCTCGCAAGGCAAGCAAAACCAGCACTCGTCGTACTTCATATAGGCTTTGCCTGTTTCTGGGTTCTTCGCTAACACATCCAGCGGACATACTTCAATGCAAGCTGTACACTTTTCTAAGCATTTCGATTCATCGACGATTACGGGTACATCAACCCGTTGCGTTGTTAAAGCCATAACTCTCACTCTGGTTGCTAAATGAACTTACCGCAGCGTGGCGGAAATAACTATCCAGTTGAAAAACAGCTAAAAAGCTTACTCGACAGTCTTTCTTTCCTTCTGCCTTCTGCCTCCTACCTCCTACCTTCTGCCTCCTGCCTTCTGCCTCTTGCCTTCTTCCACTTACCGCACCGCCACATCATAAACTTCTCGTTCAATATCAACGTCCACAACATAAGGCTCAACTGGACGCTTGAACAAAACCATCTCGCCTGACTCTTCTTTCTTAAGATTGACGTGGCAGAACCATTCTTCATTGTTCTTTTCGGGATAATCCACTCGGTAATGGTACAGTCCCCAACGGCTTTCCCGACGATACAGTGAGGCGCGTGCTGCCATCTCAGCACAATCGCGAATAAAGTGAACCTCCATGCAGCGCATCAGTTCATGGGGGTCGCGTGCGCCCATCATCTCTAGGGTTTCGTGATAGCGCACAAAGTTCCTCAGCCCAATTTCCATCTTGTGGTCTACTTTGGGAGGCTGGAGATAGTCATTGACCAACCGCCGTAATTTGTACTCCACCTGCGTATGTGGCACGCCATTCGGGTTGTTCAACGGAGCATAAATTCGTTGTTTTTCCGCCTCTAAAACATCAGGATCGGGTTCAATATGCTCCAAACCTTCGATATAATCCACAGCATTCGTACCTGCCAACCGACCAAATACAAACGCTCCAATCATGTAGTTGTGGGGGACACTTGCCATGTCGCCTGCGGCATACAACCCCGGCACCGTCGTCTCTGCCTTCTCGTTGACCCAGACTCCAGAAGCACTGTGACCGCTACACAAGCCAATCTCAGAGATATTCATCTCCACGCCATGCGTGCGGTAATTTTCGCCTCTCCCTTCATGGAACCGTCCTCGGCTGGGGCGTTCATTCGACCACAGAATCGACTCAATTTCGGAAATAGTGTCTTCATCTAAATGGGTCATCTTCAGTTGAACCGGACCTTTACCAGAGTTCAACTCCTTCCAGATTTCTAGCATCATCTGACCGCTCCAGTAGTCGCAACTGATAAAGCGGTGCCCTTCTGCATTGGCGGTGTAAGCTCCAAACGGACTAGCGACATAGGCGCAGGCGGGGCCGTTATAGTCTTTCATCAGAGGGTTGATTTGAAAACACTCGATATTCGTGAGTTCTGCGCCTGCGTGATACGCCATTGAATAGCCGTCACCAGCATTGGTGGGGTTTTCGTAGGTGCCGTAGAGATAGCCAGAGGCAGGTAAACCTAATCGTCCACAAGCTCCTGTACACAAAACGACTGCTTTTGCCTGAATTACGACAAAATCGCCGTTTCGCACGTCAAACCCTACTGCTCCAATAGCGCGTCCGTCTTTGACTAGAACACGAGTTGCCATCACCCGATTCGTGACTTTGGCTTTGTGGCGCTTTACCTGTCGGGTCAAAATTTGTTTCAGGTCTTTTCCTTCTGGCATCGGGAGCACATATTTACCGACGCGATGCACTTGCTTCAGGTCGTAATTGCCGTGAATGTCTTTTTGGAACTTGACACCCCAGCTTTCCAGTTCTTGAATGACTTCAAAGCCAAGTTTCCCGGTTTGGTAGACGGCTTTTTGGTTCACAATGCCATCGTTGGAAATCGTAATTTCGCGAACATATTGCTCTGGGGTAGAATTACCAGGAATGACGGCTGTATTGACCCCATCCATACCCATTGCGATCGCCCCACTGCGACGGATATTCGCTTTTTCTAAAATCAGCACTTCTCCGTCAGGATTTGCCTGTTTTGCTTTGATGGCTGCCATCGTTCCCGCAGTACCACCACCGATGACAAGAACATCGGTCTTCATCCATTGAGTATCCACTCTTAACTCCTCTTCAGTTAGCAAAAACTTTTATAACTTTGTACGAATAAATTCACTAAGTCCGCTTTTTTACCTTTTTTTATATTAGAGAAGAGAATTAAAAGTTACAAGCTTTTTTGTGACCAAAAATACCATCTATTCATTCGCGTTTTTTATGATCTTATAAATTAGCTTTATTCATTCATTAAGCTGTAAAATAAAAATTTCAATTTGGGGGGTTAGAGAACGTGGAGGTTTATCAAGTTAAAGTATTTCTGGAGGTGGCTAGGCACCTCAGTTTTACTGAAGCTGCTGATGCTCTAAATCTGACTCAGCCTGCGGTCAGCGCCAAAATAAAATCCCTGGAAACTGAACTAGGAACTGACCTGTTTTATCGTCTTGGTCGTAAGATTCAGCTAACCGAGGTGGGACAGTTTTTATTGGAGGAAGGGCCAAGACTGATTGAGGTTGAAAATCAATTGTTTGCCAAAGTCGAAGAAATCAAAAAAGGCAAATTTGGCAATCTCAAAATCGGCTGCACAGCCGCGATCGCTAATGGATGGCTACCTGAAATTCTCTTCCAGTACCGTCACCAGTATCCTGGGATTCAAACTCAGTGTGTCGTATTTGATTCGGCTGAATTTCTCTATCGAGCTATTACCAGCAGTCAGATTGATATAGGATTTTCAGATATTAGTTTTGCAGAATTTTCTGAAATTTCAGCAACCCCAATTGCTCCCATTCACTATTCTTTAGTGGTTGCGGCGAACCATCCTTTAGCGAATCAAAGCTGGTTGAGCTTAAAAGAACTGCAAAAAGAGCGATGGGTCATGCTAAATACTGGCTCCCCTAGCCGTTTAGTGTTTGAATCTCGGCTAACTGAATTAGGGATAAATTTTTCGGATTTCGCTCAAGTTGAAACTGTTGATACTCTCAGTTTGATGCGAACCTATATGATGCAGGGTGATTATTTAGGATTTGCTTCTAACTTTGAATTTAAGTCTGAATGTCAATCGGGAATGCTTGTTGCAATTCCCCTGCAAGAATTTGCCTTATCCGGTAATGTTTTCCTAGTGTTACCCAAACGATTAAGCCAATCTGCGATCGCCTCCGGTAGCACGCAAAGCGCGATCGCAGACTCATCCTCGCAAAATCGGCGATCGCGCAACTCAAACCCGATGCAAAAATTCATGGCTCTGGTTGAGAATTGTCAAGAGCAACAGCAAACGTCTGTTTGTCCTCATTCAACCCCAGTACGTTTGCGATCGCCTAACCTAATCATTCGTTCCAACTCCCTGCAACATCCTGAGACAATTGATTTAGCGATCGGGATTCAAAACAGCACGATTCCAACAGTAACGGCGGGCTTAGTGATTCAGCGCTTAGGCTTGCTAGAACACTTCTTACCCAAAGAAGGGCGATACAGTTCCACGCAGTATCGCATTCATTGGTGCGATTTTTCCACAGGAGCGCCGATTATTCAAGGATTGCACGCCGGGAAACTAGATATTGGTGTTCTAGGGGATTATCCCTTGTTACTGAGTGCTATCCAGCAAAATAATTCCGGTAGTGAAACTCGACAGACGCGCCTGGTTAGCTTTGTTTCAACGAATCCCGATGGTTCCTGTAATGCCGTAATTGTTCCCAATAAGTCCAAACTGCAAAGTATCGAAGACTTACGAGGAGGTGTGATTGCGGTTCCTTTCAGTTCTTCGGCACATGGGATGGTGATGCGATCGCTCAATTCTGCGAACTTACTTAACGAGGTTAGGCTTGCTTCCCTAGAGAACTCCAACATTACTCAGCCCTTTGGTTATTCCATTCAAGCAGATGGGTATGCCCACTTTGCTCCCTTTCACGATATTGCCTATCGTCAAGGCAAGTTTCGTTATTTACCAGGTGACAATTTGAATATGTTACCGGCTTTTCATGGTGTGGTAGTGAGTGCAGAGTTAGCAGAACAGTATCCGGAAGTTGTAATCGCTTACTTAAAAGCCTTAAGCGCCGCCCAATATTGGTATACTATTACGCCCTCAGCGCTTTCTCTGATCAGCCAGTGGACAAACCTGGATGCCGAAATCGTCTCCCAAATTCTCAGCAATGTCTATCACCAGAATCAACCTGGGCGTTTTTTCTGCGAGATGATGATTCGTCCGGACTGGATTGCCCAACACATTGCTCAACTCCGTGTGGTTCCCGGAAATGAAGAACTAGAGACAATTAACCTCGATCGCTGGATTCAAACCGAATTTCTCCATCAATCTCAGAACTTAAGTAGTTGGTAAAAGGGACAACAAAGGACACGCCAAGCCGCTATCGAAAGCCACACACTTGGGCTGTACGAGCAGTACAAATATGGTTTGCTTCAATCAACCCAACTCCATACTCTTGAGAGTTTCTTCGCGAATCAATTCAAAGACTTGCCGATTGAGATTTACAAAATCTGGTGAAAGCATCGTATCTATATGGCGGGGTCGATCGAGATTCACCACAACTGTTTCTTTGATATGCCCTGGACGAACGCCCATAACCAGAATGCGATCGCTCAAAAAGATGGCTTCTTCAATATCGTGGGTGACAAAAATAACCGTGGATTTCAAATCGCTCCAAATGTTCAGCAGCAACTCCTGCATCATGTGCCGAGTCTGAGCATCCAAGGCTGCAAACGGTTCATCCATCAACAATACTGAGGGTGAATTTACAAGTGCCCGCACAATGCTTGCACGTTGTTGCATTCCTCCTGATAGCTGATGAGGATAAGAATGACGATGCTTATACAAGCCGACTCGGTCTAAGTAATCATTTACCAATTCAGTCCGTTCTGCTCTGGAAATACCCTGAATTTTTAAACCAAATTCCACGTTCTCAAAGGTGGTCTTCCAGGGTAGGAGCGAGTATTGCTGAAAGACAAATCCGCGATCTGCCCCGGGTTTTTCGACGAGTTGTTCATCCACCAATACCTGTCCCCTTGTTGGTTTTAGAAAACCAGCAATCAAGTTTAGAATCGTTGACTTGCCGCAGCCCGATGGTCCCAACAAACAGACAAATTCACCAGGATTAATTTTGAAGTTTGTCGATTCTAGAACCAGCAAAGGCCCGTACTGGTCTCGTCGCTTAAAGGCAACGGATAAATCTTTAACTTCAACTGACCCTTTCGCCAAGGCGCTAACCTGCTTTTTTGCTAGGGTTGCCACAGCCTCTAAACCTCCAAAAATAGGCAACTTGAATATTCATTTTCAGGGAACTACACACCCTGCTTTTTCATTACTCGCCAAGGCATCAGCAACTTCGTTAAGAGATCGACAATCAGCGTGCTTATCAAACCCATCAAACCAATCAGCAGCATTCCCATCACGATTGGTGGATAATTCGATGTAACATAAGACTCCCAGGTCAGATAACCCACTCCAAACCGACCTGCCAAAATTTCAGCTGTTACCAAACAAAACCAGGCATTTCCCATACCAATAACCAAACCGCTGGCAATGTTGGGCATCGCTCCGGGCACCACAATATCTTTAAAAATGTGCCACTGTTTAGCTCCTAAACACTGCCCTACTCGCAGCAGCACTATATCTGTGCTTTCTACTCCCCGAATTGTGCTGATCAAAATTGGGAAGAATGCGCCTAAAAATGTGATGTACACCATCCCTGACTCTGCATTGGGAAACATGAGAATTGCCAGCGGTATCCAGGCGACGGCGGGAATTGGTCTGAGCAACTCCAATGGAATAAAAACTAAATCTTCAATCTGCCGAAACCAGCCAATCAAAATGCCCAAGCTAACGCCCAGAATAGCCGCAATTCCAAATCCCAGCAAAACTCGTTGAAGACTGGCAGTAATATGCACAGCCGCATTGCCAGAAAAGAATTCAACCGTCGCATTCCAAACTTCAACTGGAGAGGGTAAAAAGGTAAAATTGATGAAGAAATTGAACTGAGTGACGCACAAAAGCTGCCAGATCCCAAAGAATAAAACAATGGAAATTGCTCGCTTTAAATTGCGACTTTTGAGCAGTGCCAGACTTATAAGCGCTAATTTTGGCAAGGAACGCTGCTTCAAAAATTTGCTCCTCAGTAAACTGTACTTCTCTCCTTTCGTCTTTCGTGCTGATTTTGGAGATACAGCCATTACAAACCTCTCATTTGACTCAATATAGTTCTACCGTTGCGATCGCTCCCCTTCATTCATCGCGCAACCGCTAAATCCTTTGACTGCGTATTTTTGGCATAAAGCTGCTGCAACTCTTGGAAGCTTGCCACCTTTGCTCCAGCTTTCCCGGCAAATGCTTGTGCATCTTTTTCTAGTAAGAATGCAGATACCTGGTCGCCATTCCGAACATAGAACGAATTTTGAGCGAATAACTTCCAACCTTTGTCGCGATCGTGTACGAAGGCTACAGCCGCTGTCTTGCCCTCAGACTTGAGCTGTTGCAGCTTTGTCAGCATATTCTTGATTGAGGTAAAACTGAGAACTTTATCTTCTCCTTCTACCCAAATCTGAGCTGCTAGTTTTGGATCTTGAATCGATTCTTGAGTGAGTGCATCATTGCCACGAATCAAATTATCCGCCGACTTAGCCACATCCTGTTCGCTAATGTTGCTCTCTTTGAGCGCTTGTTTCAGGTAACTATCGTCCGTCCAACTTGCAACATCATCTGGGTTCACGCTGGCATCTAATTTTCCAATCTGCTTCAACGTCGTTACGCTATTTTTGAGCGCAGTGATTTGGTAGGGCTGAATTCTCGGATCGAGCTTTTGAATACCCGATGGGCCAAGGAACATATAAAAGATTTCTTTCTCAACCCCTGTCCATTTCTCTAACTTCGCACTAAGGGCTTCTGGTTGTTCCCGGAAACGCTGATTCGCCTCCAACATTGCCCTTAGATAAGCCACCACAATTTCGGGATTTTCCTTTGCAAAGTCCGATCGCACTACAACTCCATGAAAGGTTGGAGTTGCCGTTTGTGCACCATCGTAAATCTTGCGAGCAAAGCCTCTAAAGGGAAACAACTCACCATAGGGCACAAAATCCGCATGAGCATCGATCTGACGGCTTCTCAGGCTCGTGCCACCTACTTCTGGTGATTGACTCACTAACGTCACTTCTTTCTGTGCATCAATGCCCTCATTCTTCAGCGCCCGCAGCAGCATCCCATGCGCCGAGGTTCCAAAGGGAACTGAAATGGTTTTCCCCTTCAAGTCTGCTAGTTTTTTATAAGGTGTGTCGGTTGGAACAACAACCGCATTTCCGGCTCCATTAGGGCTGTAGGCAAGGGATGAGATCAAAACAGTCTTAACGCCATTGCCTTTTTTCTGAAACGTGGTCAGGTTGATCGTTGCCGGAAAGTCTGCCATGCTGCCGATATCAATTTGATTCGCCAACATTTTGTTGGTAATTGGTGGGGCTGATGTGGAGCTAGACCACTCAATTTTGTACTCAACATTTTGATATTTCCCTGTTTTTGGCAGGTACTTCTCCAGCAGCTTTTCTTCTCGGATGACTGCACCACCTGTCACGGTGTTAATGGTTTGGTCTTGGGTACCAATCGCAATCCGAATCACCTTTTTGCCAGAGGAACTACCTGAAGTATTTGCAGAAGTATTTGCTGAAGTATTTGCTGAAGTGTTACTACAAGCGCTGGTAAAGGTTAAGGAAACAACTAGCAGAGAAAAAAGAACACTCTTTAAAGACAATAGTTTGATATGCATACGGCTCCATTCCCGCATTGAATCTACTGCCCCACTTGTTTCACGCAAATCATGTTGGAGCAGTAGCTAGTTTAATCTCCGGTTTATCGGTCGGAATACGACTGTTTTAACAGAATGCCATAGTCAAACACCGAAGACAAGATGTAATCCCCGGTTTATCGATAGACTTTTCGTATTTATAGATAGATTTTTTGAATTGAAGCTGCCAGATTTGGAAACTCGCGCTGGAGGGAAGCACCTTTTAAGATGCTGGCTATGGCTCGCGACGCCTATTCAATCTGCTTTTTATCAATTCCCGCGATCAGCTATAACGCTCAACGTCATTGAATCAATACGGCTGGTCAAGCGGATCGAGTTTCCGGAGGAAATCCCAGCCCAGGAGACTCCCTCGCGACGACAGTGCAATTTGTAGGGGGAGCAGAATGAGGTGTCCTCCTGCATCAGGTTGCCCTTGTCCAACAGAACAACGCCCCAATTTCCAACCGACGATAAGCCGACTATAAATAAAGGGATAAGCCGGACAGGATATTAACTCTTTCGTTTCTCTGCGGCGGTGTCGAGGGGAAGACGAATACTGAAAGTTGCGCCTTGACCTGGAGTGCTAGTAGCCGTAATCGTGCCGCCGTGTGCTTCCACAATCCGTCGCGCGATCGCTAACCCCAAACCCGTTCCGCTGCCTTTGCGCGAGGGATCTGCTGTATAAAATTGTTCAAAAATGCGGGGCAAATCGCTCTCTGTGATTCCGGTTCCCCGATCGCGAATTTTTACTGAAACCTGGGCACCTTCTATATTGCTTGAGACAGAAACTTTAGACTCTGGTACTGAGAACTTAATCGCGTTGTCCAATATATTTAGAAAAGCTTGCAATAGTCGTTCTGGATCGCCTTGGATTTGAACATCCGCAACCTCCACGCTGATGCCAACTTCCTTGGCTATCATGCGAGACTCCATAGCTCGCACCGCCCGTTCGATCAAGTCTCGCAACTTTAGCGGTTGCTGTTCTAGTGGCGTTACGCCTGCTTCGAGTCGTCCCAAATCCAGCAGATCCTTAATTAGCCTGGACAGGCGCAGGGTTTCATCCTGTGCAGTCTGGATGAAGCGATCGCGTAACTCCGGCTCCTCAGCCGCTCCATTGGCGAGTGCTTCTAGGGTGACATAGACGTTGCTAACAGGAGTCCGCAGTTCGTGGGACACATTTGCGAGGAATGCCCGCCGCTCTTTATCTAAGGAAGCCAGCCGTTCGCTCATGCGATTCAATTCACTGGCTAATTGACCCACTTCATCATCTTGATGAATGTTCAGCTTCTCACCTAAATGACCCCCACCCACCTCAATTGCAAAGTGGCACATCGCCTGAATCGGTCTGGCAATATTACGGGCAAGGCTTTCGCTAATCAGCGCACAAAGCAAGAGCGTCAAGAAGAGCGTTCCAAGAACGGTGAAAATGACGCGGCGAAACTGACGCTGAAACTGTTCTAAAGTGATCGACATCCGCAGCGCACCGAGCAGACGACCCTTCCGAAATATCGGTCGCACTGCATACACTCGGTCATCGTTGGATAGAATCCCTTTTGCTACCCCTTGCGTCGGCTGATTTTGTAGCGCTTCGCTCACGCCAGCAACAGCTAACCAGTTAGGGACTTGCCGATCTAGCTGGGGGGCGGAGGTGAATAGCAGGCGACCATCAGGTGCAAAGACGCGCAGGGTGACTGCTTCCGGTGAACCGTAGCGTTGCACTAGCACTCTTACCCGCTCAAGATTATTTTCCTCTAAAGCGTCAGCGACGCTCTCGCTGAGGGCTGTTGTCCAGGAATCTAAATCAGCCTGTCTCGTCCTCATGAAATAGGCATGGAAAGAGAACAGAATATAGCTTGCCAGAATAGAAGTTCCTAATGCGGTGAGTGCTAAATAGGTAACTAACAGTTTTCGGTAAATTGAATTCCATCTGATATGAATTGCTAACCAGCTCCTTGAATTTTTCAAAGGTGCAACTTCAATTTTTTTAATCTCCCTGTAGAGACTGTTGACCCACAGCGCGACCCCGGAGAACAGCTTTTATGCGTGCGAGAAGTTCGCGAGTGTTGAAGGGTTTGGTGATATAGTCATCTGCACCCGCTTCTAATCCCCAAACTTTGTCAATATCTTGGTCTTTAGCTGTCAGCATCAAAATCGGGATATTAGAAAATGCTCGGATGCGCCAGCAGAGTTCCATCCCATCAATGCCTGGTAGCATCAAGTCCAAAATAATCACGTCCGGCACTTGCTTGTGGAACAACTTGAGTGCAGTCTGTCCATCCCCTGCGGTTGTCACTTGATAGCCTTCTTTAATTAAGGCGTAGCTGAGACTGGCACGTAATGCCTCTTCATCATCGATCAGTAAGACGTGTGGCATGCTGAGTTGACCTTTTCGTTCAAGTGTACCAGGTTGAGTTATTCCCTTTTGAATTTTAGATTTGTAATTTGAGATTTTCAAATCTGCCAATAGATAGTTTCTCAAATTAATCTTTTGTCCATTTAAAGCTAAAGGGGATGAGTTTAAACGGAAAATGAAAATAGCGATCGCGTGCAGTCAGAACAACACCTTTACCGAGCAACTGCTATAGAATCTTACTTAATGATTCGGGAAGCTCAGCTCCCCAACTTTCTAGAGCAGTCAGGTATCTGAAGGGCTGGCTCACAACTTCAATAAGATTGCTAGATTTTCTAGTTAGGTTCAACCGTCGTCTATTTCGACTTGCTTATTTCTTGACGATAAACCCGATTTGATAAAAATTCTTGATTTTGATATGTTAAATTTTTTAGAGAGTATTTGAATTAACTCTTCATTTGCCTTACCATCTACAGGTGGCGACTTTAAATGAACCGTAAGGCTACCGTCCTCAGCTTCCTCAATTCTTTGGTTTTTTGAATTGGGTTTAACCTTTACTTGCTTCTTCATCTGGCTGGGGTGATGGTAATCTGGTTGTAGCTATCATGCGGGTTAACGATAAATTTCATAACCATAGCGATCGCTCAACACAGGTTTTCGTGTAGTGTAGTATACAAATATCGTTCGTATTAACTTCTGCCTGGAGATAGAAGTTTAGTTGGATTAGTCTCTAATATCTTTTATTTGAAAGGGCAAAGCTAAATCTACGAATTTAATCCATTGTCAATAAGTTTTGACGAAAAAAATTTGTCCAGAAAAATTGATCTAAAATTGCTGGATGAGTAGATAGTACGACGATATTCTAAATTTTAAATGCTCGTGTGGCAACCGCGTAGCGGTTGCCACACGAGCGCTCGATTTTTGGCATCCCCTGAACCAACTTCACTTTTTTACAACACCACACCAGCATCTTCATCAACTGGATTCCTAACATGACAAAATATAACGTTAGCAATAGGAAGTGGCAAAAACTATCTTGCTGTAAAATTCATCAAGATGATTTATCTTTAGCTGAGTCTGGACAGCAAGATTCTGAAATATATCAGCCAAATATAATAACTAAAACAGATTATCTGCTCAGCAAATCATCTAGGCTGATCGGCGAAAGTCAGGATCTAATCGCCACAAGTGAAGCGCTAATCGCTACAAGTGAAGCGCTAATCGCCACAAGGAAAAAGCTGCTCGTACAATCCAAGCAACTAATATATAGATAAGTAGATACTAAAACCCGTCCAAAAATTCGAGCGATCGCGTAGCACCTGCTACGCAGGTGCTACGCGATCGCTTTCACCTTTAAAATCTACTAGTAAGTTCAAATTTTGTCTTTTACAATACCTGCTAACATCTCCGTTAACTGGATTCAGAGCATGACAAAACACAAACTGAGCAACAGGAAGTGGCAAAAATCAACTTGTTTTGAAGTTCCCCCATATCCTTTAGATTTGGCAGAATCTAAACAGCAAGATTCTGAGATATCTCAGCAAAATATAACAACCAGAACAGACGATCTGCTGAGCAGATCGTCTGAGCTTATCTGCGAAAGTCAGGAGCTAATCGCCACGAGCCAAGAGCTGATATTACTATCCGAACAGCTAATTACCCTAAGCTTGATGCTGAAAGAAAACAGCTTGATGCTGAAAAGCTGGCGAGAAAGATCAAAAGTTAAATCAAGGTAGGGGCATCCCGTTCGGGTTAATTCAGTTACCTCTGATTAGCCATCAAACACAGGCTAAAAACTACTGAAAATTCTCCCTCATCTAATCATCCTATCTATTTATCCGAGCGAATCGGGGTTTTATCTTTGTAACCTCTAACAATTTGCTGTAACCATAGCCACCCGATGATGCAACCGAGCAGATAATGGGGGAAATCCCACCAAGAAAAGGTGGTTCCAAGCAACAGTTTGCCCAGAAAAGTCGAGCGAATCGAGTCTAAAACAGGTTGGTGCCACAGTTGCAGAAATTCGATCGTGCAGGTGATACCGAATACCCAAATTGGAATTTGGTTCATTGCTTTGCGACTCGGAAACAGGAAAAACCCGAACAAACACCAAAATATTTCGTATAAGATATCACCTGAGAAATCGTTGACCCAGCCGCGACCGAACCCAGTGTATTTCTTGGAGAGCAATCCCAGGGGCACAATAATCAGCAGCGAGAGGATAATCCGCTTGATATATTTGGCGTCTCGAAGCATTGGCTACACTTCCAAGCAGTTCTCAGTTCTGTATTCTATACATTTAGACTAAAGCCGCGCCAACGAGCAGGCTTCTGCATCCAACTGAGCTTCATAGCACACAGAAGAGTTCAATATTTCCTTCTTAAGTAGGAGATTAATTTATATCCTAGTTGTTATTAATTACGCAATCTTATATAAATTTTTTATACTTAGACGATCTAATACTCAAGGTAGAGTATAAAGGTATACCAAAAATTATATTCTTAGTTTCTAAAGCTGAATATTGTTGGGAGAATAATAGTCATGAATAATCAAACAGATAACGTAGACAGCAGTCAACGAGTTGGTGAAGATAACTACGATCGGGGGATTGTACCTGCTGAAACCGCAGCACGTAGAGAAAGAGAGGGGAATGCATTTAAAACAACTCCCGGAAAAGATGATGAGGAAAAATCCCCTACTAACGATCAAACAAATGATGGAAGTATCGATACTACAGATGGCTACACGGTAGACAAAGAAGGTCTTTTAAATAACTATGCCATCGAACCCGAAATGTATGTGAACGAACCTGGAGACTTGAAAGCCAAAGAAGAAGCCGAGGCTGCCGAACGCGCTGAAACTGTCTCAGAATTACAGGACGATGAAGAAGGGAAGCTGACGATGGAAGGTGACAAGCGTCATCAAGGGCCAGGATTGATATAACGCAGAAAAATTTAGCTTTTGCGGCTTCTACCTTTTAGCGATGCTAAACAAGTGTAGAGGAAATTTTTAAATTAATTGGCAGGCGACGTGGATGTCGCCTGCTTATTTTTTCTATCTATTTGAATCCCCGTAGCCGATCACAGCAACTTTATGCCGATAGACTAGCTCGGCTCCGTACCAACCCGACAAACCGAGAAGGGTTGCCACAATAATTGAGATTGTAAGCCCTGTAGGCAATATGGCTCCTGAGGTATTGCCCCAACGGAGTGCAAAGTTGGCAATTGTCAGCCCTAGGGCGGCGACATTCAGTACCATGTGTGCCCAGCCAGCACTGCGCTTGCGAACTCGTTCAATTCTCAGAAAGTCCATCATGCCGCTTAGGGCTGCAAGCACCCCGCTTGCCAAGCCAATGCCGATTAGCCAAAAGGAGGCTTGTGCCCAGAAGAGATCTTTTGTCCACCAGTAGGCGAGATCCGCTGCTGCTGGTGTAGTCAAAAAAGCAATGGGAAAGGTGACGATCAGTGGATGCAGGGGATGTCCTGCGATCGCGACTGTGCTTGTCACCCCGCTATCTTGATAATCGGTCTCATCACTTTCAATCAGCGGCGGGATATTGGGAGTTTGTGTCATGTTCTTCTCTATGGATTCTAGGAGTTAGACGAGTGAAAGCAAGCGATCGCTGTTGGCTATTAGCTTTGGGTTGCCGATCTTAACCCCCTCGATTAACGGCAAACAGCGAACCGCAAACAGTTCATCACTAGCCTGAAGGAATTTGCTCCACGCGCGCTTCCGCCAAAAGCGTCATTTTTCCCGATTCTAGATTTAATTGTTTGATGCAAAGCGACATTCCTTGTAGATCGAAGTTACTTAGGTTCAACAGTTCGCTCGATTTTTCTAATAGCGCCGCCGTCAGTTCTGGGGAGAGTTCCTTGCCTTCGGTATACTCAACGTCTTCCAGATTGACCTTCTGCCCATTTGCACCAACTCGGGGCACTGCTGTAAAGGCAATTTGCGTGGTTTCTCCAGATTCGCGCAGCAGCACGTCGGCACTCAATGCAATTTTGTTCTCACCAGGTAGGCGAAAATCTACCTTTTTAGTGTCAATGGTCATCGGTTGTCCATTGACTGATACCTGCATACTTTGCAGCTTACTACCGACAAATTCCGAGTTAAATGCCCGGTTGATGTCTGCTTCCGTCAAGACAACGTGGGTCGTTGCATCAGTGGGTTTGGTTAATTCAATTTTGCCAAAAGCAGCGCTGAGGGGATTGATGGAGATGCCACGCATTTCCATTTTCATTTCCTCCATCCGGAGGTCTTTGTTCATCACCAAACCTTCACCTTCAACGGTGACTGAATCCACCTGTCCCTGAACCATTTTCAGTGGATCGCTCTGGATATCTACGGCTAATTCTTCTACTTCATCGAGTTGGCTAGATAATCCTATTTCTGCTGCTTTGTTAAGTGCCTGCTGCCCCAGAGAAGCATCCTTATTCGTCGTCACGCCCTGTCTCCTGCCCTTGTCTTAATTGAGTCTGTTATTGAGTCAATCTAGCGACCCGTATTAAGAAGTGTATCTGCCTGATGGTGGAATGGTGACAAAGTGATCGGCTATACACAAATTTAAACTCAATATTTCATTCTTAAGATAGTGGCACAAAACTGTTTTTATAATAACTAGCTTGTCAAATCTCCGTCATCAAAGTTCAGGCTATTTTAACTTTTCAAATATGATTTACGATAGATGCCGAATAACCAAAATAAGAATATACTAATCCAACTAAAAAAGAGAAAAGTCCTAAGGTTTTGAATCTTTTCTATCTTTGGATAGAGCCAATAAAAATTGGACGTTATAAAAAGGATAAATAAGGGGGATCTCTCAAAAGAGAGATGAATCTACTCGACAGAGATGACTATCTTCGAGATAGATTCCGATCCTATGATTATTGAGTGGAGAACAAAAGAATGGTAACGACACTAGATGATACCAAGCGCATAGCGATTGGCATGAAGTTGGCAGATATGAAAGCGCTGCAAAACTTGCTAATTGCTAACGAGCAAAAGTTCATCTCTGCGCTCGCCGATGATGATCTTCGCAAGCGCATACAAGATATGCTTGATGACGATCAGAAAAACCTCGGTGTTCTCGATACTGTAATTATTCAGTACGGTGTCAAAGCCGAACCCAAGGAATCCACAACCAAGATAATTGGTGAAGCTCAGAAGCTAATGGAAAGTTCTGAACTGACTTTGTTTGAAAAAGTATCTCAGCATGAATTGCTTAAGCATAAGCAAACCATGACGGGTTTACTGATTCACAAAGCTGCTCAAGTAGTTGGTGCTGATGTTGAAGCTGCCATTACTCCCTTGAATACCGTTAACTTTGAGAACCGCGCTCACCAAGAGCAACTGAAAGGTATTCTGGAAATTCTGGGTGTTCGCGAACTAACCGGACAAGAAGCCGATCAAGGACTGTGGGGACGGGTTCAAGACGCCGTTGCCGCATTATCAGGGGTATTTGGTAGTGCTGTCACCCAAACCTCCGACCGTTCTGATATGACCATCGGCGAAATTCTTCGCATGGATCATAGCAAGGCGAAGACCTTGTTTATGGAAATTGAGAATTCCAACGACGCTCAAAAGATCCAAGAATACTTCGGTCAGCTTTACAAAGACTTGATGGCTCACGCTAAAGCCGAAGAGCAAGTTGTTTATCCAGCAGTGCGCTCCTATTATCAGGACACGCAGGATCTGTATAACGAGCAAGCTGAGCAAGCTCGTATGCTGGATGAAATTAAGGCGATGAGTCCTTCTTCTTCTGAGTTCAAAGCGAAAGTTCGTCAGCTAAGCGACGCTACCAACCATCACATTAATCAAGAAGAGAACGAGATGTTCGCTAAGCTGCGCGATAATTTCAGCAGCGAGCAGCAACAACAAATGGCAACCGAGTTCAAATCTGTTAAGAGCAAGCTACAAGACCAGATGGCAGCTTCTAGCAAGTAGTAGTGCGCGCGAACAGAATTAACTCTGTAGGGAGCTTTGGAACGTAGTTTCCCTATAGTTAATAAGTGCGATCGCTAACTGCCATCGCTGGAATAAAGCAATTAAATCTAGGAGGGTCTATAAGCTATCCTCCTAGATTTATTTTATTGACGAGTTAATTTTTATTGAGCGCGTAACTTTACGTTTTCTATTGAAGGAATATTGAAGGAATAAAGTATATCTATCCTCTTTTAGGTGTGAGATACCATTGGTTCAGCTCTCCAGCTTTTTAGAGAAGCCGGAGAACTCCCGTTCACAAATCATTTACAGCGATATATTCTTGAAACTTATTTAGATGAATCATCACTATACTCAAGAACCCTAATTTTGTAAACTATCAAAAGTAGAAGTTTTAATAATTTTAATTCCAAATAAAAATCTATAAGTTAAAAGTATTTATCTCCTCTATAAACCATACTTTTGGATTCAGTCGCGGGAAAGATGAATTACCTTAAGAGATTGTGAGATTATTCATAAAGATTCAAAAATCATAATATTTCAAAGTAAGGAACAAAAATGGTATCAACACTGGACGATACAAAGCGCATTGCGATCGCTCAAAAATTGGCAGACATGAAAGCGACGCAAAATTTAATCATCTCTAACGAGCAAACACTGCTCGGTGCCACTCCCGATCAAGATGTGCGCGATCGCTTGCAGAATATGCTCCAGGACGACCAGAAAAACCTGGGCGTTCTAGAAACGGTAATTGTTCAGTACGGCGTTCCCTCTGAACCCCACGAGACAGTTCAGGAATTTGTTCAGAAGACCCAAGAATTAATGTCTGGTGATAAGCTGTCTCTCTACCAGAAATTAGTTCAACACGAACTCCTGAAGCACGCTCAGGCGATGAGCGGTATCGTAGTTCACAAAGCTGCTCAAGTCGTGGGTGCTGATATTGAACTGGCGATTGGACCTTTAAATGCTGTTAACTTTGAGAACCGCGCTCACCAGGAACAACTCAAAGGACTGCTAGAACTCGTGGGTGTCCGCGAACTGACTGGAAAAGACGCAGATCAGGGACTGTGGGCACGAGTTCAAGACGCTGTTGCAGCCTTGTCTGGTGTGTTTGGTAGCGCCGTCACCCAAAACACCGATAAGCAAGATATGAACATCCAGACGCTCATCCGCCTGGATCACAATAAGACCAACACCATCTTTACAGAAATTGGGGCTACTGACGATCCTCAAAAACTCCAAGAGTATTTTGGGCAGCTCTACAAAGATTTATTGGCACACGCTCAAGCCGAAGAAGAAATTGTTTACCCCAGAGTTCGGTCTTTCTACGGTGACGACAATACTCAAGAGCTGTACGATGAGCAAGCCGAAATGAAGCGGATGTTGGATGAAATTAAAGCGATCAACCCTGCTTCTTCCAAAGACGAATTCAAATCAAAAATTAAGCAGTTGATGGATGCGGTTGGCGATCATATTCGTCAAGAAGAAAGCACGATGTTTGCAGCCATTGACAACAATTGCAGCACCGAGCAAAAAGAGCAAATGTCTAGCGAATTCAAAGCTGCCAAGAGCAAAATTCAGCAAGAAATGGCAGCTTCGATGAAGTAATCGGAAGCACGTTCAACCTCTAAAGCCATACCTCTCTAAACTTAACTGACGTTTGCACTCCCACTACTTACGTGGTGGGAGTTTTTTTGTTTCACTAGGTAAATACACGCCCCCGCACTAGAAGCGTAGGTATACATAAACAAAGCCTGCCTACGCAGACTCAACTAAAAATTCTTCGGCCTACGGGGAGCAGCTTTTGTACGCACAAGACCCACCTTTCAAGGTATAGGCGTATACCCTAGGATGCATCCCATCGCTAACTCCTAACATCTATCAAAAAACCCGTTTTCTAGTTAGAAAACGGGTTTCTATTCTTTCAAGAAAAATCGGTAGTCATCTCAGCGTTAAGCATTGACAACATCGCCACCGTTGGGATGCAAAATCTGACCGGACATATAAGAAGAGTCGTCTGACGCCAAAAAGACGTAACTAGGCGCAACTTCTTCTGGCTGTCCAGCCCGTTGCATCGGCACTTGTTTACCAAAAGAGGCAACTTTTTCCTCTGGGAAAGTTGAAGGAATGAGTGGCGTCCAAATGGGGCCTGGTGCGACGCCATTCACGCGAATTCCCTTTTCCACCAGAGATTTTGAGAGCGATCGCGTAAAGGCAACAATGGCCCCTTTAGTAGACGAATAATCGAGCAGCTGCTGATTCCCTTTATAAGCTGTCACCGAAGTGGTGTTGATAATCGCGCTGCCTTCTTTGAGGTGCTTGAGTGCAGCTTTCGTCAAGAAAAACATTGAGAAAATGTTAGTCCGGAACGTGCGCTCAAGCTGTTCGGCAGTGATGTCTTCGATGCTTTCTTGAGGATGCTGTTCGGCAGCGTTGTTAACAAGAATATCGAGTTTCCCAAGCTCCGCAACCGTATTTTCTACAGCCTGCTGACAGAATTTTTCGTCACCAATGTCGCCAGGAATCGTAATACATTTGCGCCCTTGTTCTTCTACCAGCCGTTTCGTTTCTTGGGCATCATCGTGTTCGTTCAGATACATGATTGCCACGTCAGCGCCTTCTTTGGCAAAAAAGATAGAAACTGCGCGACCAATGCCACTATCACCGCCAGTAATCAACGCCACTTTATCGCGTAATTTGTTACTACCTTGATATTTACTATCGTCTGCCTTGGGGCTAGGCGTCATTTCTGATTCGGTACCCGGTCGATGGTCTTGATGTTGGGGTGGTTGTAGCTGTTGTTCTGCTGGCATTAGTGTGTCCTTAAACTGTGTCTAAAAAAATGAAATCCAGAGAAGATTTCTTGTTTCTATTCACCCAACACGCTAGCAACCCTCCAGATTGACTTAATCAATCTGGAGAGGGAAAAGAAAAGTGAATGTAGTTAACTTTTCGTTGTAAATTGACTGGGCAATTCTTTTTGATCGAGATCCGTAATCGGCGGGCCATTGAGTACCTCACCCGTAGGGCTGAAACGTCCACCGTGGCAAGGGCAATCCCAAGTTTTTTCGGCGTTATTCCAGTCAACAATGCATCCAGCGTGAGTACACACTGGAGAAAGCGAACAGAGATAATCCGTCTCGTCGCGGTAGACGGCATATTTCTTTCCGTTGATGTCAAGAATCTTGCCTTCGCCTGGTGCTACGTCCGAGGGTTCATTGCCCTCCGACTTGAAAAGCCGATCCGCTACAAAGTGCTTGGCGACGCCCAGATTCTCCGTCACAAACCGCTGGGCGCTGGCGAGGATATTCGCGCGATTGGGGTCGTAAAGGTCGCTCCAGGGATTCGTCCGTCCCAGAATCAAGTCGCTTGTTAGCATCCCGCCAACGGTGCCGAAGGTCATGCCGTTGCCAGAATAGCCGGTAGCAACGTAGATATTAGAATTCGCTGCGGTTTTCCCGATATAGGGTAGACCATCGACCGGCTCGTACAATTGAGCTGACCAGCGATAATCGATAGAGGCGACATCATAGAGCGATCGCGCATACACTTCCAAGCGCTCGAAACACGCCTCATTATCCACATCCTCACCCGTCTTGTGGTCTTCACCGCCAATAATCAGCAGGTCTTTGTAGCTGCGTGTATAGTGATACGGCTCCTCGGTATCCCAAAACAGTCCTGGCGGTAATGGCGATCGCAATCTCACTCCGATAACGTAAGAACGATACGGGGCAATTTTTGTGGACATTACATACAAGTCCGGGAGACTGTTCAGATTGTGAATCGGCGTATGAGTAGCAATAATCACATCTAGTGCCGTTACCGTCCCCTGTTCGGTAGAAACTCGACTCGGCTTGTCTCCGGTGATATCGACAACAGATGACTGCTCAAAAATAAAACTGCCACCACCGTCAATCGCCTTCGCAAGCCCTTGGAGATAGGGAATCGGGTTAAACTGCGCTTGATTGGGGAACATCACCGCCGCTTCTACCGGAAATGGCAGTGGCACATCCTTGGTCAAAGCAGCCGGAATCACTAACTTGCTAACCGCTTCCGCCTCTGACTCAATTTCAGACACATCCTGGGATTTTTCAGTGTAAAGATATCCCGGCACTCGCTGAAAATCACAATCAATCTTCTCTTCTGCCACAAACTTAGCAATGCGTTCAATCGCCGCACGACTGGATTCTGCTACCAGCTTCGCATCCGTGTCGCCCAAGGAGGAAATCAGGTCTTGGTAGCGTTCGTCAGCAGCTTCGGTGAGGTGGGCAGTCGTATAGCCGGTGACACCACTGCCAATTTGCGATCCCTCGATTACTGCAACCCTTAATCCAGCGCGTTTCAATAGCAACGCAGCGGTTAAGCCAGTAATGCCGCCGCCTACAATGGCAACATCTACGGTAATATCACTGGTCAATTGCGGGTATTTTGTCCCTTCTGTAGTGTCGAGCCAAACAGAGACGGAGGTTCCTGGTAAATTCATTCAGCGTTCTCCTGAGACAGTATAAATTTTTATATCTAGCGCTTTACCTATTACTGGGATAACGTCTGAAGGCGGAACCTGGTATCTGTAATTAGAAGTAAGTAAACTTTGATACTTTTCCCAGCAGCAATCAACACATAGCTAGTTGATTTTCATTACAATAAGATATAAAAGTTTCTTTTTCAGCAGACTTCAAGTTACCTTTTTGCAAGTTAAGTGGAAAGAATTAAAATGTCTAAATTTTTTAAGACTCTACTTTTATATAGTCCAGCCGTTTTGGGAATGGCCTTGCTGTTAGCAAACAGTGCAGTTGCACAAGAAGCGATTCCCAATAATCCAAATTCTCAAATGCCACTTCTAACAGAGCGTTATGGGTGTCTCAGTGGAAATGGCGATGGAACTTTTCAAGGCAATCGGCCTGTAACTCGGTATGAATTTGCTGCCGGTTTAAATGCCTGCTTAAATCAAGTTGAACAACTCATTGATAATCCTGCTGGAAATCGAGTTAATCAAGAAGGGTTAACGGTTCCAAGAAGCCAATTAGAAACCTATCGATTAGAGTTGGAGCGTTTGCGTAATCGAGTAGATAAGCTGGATACCCAGACAAGAGAACAGTCGAGCCAGTAGTTTTTTAAAAACAGAAAAAAAGAACGGTTGTGATTGAGGAACTGGATTTCTAATCCAATACTTCTCGATTAGTGATGTTACATCCAAAGAAAGCCCCCAAACCCTCTTTTAAAGCTACCGTATACGCGCAAGACTTCTTTAACTTGCAAGTCCCGTTTTGATCCCCCAACCCCCCTTAAAAAAGGTGGCGAATTAAGTCAAAGTTCCCCTTAAAAAGGGAGATTTAGGGGATCAATCAACTTTTTGCCCCTTAACCCAAGATGTGCGTACACCGTAGCCTTAAAAGGGGAGCTAAGACCGAATCGCAAGTGTAGGTAGCGCTAAGACAAGTAAATTATCTAACTTCGATAGGATTGAGACCGTTAAACCGCAACCATTTCTTGATGCTCAATCTTCGTTCCCAAAAGTTTCAAGAATTCTGCCAACCAGTTAGGATGAGCAGGCCATGCAGGTGCTGTTACTAAGTTACCGTCAACCATTGCCTCATCTGGTGGAATATGCACGTAAAGCCCACCTGCCCGGTTAACATCCGGGCCGCAAGCGGGGTAAGCGGTGCAACTTCTGCCTTCTAGCACTCCCGCTGCCACCAAAACTTGTAACCCGTGACAAATTGCAGCAATCGGTTTATTTGCTTCGGCAAAGTGGCGGGTGATTTCTAATACTTTCTGGTTCAAACGGATATATTCTGGCGCACGTCCACCAGGAACGACTAAGGCGTCGTATTCTGTCGCTTCCACTTCATCAAAAGTGGCATTTAAGGTGAAGTTGTGACCGGGTTTTTCACTATAAGTTTGGTCGCCTTCAAAGTCATGGATTGCGGTTCGCACCTTATCTCCAGCTTTCTTATCGGGACAAATTGCATGGACAGTATGCCCAACCATTTGTAATGCCTGGAAAGGCACCATTACTTCGTAGTCTTCAACAAAGTCACCGACGAGCATCAAGATTTTTTTTCCCGCCATTTTCCTAACTCCTGTTTGATTGCTTGGATGTTGCAGTCTGTGGCTCCATAATAGAACCCATAAACAGCAAACTTCCAGTATCATCATCCCGAATCGCGCAGAAAAACGGGCGGTCAACCACCATGCTAAAGGGAGGGTCGGGGGGACCGAATGAGGCTTCTATACCAGTTGCGGCGGCGGCTTCGGTTCCTTCTTCGTTGACTTCGAGAAAGGTTTTATGGATGACGCTGGCAATGGCAATGTCTTGGGCAGACATCTGCTGGAAACCTCCTTCAAAAGCCATTCCCATCCCCAAGGCAATCAGGGCATCATTGAGTGCTACTTCATACTCTAGCTGAAAGCGGGGTAAAACAAGTGTTCCTTCCTCTCGCCAGAATTGGTAAATCCATTGATTCCAGTTTTCAGCGTTCAGATTTTTGTGGAATGCTTGCAAGTTTGAGTCTTGATCTGGAAGGAAGATGTACATACTCACCTGTTCACTACCGTAGGGTAAATTAACCGCCTGAAAGTTCTTACCTTGGTAGTAGCGGTAGGTTCTGTGCTGAGACATCATCGGGTACTGTTTCTGCGTCCCATCAAGTAATGTAAAGGCTCTATCGTGTGTATTTTCTTTATCGAAAGGGCTTGCCCAAATACCTTTAAAATAGATAGCGTTAATTAGGATTAAAACGGTTTGAGGGTCAAGCTTTTGGAGAATTGTCTCGATTTTGCCGTGGGTGTTTTCGCTTACCCAGTTGTTAATAGTTGCCAAAGCATCGGAACTGCTAAAGTCCAGGTTGGTTACTTTTGCACCGTAGAACTCTTGGGTTCGCTTCAAAAAATCCCGTTTAAATTCCACATTCTGATTCGCCCAAAGCGAATTAGCGATCGCTAACTCCACCTCGTTATCCAGATTTTCTAGCGATTGTTTCAACTGTAAGTTAGCTTCGTTGACTTGTTGCAAGCTCATTTCTTGCAATTCCAGCGCGATCGCCATTGCCGCCTGTGTCTGCCCCACACTGCCGTTATAGGTCATTGAGAGCGCGATCGCTATGCTTGCTGGAGAAACAAAAATGTTTTTGTCAGGCTCCTGCTTTGTAAGTTCCCTAAATAGTTTGAAGGCAAATCGAGTATTCGCTGCGACAAGCTTGTTATTAACCATTGCATCGTTTCCAATAATTACAGCGAACCGGGAAATGAGCAGTTATCAAAAAACTTAAGGTAACTTGTAGCTAGAGACTCGCACGACTAACTCGCCATCGCGGGGATTGCGGCTAAAGATAAATGCGCCTTCTTCCTTTTCGCCGCCGGAGAGAAAGTCAATTTGTTGTTCGCCAGTTTCTTCAACTTTCCCATTAACCCGCAACTCGGCAATAATCTGGACTGATTCAGCAGTTTCTCCACCAGTATTCGTCACTTCAAAAGGGATGTAGAATTGCTCTTGAGTTTGACGAAGTTCTCTTTCCTTCGCGGTGACTGATAGAGTCGGGGGTTCATTTTTCTGGGTTGCCCAGTCATACAGCACCAGTCCTACGAGTAGCGCCACAATAGATGTCGCGATCGCAAAGGAAACCCATTCCGCAAGCGATCGCGGCGGTCGTTGCTGTTGGGATGAATCGCTATCTTGATTCGTTTGGCTCATGCTAGCAACCTTCCTGCTGCGCCACCTACAGTGGCTGGGAGTCCTAGTAACAATGTATAGCTCAACCACATTTGCCACGGATCGTCAAAGCTCAGCTGGTGGAAGAACCACAACATAAATGTGGCTGCCAGAAGCGACACTAAATAGGAGCAAACAGTTTCGCTTAAGGGACGCTGAAAAAGTCCTTGCTGTTGTTTCCGTTGTTGTTGATTAGTAAAGCCAGCCTGAAAGACAATCCCATAAGAAATTAACAGCGAGGCAACAATAATCGCAATCAGCCACGGAGGGGAAGAAGCAGCGACTAGCATGGGAATTTCGTCAGTAGGCGCAATGTTAAAGGCAATAATCGTGGCACCAATCAAAGTACCCCCAATATCTGCCAAGGTCGCATTGAGACGGGTTTTGTCTGGTTGTGGGGGATTTTCATCGCTGTTAGGAGATTGATAGCGATCGCCACTTAAAAAAGAACGCGCTAGCGCCACACCCAAAGCAAACGGTACACTCTCGAAGATTATTTTTCCTAATGCTTCACCCAAAGAGGTATCGAAGGTGATTTCGCGCAATAAAATTAGGATACTTGTCGCGCAGACGACGCCGATAGCGATCGCTTCAAGGGTATCTATCACCGCTTCACCCGGTCGAATATCCTTATATTTGCGAAAGCCTTCGGTGCGATTGAGCAGGAAAACGACGATAAACGTGGCAGCGATCGCAGCTAGCATCACCGGCGGTTCCGTGAACGACCCAATCCACCAGACTTCCATCGTGTACAGTAGCGGAATTCCGAATAAAAACCCACCCGCGGCACCCCGCAGTAGATCATCCCATTCTTTCGACCAAATGTTTTCGGGTTTATGTTTTGGAGCGCGTTTAATCTTCATTAGGGGGGCATCGACTTTTCATCCGCTTATGCCAAGCCAAAAGTCATTCTCAAGCAACCAAGCCAGAGGCAATAATAGATGAAGCTAGCGGTAAGCCGTTCGTCAACTTATTCCTTAAATGTTATCAAACCCTGACTCTCGAATAATGTAAATCATCCAATAGCCGTCTTATTTGATTTCGGAAGAAATGAACTGCTCCAAGTCCCACAGGGCGATCCAACAAGACAATAGAGAATTTAATAACTACTGCAAGGATTGCTGTCGAAGCAGATAAAAGCCAGGAGGAAGAGAAAATTCTGAATCGTTTGTTTTCCTAACCCCTGACTTTATCTCACTCATTTTTAAGTTGTCTTACGCCATCTTTTCCCAAACTCATCGAGGGTTGCTTTCGGAATCTGCGTCTGAAGCCACTCCAGCGCATCATCTTGATGAGGCAATCCTTGGTAGTATTTGCACATATTCACCAGATTAACTGGAGGCACTTGCGTGGGGTTGGTGAGCGCATTCCAGGTAGTTGTTCCTACCACTCCATCCGCCTTTAACCCTTGGGATTTCTGAAAAGCAATCACAGCCGTTTCTGTGCCCGTACCAAAACTACCATCAATGGGACCCGGATTAAAACCTTTGTCCTTCAAAAACTGCTGCAATTGTTTGACTTTTTCTCCTCGCGATCCAACTCTTAAGGAACCATCGTCTGTCGGAACACCGATTGCACTCAACTTTTGACGAACGGCTTGACGCAAACGGGGTAGTTGAGCGTATAACCAATCACCAGGGCAATCAGTGGCAGAAAAATCTCGATGCCCTTTGATATTATCAGGAGAAATCTTGCAGGAACTGCAAATTGAAACGCATAAATCGACTAAACTATTCCATTGTTTTTCACCCATCTGATGGGTCATGAATCTGCCTTCATTTTCAATTCCCGGCGATTCATTGCCTAGAGCACTGCCAGCATGAGACGAGCGAATACACAAACCTCGTTTAATTTTTGCTAAAGTGCCATTTCTTCCTTCTAGGAGAACGCCGTCCGTTGTATTCAAAAAATTATGACCGGAATCCCACCAGCCGAAAACATCCATGTGGGTATTCTGAACACTTTTGGCAAATTTTTTCCCTCCATCCACAGTTCCTTTCGATATATGGCTGGGGGGATTGGGCGTATCGGTATGGTGAACGATCACGTATTTAGGTGTGGTTTCCTCTGACCACTGTTTGGGGGGTCTGGCCCCCCACTCCTGACATGAAATAACGCTAGCGGTAAAAGGCATGTTGAAGATGTCCTGTAAAGTTGACGGCAGATGAATAATGAGCGTGATGGGACAAACCACAAACGCTTTCTCTAGCACTGCCAGCATCGTTTGTAACCTAATAACTATGCCGCAGCAAGGTAAGTAGCAATTTTTTTCACATTTCTTGATAGCTCAGATTAAGTGAAATTCTTGGAGTGCGGGTAAAAAGTTTTGGTTTTCGTGACTGGGGCGGCTGAGTTTGATGAGGGCAAAGCGTTGGGCGGGAGTGAGTTCTGCCCAGTGTTGGGGTGTCAGTATTGCTCCAAATTCTGCTGCCTTTTCCTGAATGTTAGCCGGTATTTTTGTAGCATCCATCCAATCTGGATGAGGTTCTATCGGCAGGTCGCTGGGAGAGACGCCTGTGTGTTCTACAACGAATTGGTGCAGTAATTTCCGGTAGGCTTGAGCTTCATCTGTTGTGGTACAGGGCATCTCTACCAGGGTTTGTCGTTCCGCTTGACTAAATTGGTGCCAGTGAGGCAATTTTAGTTTGACGCCGCAAGTGTCTAATTTCATCCGCACCTGCATCGGAATGCAACGCAAGGACTCTACAAAATCGGCTTCAAATTGAAAGAAATTATTTGTAGATTTGTCAGTCTTCATTCATTTTCTGGGTAATTAATTCATTAAAAATAACAAAAATTTTGATGAATAACTTCTCCAAAGAAAAAGCTCCTAAAGGCATAAACTGCGACTAATAGGAGCATTACCACAATCGTGAAAAGCTTTCAATATCGGCAGGATTCAAGGGCTGGTTTGTGGAAAGTCACTAGCAGCAGTATATAGGGGCAGCGAGGTGGGGTTTTGCAACCCGGTCGGCGTGCGCGATCGCTGCGTTTGAATCAACGAGACTTGGGTAGTCAACAGGAAACTGACAAAACTGGCAATCACCAGAACCGGCACCATTGCGGTGTCTGAAAGCACGCTGAGAATTACAGTGGAACTAATCGGTGTTTTTGTCACCGCCACGTTGACTGCCGCCATCATGCAAATCATACCGATTGTCGGGTGGATTTGTGGAAAAGCTAGAGAAATTGCCAAGCCAACTGCTGCACCAATGTAAAACAGCGGAAAGATGAATCCTCCCCGGAAACCGGAGTGGAGGGTGAAACTAACTGCTAGCATCTTCGCGAATGCGATCGCGAGCAACATCGTCACTCCAAACGTCGAACCTGTTTCGACAATCGTATGAATTTCCTTTTCGCCAAAAAATAGGGTCTGGGGAAACACTAAAGCAATCAGCCCAATTGCGAACCCTCCCAAAGTAGCCAGCGCAATCGTGTGGTGTTCGATGTATTGAGTCAAGTACCCAATACTCCGGAACAGAACAATAAAGATGATCGCAATCAGCGCCCCTAGCGCCCCCAGCAGTGCGCCTTGACCTAAATTCACCAGGGAAAGCTTAGGAGGTGCGACAAAGTGATACATCCCCCCAATCGTCAACCCCGTGTTAAATCGAAACACAAAAAAGCTTAAGATTGCCGAAAGCACGGCAGGAATGAGCGCTTCGTAGTATTCCAATCCCCGACGATGGGGAATTTCTAGGGCGAAGAGTGCGCCACCCAAGGGCGCACCGAAGAAGGCACCTAGTGCCGCACTCATGCCGCAGAAAGTCAGCACGCGGGTTGTCGTCAGGCTCAGATTGAGCTTTTGACCCAGCCAGCCGCCAAAACTGCCATTGATTTGTACTAGCGGGGCTTCAGGGCCAGCACTGCCACCAGCTGCAATCGAAAATAGTGAGGCAACAATCATTGCCGGAGTTTGGCGTAGAGAAATTCGTCCTGGATCGTGTACCTTATCAACGACTAGAGAAACTTCACCGGGAAGTCCCATGAAGTGCAGTGTGAGACCGACAAAAAATCCCCCAATTGTGGTAGCAATCCACACGTAATTCCAGGCGGGAAATCCGCTAGGGAAGTAAGGATTCAAAACACCAGGCAGCGTGTGCCAAACAAAATGCAGGCTTAATTCCAGTGCGTAATAATAAACCGTTGCAACTAATCCTCCAGCAATTCCAATGACTGCCGAACAGAGAATAATTTGCTGATAAGTTAGTTCGCCTGCACTGTTGGAATCGTTAGGTAATGTATCAGCATATACGTTATGCTCGTTGCTGGCAGTTGTTCGATCGGGAGACGACATAAAATCTCCTCAAAGTCACTAGCAGTGTGAGTAAGAAAGCAAAGTTAACTTAATCCCAAATCACCCGTTTAGGTGTATTAAAAACAACTTTATCCCGAAAGAATGTTAATAATCTATCTAAATTGGTAAGGAAGCATGAGTAGCCAAGCATATCTCTAAACCCGCTCAACACGCCATAAAAATATAGGGGTGACTTTCAATCTCACCCCTACTCGGTTGGTTTTAGAAAAAGACAGTTATTAAACCTAAGTTGGGATAACTTTTAACACCTCATTTATTCCCAATTAGGACTTCTACCAAAATTAATTTTGTTCGCGTTCGTGCGAGAAAACGGGCGTTTTTGAGGATGTTATTCCGACTTCTTCACCTTCATGAGAGCCTTCCGGTTCTTTGAGAAGAAACGCACAAAGACTAGCCGAAATTAAGCCAACAATTCCTAGCATCTGGAAAAATATGCGATCGCCCGCAGCATCCTGAGGTAAAAAGCTATAGACGGTGAGGTAAATTACCGCTCCTACGTTGCCATAAGCACCCACGTTACCAGCAATCTGACCCGTTACGCGCCGCTTAATTAGAGGAACAATTGCAAAGGTCGCACCTTCCGCTGCCATGACAAAGAAGGAAGCAATCATGGTCACAATAACTACCCCGAACAGGGGTATATTTGCACCCAAACCGCTAAACACTAGATAGCCAATTCCTGTGCCAGCAAGCGTTGCTGCCAGCGTCCACTTCCGGCTGCCAATCTTGTCAGAAATTAAGCCACCTCCTGGACGAGCCGCCAAGTTCATAAAGGCATAAGTTCCGGCAACTCCCGCTGCTAGCGCCTCTGTCAATCCAAAGCCTCTTTGAAAAAACGTTGGGAGCATGGAAACAACAGCTAGCTCTGAGCCAAAACAGGCAAGATAAGCAATTTCTAAATTGACGACTTGACCAAATTGATAGCGCTCTTCAGCAGAGTAGCGCTTTTTACCAGTCATCAAGCTGTGATTTGCTTTCCAACAGTTATAAGCTTGGAATACATACAAGCACAGCAGCAGAAACCAGGTGACATACAGTTGAGTGATATTAAGAAATTTAACTTGATTTAAGCGCCAAGCAATGACGCCCAAAACGCCGACTAAGGGAATGTTGCTAAGTAATAGAAACCAGAAGTCTCTCTGGGTAGTCACTTCTATTCCGGCGCTGCTTTGGGGACGCTGGTAAACCTTACCTGGAGGGGTATCTTGGACGTTTAAGTAATAAACAATTCCGTAGATAGCGGCAACAATTCCGGTGAGCGCGATCGCAAACCGCCAGTTAACTTGACCTGCCCCTAAAAAGGCAGCTGCTGTGGCAATTGTCGGGAGGGTAAACGCTGCACCTGCCGATCCAAAGTTACCCCAGCCGCCATAAATGCCTTCTGCTAAGCCAATTTCTTTCGGGGGAAACCATTCCGCCACCATCCGAATGCCAATCACAAATCCACACCCAACGATGCTCAGCGCTAAGCGGCTTAATACTAATTGGGAAAAATTCTGTGCAAATGCAAACATCAGGCAAGGAATCGCCGCATAAATTAAAAGGCATGAATAGGTGATCCGAGGACCGTAGCGATCCAGAATCATGCCGACAATAATTCGAGCCGGAACGGTGAGCGCAACGTTACAAATAGCGAGAGTTCTGAGTTGGGCTTCATTTAAACCTAAATCTGCTTTCACCGCTGTGGCAAAAGGGGCGAAGTTGAACCAAACGACAAAGGTTAAAAAGAATGCAAACCAGGTCAGGTGTAAGATGCGGTATCGACCGCTAAATGACCATAATCCGGACATTTCAGAACCTCTTCTTTTCAAGTAAAGTATGCATCAAAGCGGGAACTGTTCTTGGGTTAGCGTAAATTTTATAGATTCAATCGGGGATATAAATCCTAGGTAAAAAATTTACGTAATTAGGCGCTTGCCACGGGGTTCGGTCTATTTTTTGCTTGAAAGTTTTCAAACATAAAATCTCACCTTATCGAGTCGAGCTGCCGAACGTTAGTTTTTTTAGCAATAAGCGCTTCTGTTAGAGTAATGAACTGAATAATCTGAGTTCGTAGAATTTGTTACAAAAGACAGATTTCTTTTGAAATCTCTATCTTGTTAGGTATTGTATCTGTATTGTGAAGTATTCTTTCTTCTCCATTGCACATTTTGCATTCAACTCATGCAAAATGTGTAATAGAGGGATTATTTTTGAGTATTTCCTGAGCGATAACCGTTTGATTTTTTCAAGCAAATAACTTCCCTTTGATCAAAGGGAAGGTATGAGAAGTTTTTACTAAAGCTGCTTTCCTCAGCTTGGATTTTTAGACCGATTTCTCTGCTGCTATTTTCTAGTTAGGCGTTCTAGAAGCTGTCTGTATACATCTGTCACATCTTACTAAGTCAGCATTTATTAATAGGTTTTGCGGATAGTCTTGGAGCCATTAGATTGTAAGGGCTTCAAAAAATTAAATGATATTGATAAGTCTCTATATTTTCAGAATGCGATCGCGTTATTTGGTCGGAGAGCCAGAATCTCTCGCAAAATTAGATTAATCCTATGTGAGCATTTCCTGACATTGACTCCTCTCTAGACACGGATGGTGGTTGCATCCCTCAGCGGGTTCTGCAAACTTGCTAAATCTGATTTCCTCCTTTTGATAGGTGCAGTATTCGCTGAAATTCATCACTACCGAGAAAATCGAGTTCAGGCTATTTTAAACTTTTGTAAAAGAAGATTTTTGTATATTCAGCTACAGAATTTTTGCTAGATTTAAATAGACGCACAATTTTTAGAAATTAATCAAAAGGTTTTAGTAATGAAAACGCAAGAACGCCCCCAAGTATTGATAGCGGAGGAAGAACCCTCTAATCCATTGATGGTGGTGCTTTTGGTTACGGTGGTATCGATGATTTTCGGGTTGATTCCGGTTGTTTATAGTTCAACGTTTGCAAAACTCCAATCCCAGACACCAATCGCCCTGGGAGAGGCAGGCTTGTGGAGCGCTTTTGGAGAAAAAGCAGATAGCGTTCGGGTTAACCCAGAACAGTAAACTTTTGGTAGAAATTTAGGCGTGAAAGCGGATAGAAAACCAAAGCTTTTGCGATCGCTTCAAACACGCAGCGGTGAGGACAAAGCTTTCGGTTGAGTCTCTGTCTCTGGAGTCTCTGGAAGCATATACCCCTCAGAGATTAGATGGGCAGCAATCGGCACCAGTTGCACGGCGCAAGCTTTTAGTTCGGGTTGCAGAGAGTCGGGACAGGATACAGGATGAGTCAGGGCATTCGCTTCGGCACCATCCGCCCAAAGATCGCCCCAGTGGATAGGGACAAAGACGGTACCGGGAGAAATCGTCTGAGTGACTTTGGCTGGGAATCGAGAAGTCCCGCGACGACTTCGCACTTCCACCCAGTCATTCTCCTGAATCGCTAAATTCGCAGCATCGCGGGGATGAATCTCAATGAACGGTTGCGGATGCATTTGGCTGATTTTGGCAATCCGTCCGGTACGAGTTTGCGTGTGCCAGTGCCCGTACAGCCTGCCCGTCGTCAGTACAAAGGGGAAGTTTGAATCGGGGGGTTCTGCAAGTCCCCGCGAATGCTTGGCAACAAAACGCGCCCGTCCATCCGGTGTCGAGAAGCGCAAGTCGGTGTAAAGCCTTTTAGGAGTGCCGAGGGAAGATTTTCTCGGTTCATTTTTAATTTTTAATTTGGCATTTTTAATCGGTTCGGGCCATTGAATCGGGCCTTCTTTTTTCAGACGTTCGTGACTGATGCCCGTTTGGTCGCAGAGGCGATCGCCTGTTAGCTGTACAAATTCATCATAAATTTCCGATGAGTGAGTATAAGCAAACTGTTCGGCATATCCTAAGCGACGACCCACTTCTGCAAAGATTTCCCAATCTGCCCGCGCCTCCCCTGGGGGTTTGCGGAAAGCTGGACATAAGGTGACGACTCTTTCCGAATTGGTCATCGTTCCAGTTTTTTCACCCCACTGCGCCGCCGGGAGTAGAACGTGAGCAAAAGCAGCGGTTTCGGTGGGATAGTAGGCGTCTTGATAGACCGTAAAAGGCGATCGCTTCAGCGCTGCTTTCGTTCGTTCCAGATCCGGCATACTTACCGCCGGGTTAGTCGCCGCAATCCAGAGAAACTCTACCTCTCCCGTTTCTAGTCCGGTGATAATTTCCCAAGCACTGCGACCAGGAACCGGCGAAATTTTCCCGGTGGGAAGCTTCCAAAACTGCTCAACTTCAGTTCGCTGCTGGTCATTCTTCACTAAACGATATCCAGGCAACAAATGAGCCAGACCCCCGACTTCCCGTCCCCCCATCGCATTAGGTTGACCCGTCAGGGAAAAAGGGCCGCTTCCGGGTTTGCCAATTTGACCCGTCATCAGATGCAAGTTGATCAAGCTGGAGACTTTCGCAGTCCCTTCGGAAGATTGGTTCAAACCCATCGTCCACATAGAGAGGACTCGGTTAGAATCAGCCCACATTTTGGCAACGGTTATCAACTCATCTACGGAAATGCCGCAGCGTTCGGCTACCGCTTCCGGTGGATAGTGTTGAATCACCTCAGCGTAGGTGGAAAAGCCTGCGGTGCAATCCTCAATGAATTCAACATTCATCTTGCCCCATCGTAGAAGCAAATGAGCGATGCCATTGAGTAAATCGATATCCGTACCGGGTCGAATGGCTAGATGCAAATCAGCTGCTTCGGCGGTGGTGGTGCGACGCGGATCGACCACAATCATTTTGACGTGATGGTTCTGTTTATGGTGTTTCCGCAGCCGATTGAAGATAATCGGGTGACACTCAGCTGTGTTGCTACCGATGATAAAAGCACAGTCGGTTAGTTCTAAATCTTCGTAGCAACAAGGCGGACCATCCGAACCCAGGCTGTAAAAATACCCTGCCGTGGCGGAAGACATACACAGGCGCGAGTTGGTATCGAAGTTATTCGTGCCCAAGATTCCTTTAAAAAGCTTTTGGGCAAGGTAGTAGTCTTCCGTGAGGAACTGACCGGAACCATAGAGACAGAGGGCATCTGGGCCAGTGGAGTTCAGGACGGAACCAATGCGACTGACGATTGCATTTAAGGCTTCCTCCCAGGAAGCGCGACGGAAGGGTGCATCCAGAGAGTCGCGCATCATCGGGTGGAGGAGACGGTTTTTATCAATCGATTCCGAAACCGTCGCTCCTTTGACACATACCATACCTTGACTGGAGGGATGAGAGCGATCGCCCCGCACTTTCCAGATCGGATTTCCTTGGCTATCTCGATTTGTCTCCCGATTTGCAGATGCTGGCGGCGAAACTTCTAAGCCACAGCCAACGCCACAGTAAGGGCAGAGGGTTTTTGTTGAGTCACTCATGGCATTCGTCATGGGTCATGGGTCATGGATCATGGGTCATTAGTCAGGGGTCATGGGTCATTCGTAATTAGCAAGTGACTAATGACGCATGACTAACGACTAACGGCAATCTCTGCTTCTAGCTTTTCTTGTGGCTGCTTGGGAATTGCCCCAAAGTGTTCGATCAGCAAGTCTTTCACCACTGACTTGAGATCCTCGCAAGGAACCTTTTTCATGATTTCTTTGCCTAGGTGTGCATCTTTCCCGACCTTGCCACCCATCCAAATATCGACCGCTTCTACGGTTTGACCATCTTTGCGCGTCTTCGTACCGATGAAGCCAATATCTGCAACTTGCGGTTGACCGCAGGAATTTGGGCAACCTGTCCAGTGAATGCGAACCGGATGCGGTTGAATTAACTCTTCCTCCAGTTCCTGAATCAAGGCAAGCGCCCGGTTTTTCGTTTCAATCAGCGCAAAGCCGCAAAACTCGCTACCTGTGCAAGAAACTAGCCCCCGATTCAAGATGGCTGGATCGATAGACAACCGTTCTTGAAGCAGTGGTTCTTCTAAGAAGGGACTTAAGCGCGTGTCCGGGATATTCGGGATAATCAAATTTTGTTCGACAGTCAAACGAATCTCCCCGCTGCCATAAACTTCCGCCATTCGCGCAAGTTCAAACATTTCATGGGCATACAAGCGACCGACAGGGACGTGCAAACCGACGTAGTTCAGTCCGGGTTGCTTTTGGGGATAAACGCCAATATGGTCGCGCTTGTCCCAGTCAATTTCATCTTTTTCAGCCGCCGATTCCAGCGAATGCCCTAGTTGTTTTTCCACTTCCGCCCGAAACTTTTCAACGCCCCAGCCCTCAATCAGGTACATAATCCGGGACTTTAGCCGATTCTCGCGGGGACCATTATCCCGGAAAACCTCCAGCATTGCCTTACTCAAAGGCACAGCTTCTTCAGGAGGAATCCAAACATCGAGAGGAATGGCTTCTACATACTGATTCGGCGCAAAGTAGCCGCCGACGATGACGTTAAATCCAATGGTGTGGTTTTTGTATGCGGGGATAAAGGCAAGGTCGTTGATTTCGGCATGAACGGAGTTATCCCGACCCCCGGCAACGGCAATGTTAAATTTTCGGGGTAGGTTGCTGAGTTCGGGATTGCCCTCACCGTTATTGGTAATCATGTCCTGAAGGCTGCGGACAATGCCCCGTGTATCAATCAATTCAGCCGCATCAATGCCTGCAACTGGCGAACCCGTGATGTTCCGAACGTTGTCCATTCCCGATTGAATGCAAGTCAGACCCGCTTTTAACAAACGGTTGAATATCTCTGGGATATCCTCAATCCGAATCCCCCGCAATTGGAAATTTTGTCGGGTGGTAATGTCGGCGTTTCCCTGGTTTTGAAATCCCGAACCCGTGCAGTAGCGTTGCACGATTTCAGCCAGTACTCGCATCTGAGTGCTGGTCAAAATGCCGTTGGGTATCCGCATTCGCATCATAAACTTGCCGGGTGTCACCGTGCGATGGAAAAAACCCAACCACTTTAGCCCTTGGTTCCGCTCAAACTCGTCCATCGCCTCCCAGCCAATTTGTGCAAAATGCTCCAGTTCTTGCTTCAGCAATAAGGGATGTTTTGCAGCTTTGGCTTTTTCAATCTTATTTAGTTTTTCTGTAGGCTTGGTTGCCTTTATTGCTTCTGTAGGCGTGGTTACGTTAGTCACGGTTCCTCCTTGCGTACCTGTATCTGGCGCAATTGCACGTGTAACCGTACAGCTATTGCTCTCGCTGTTAAATACTGCTTTTTATGCTAAGTTAGGCGCTTTTAAAAATCGAAACGGTAGACTTTGTTACAGAAGCTGCTTATTGCTAATGAAACCTTTCTTTTGAAATATTTTTAATTTTAAAAGTCTATCTTTATGGTTACTTGCCAAATAGGATCTTAGTAGGTTGCTGAAGATTAAATTTCAAGCCACACCTGCTTGTAACCTCTATTTTCCAGAGTTTTGTTTTCTCTCCCGGTATTATTCAAAATAGCTGTAAGCTTTAACGGGCAAAACTTATGAAGGGATTAATCTGAAAGCAAACCCGTTTAAATAGGCATCATTTGGAACCTTCAACCAGTCACTTTCCTTCAGATACAGAGGGGCGCAAGAGAAGGGGTGAGGTTCTCCTAGAATACTGAGTAATTAGTAAGATTTATATGAGTAAATTATTCACCCTTCTGTAAAAAAAAACTGGCGCATTTGATACATTTTTAAAATTTTTAATCAGTTTGTCTGGTTGAAGCTTCTTGAGCGCTGCCTTATCGGGTCAAAATCCTCAAAATCCTTGAAGCGGAGACATTAAGAATTTTTAAAATTTCAGCCATTCTTGGAATATATAGCGGTTCTCACATGAGAGGAATACACTCTGAGGTATCAGGAGCAACGTAGTAACAGCAATGAGTGAACCAGCCAATCATGTCTTTAATGGTGACTGAATTGAATGCTTCTGTA
>NZ_JAMPKG010000009.1:0-189646 GCF_039962015.1 Trichocoleus sp. AS-A1 | reverse complement strand
TCACCTGGTGTAGTTGAGTCTAAGTTTTTTGTCATGAAACCGCCTCACCCTTCGAGGTAGATTGCATCTCTCTAGTATCATATTTACACCCGAATTTAGATGCGCTTACCCTGGTACATTGCCCAAAAATAAAACCAGAAATTTGCTCTAGAATACCGGCGAGTTTTAGCTGAGTCAGCATCCGGTCTATCCGGTAAGCTTCCTCCCCAATTTCTTCTACAAATAAGATACTTTGTTTCCAATCTGGGAGATAAGATGACCCCACCATTGCCGCCAGCACTGATAAGTTGCCTCCGGCTAATTTTCCCCTAGCCTTTCCAGGCGTAATTATTTCTACTTTAAAGCTAGCATTCGGGGGATTTTGCATTGTGACAGCTTCCCCATTAAATAGAATGCGTTTAACATAATCTACTGTAAACGGATTCCAAGTAGATGTGCCCACGGGGCCATGAAAAGTGACAACGCCACTTTTGGCATAAATTGCTAACAGCAGCGAAGTAATATCGCTGTAACCAATGAGAATTTTGGGAGAAGCTTGGATGAGGGGATAATTTAACAGTGGCAAAATCCGATTGCAACCCCAACCACCACGCACAGCAACAATCGCTTTTACAGAAGCATCGGCAAACATAGCGTTTACATCAGATGCGCGATCGCGATCGCTTCCTGCCAAATAACCATAACGGTCGAGAAGATGCTTCCCTAACTTAACCTTTAACCCCAAACTTGCCAGGGTTTGCTGTACCTGTGCAATGTCTTTCGCGTCAATGGGACTGGCGGGATTAATTAATCCCACCGTATCGCCAACTTTGAGGCGGGGTGGTTTTGAGTCGGTTTTTAAAAATGGATTTGCGATCGCAATCTGCGGGAACTCAGTTGCGATCGCGGAAAGCGCAACGGTTTTAAGAAACTGGCGGCGATTAATAATGAATGACAAATGACGATTAACAAATCACGACTGGCTATTGACAGTTTCCCACAGCGTCTTGAGAATCAGATAAGTAGAGGTGGCACCCGGATCTTGATGACCGGCGCTGCGATCGCCTAAATAACTCGCCCTTCCTTTCTTCGCCACTAAGGGAATCGTCTGTTTCATCCCCTCCTCAGCAGCAGCTACGGCTTGTTGTAAGGCTTCTGGGGTGCTTGCACCAGCCACGACAGCTTGCTGAAAAGTATCCGCAGCAGGTGATAGAGAATCCAGCATGGTCTTATCACCCAAATTCGCCTTACCCCGTTGCACAATGCCCTCTACAAACGCTTGAAAAAGCGTCACCATCTCCTCATCGGTCAGTTCCGACTTGCCTGCGACTGCCGTACTAGCCCGTAGGAACATCGTGCCATACAACGGCCCGCTTGCACCCCCGACACTGGAAATGAGCGTCATGCTGACAGCTTTGAGGATGTTGCCAATATCCTTATCTGCCACACTGGGTAGCTGAGTCGCCACTTTTTGAAAACCCCGGTTCATATTGATGCCGTGGTCAGCATCTCCAATTGCCGCGTCTAGTTCGGTTAGATAATCCTTATTTTGTTCTACAACTACTGCTACGGCTTGCAACCATTGCAGGATTTGTTCTTTACTAACCATATTCAAAACTCTAAACTCAGACGCGATTTGTTGCGTCTCTACAACTCTAAACTCTTTTATATTCCCCACCTTAAAGCTGGTGTCTTCACGGGTGCATCCCAAAGTTGAATCATCTCATCATCTAACTTCAGTAGAGTGATGGAACATCCTTGCATATCCAAAGAGGTGATGTAAGGGCCAATTAAATTACGAACAATTTGAAGTTTTTTCTTTTCGCAGATTTCTGCTAGTTTTCGATAGACAATGTACAACTCAGAAAGGGGAGTGCCGCCCATACTGTTAACAAAGGCAAGAACGCGATCGCCACTTTCAAACGCAGGGTCAGTGAGTTCCTGTTCCACCCATTCTCCCTTATCTGCATCCCACTCGCGCACGGTGCGGGTGTAATCTCTGTCTTCGATGATAGAAACCGCTAGCATCTCGGTAATTTCATCGGCTGACTTCAAGGACATTCGCTGTCGTCCCGGTTCTCCGTGAATGCCGATGCCGGATTCTATTTCATCATCCCCCAAACTAAAAGTCGGGCTACCTTTGGCAGGGACGGTGCAAGAAGTCAGCGCCATTCCCATGCTATGCCCGTTGAGGTTAACTTGGCGACAGAGGTTGGCAACCTGCTTGAGATCGTAACCTTGTTGGGCAGCAGCACCGCAGATTTTTTCAGCAAGTACCGTCGCGCCGACACCCCGACGCCCTTGAGTATAAAGGCTATCTTTGACGGCGATATCATCATCGATCAAGATATTGCGTACGGGAATGCCCTCTGAGTGCGCCAGTTCTGCTGCCATCTCGAAGTTCATCACATCGCCGCTGTAATTCTTGACGATATTGAGGACACCCGCATCCCCTGTAACCATTTTGGCAGCTTCCAGCATCTGGTCAGGAGTGGGAGAAGTGAAGACTTCACCCGGACAAGCAGCATCCAGCATCCCCAAACCGACAAAACCGCCATGCATCGGTTCGTGTCCGCTACCCCCCCCGGAGATGAGGGCGACTTTGCCAGGAATGGGTGCCTCGACGCGATAGATAAAGTGGGGGTCAAAGTGGACTTTAATTAAATCGGGATGCGCTGCTGCCATTCCTGCCAGGCTTTCACGCACTACATTATCGGAGTTGTTGATGAGTTTTTTCATGAGCGATCGCATGGTATCTTCAGCATCGGTCAGCTATCTTTTTTTCTCAACTCGCCTCAGTTCTAGGCAAGTGGGATATTGCGATTCGGTGATGTCTCAATGTTATGCCAGACTGCAACTTTAACTCACCAGGCAACTGCGGGGTTTGCCGTTGTTGAAATCTGGAGTCCTTATATTACTGGCAATTTAAGGATAATTTTTGCAAAACTGTTGATAAATAATCGCAATAAGTCTAAAGTAATTTCTAGTTTCCTGGTTGAGCGCACCAAAGCGGCGGTTTCTCATCGTTCCGAGGCGCTTGACGTTACGACAGCATATTTAGGGTTGCTATAGCAATAAACACAAGGCAAAAGGCATCGATAGATTTGGCACCAATCCAGAAAATAGTAAAAAATCGGTTAATCGGGGAAATCTTAGGATTTATACAGCCACGACCCTCTTTGCTTGTCGGCTTAATTCTGAGCCTCCTGATTCTCCTTATTTGCCTGGTAGTCAGTATTGGCTATGGTGCAGCCGACATTTCTGCAACCACCATTTATGCAGCGTTGACAGCGTTTGATGGGTCTGCGGATCACTTGATTATTCGGACGATCAGGATACCGCGATCGCTCATCGCCATCCTGGTTGGTGCCGCAATGGCGATCGCGGGTGCGATTATGCAAGGCATCACCCGCAACCCCTTAGCTGACCCCGGAATCCTGGGAATCAACGCCGGTGCCGCAATGGCAGTGGTCATCGCCGTATTTGCTTTCGGAACAACCGATCCGAGTTTTTATGCTTGGTATGCCTTTCTGGGTGCCGGTGCCGCTGCGATCGCTGTCTATTTCCTCGGTTCCTTGGGTCGCGGTGGACTCACCCCACTCAACCTCACCATCGCCGGTGCAGCGATTAGCACCTTCCTGTCTTCAGTAACAACCGCCATCCTGATTTTCAGCCAACGCACCCTTGATGAAATCCGCTTTTGGATGGCTGGATCGATTGCGGGGCGGGATTTCACGATTGTCTGGCAAGTGCTGCCCTATATCACCCTCGGACTGATATTAGCCTTCGCTTTAGGTAAACAAATCACCACCTTGAATCTCGGTGAAGATATTGCCAAAGGCTTAGGTCAACGAACCGCATGGGTAAAAGTTGCCGCTGCTTTCAGTGTCATATTACTGGCAGGCAGTGCCGTTGCCGCCGCTGGCCCGATTGGATTTATTGGTTTAGTTGTCCCCCACGTTGTCCGCTTGTTGGTTGGCGTCGATTACCGCTGGATTATGCCGTATTCTGCGGTTTTTGGAGCCATTTTACTGTTAACAGCGGATATCGGAGCCAGATTGCTGATTAAACCCCAAGAACTTCCAGTCGGAGTCATGACTGCTTTCGTGGGTGCGCCCTTGTTCGTTTATCTTGCCCGCTTCAAGGTGAAAAAATGAACAACTGGTTGGTCGTTCGTTCTAAGGCGCTTCCGGTATCCTTCCGTATCGATCGGCGTATTCCTAGTATCCTGAGTATTCTGGTCTTCGTTACCCTGGCGGCGATGGTTGTCAGTGTTTCTTACGGGGAATATCCGATTCCCATCATCTCCGTCATCAAAACCTTACTCGGACTGGAAACCGGAAACCCTGACTATCCCTTCATTATCAATACACTGCGACTGCCTAGAACCTTAGTCGCGGCTCTTGTCGGAGTGGCATTGGCGGTTTCCGGTACGATCTTGCAAGGCATTACCCGCAATCCCCTAGCAGACCCAGGCATCATCGGGATTAACGCGGGTGCAAGTCTGGCGGCGGTTAGTCTGATTGTTTTGTTTCCCAGTGTCCCGATTGCAATCTTGCCGGTGTCTGCCTTTGGGGGAGCATTAACTGTCGCTTTTCTGATTTACTTTTTGGCATGGGATAAAGGGAGTTCTCCGGTTCGCCTGATTTTGATTGGGGTCGGGATTGCCGCAGTCATCGGCGCTTTGACTAGCTTGATGGTGACATTCGGTGAGATTAATAGTGTGAGTCAGGCGTTGGTGTGGTTGGCGGGGAGTGTCTACGGTCGCAGTTGGGAGGAGGTATGGTCTGTTGCACCTTGGTTAGTGGTGTTGGTGCCATTGGCTTTGGGGAAAGCCCGACAGCTGAATGCTTTAAATTTGGGAGATGATGTTGCCAAAGGGCTGGGTAGTTCGCTGGAATGGGAACGCGGCTGGTTACTTGCGATCGCTACCGCGTTGACAGGGGCGGCGGTTGCTACCGCTGGTACGATTAGCTTTGTTGGGTTAATGGCACCGCACATCGCCCGTCAATTGGTGGGTTCAACTCATGAGGGGTTAATTCCTGTCTCGGCAACGATTGGGGCAATGATTGTAGTGGTTGCGGATTTGCTAGGGCGATCGCTATTTGCTCCGACTGAACTTCCCTGTGGTGTAATTACAGCCGTGATTGGCGCTCCTTACTTTATCTATCTGTTGGTGCAAAACCGCAAACAATGAACCCAAAGATGAACCGACTCTCCACCCGCAGGCTCACCTTGGCTTATGAAGGTGTGCCAATTATCAAAAACCTTGATTTGGCGATTCCCGAAGGGAAAATAACCGCTTTAGTGGGTGCCAACGGTTGCGGTAAGTCTACACTGCTGCGGGGTTTGGCGAGATTGCTCAAGCCACAGAACGGGACGGTTTATCTGGATGCGGCTGATTTATTCAAGTTATCTACGAAAGAGGTCGCTAAGCAACTGGGGATTCTTCCCCAAGAGCCAGTGGCACCCGAAGGGTTAACTGTGCGAGATTTAGTAGCGCTGGGGCGTTATCCTTATCAGAACTGGTTGCAGCAGTGGTCAAAAGAAGATGAGCGGTTGGTCGCGTTAGCCTTTGCGACGACTGGGATGACCGAATTGGCAGAGCGATCGCTAGATACTCTTTCGGGTGGACAGCGACAACGCGCTTGGATTGCAATGGCGCTAGCTCAGGATACAGAGATTTTACTCTTAGATGAACCCACAACTTTCTTAGACTTGGCGCACCAAATTGAGGTGTTGGATTTGCTTTTGGAGTTGAACCAGACCCAAGGACGAACGCTGGTAATGGTGTTGCACGATTTAAACCAAGCTTGTCGCTATGCAGATTACCTAGTAGCGGTAAAAGAAGGTTGCGTTTATGCCCACGGAACCCCGATGCAGGTGATGACCGAAGAAATGGTGCGCGAAGTATTTGGGCTGGGTTGTCGCATCGTGGAAGATCCCGTAGCCGGAACACCGATGTGTATTCCGCTGGGGCGGAAGCTGAAGATAAGCCAAGAGGCTGCCTTAAAGGGCGATCGCTTTACTGGAAACTGAGGGCGTAGAAACAAGTCGCGATCGCCCTTGGCGCAAGCGAAGCTATCGCGCTTTCACTTCCGCGTGCAACAGCGCCACAACACATTAAACTTTTGCAGTTAACGAGAATAATTTTCAACTATTCGTTAGGAAAATAATGATAAAATTTTTCATCAAGTATTTGCAAATCGCCCGCAGCAAATCGCCAACAAGCTGGAATGGGGCTACACAAACAAAGCCTGCTGACCCAGGCTGAATTGAGTCCGCGCAGGCGGACTTGTTTGAATAGAAGCGAAGCAACTTCTGCCCCCCTTCTAATCACACTTGTTAATACAAAAATAAAATTTGAAGCCGTATTTTTTGGTTTTTCAATTATCAATTTGTCAAAGACATAATGTTAAATTTTCTATCAGGGTGGGGTTTTATTAAAGAGCGTTTGCGTTCTCTTGATAAGTTGCAAAAAAGTAGTAGACGCTACGCAATCGGAGGTTTTAGAGGAAAATCTTTGCGAATTTTCCCATTAATATTAGGTTTCATCTTTACTCTATTTTTAGGCAGCCAAAGTCTAAGCTTACCGGCTTCCTCGACTGAAATTCTCTGGGACACCTACGGCATCCCGCATATCTACGGCAAGGATGCAGGAAGCGCATTTCGCGCCTTTGGTTGGGCGCAGATGCAAAGTCATGGCAACCTGCTGTTGCGCCTCTACGGTCAGGCACGGGGACGAAGTGCCGAATACTGGGGAGAGGAGTACCTAGAATCAGATCAATGGGTACAAACGATGGGAATTCCCGAACGTGCCAGCGAGTGGTATAAAGCGCAAAGTCCGGCTTTTCGCAGTTATATAGATGCCTTTGCCGCAGGAATCAATGCCTATGCAAAGGAACATCCCGACCTGATTGATGATGAAGTGAAGGCGGTGCTGCCAGTCCAGCCAGTGGATATCCTGGCTCACGAACAGCGGGTGATGAATTTCACATTTATTGTAAATCCGCAAATTGTTCAAAGCCTTGCCGATAACAAATCAATGGGTTCTAATGCGTGGGCGATCGCGCCTAAGCATTCTGCAAGCGGGAACGCGATGCTACTGGCAAACCCGCACCTGCCTTGGTCAGATTTATTCGTTTGGTACGAAGCCCAGATTACGGCACCAGGAATTGATGCTTATGGGGCGACACTCGTTGGACTTCCCGTACTCGCGATCGCATTCAACAATAACCTTGGCTGGACTCACACCGTCAATACCCATGACGGGTGGGACGCTTACGAACTGCAACTAAAAGATGGCGGCTACCTCTTTGACGGGAAGGTTCAAGCCTTTGAGACAGAAAAGAAAATCTTGAAGGTAAAGCAAGATAACGGCATACGCTCAGAATCACTGGTTGTACAACGTTCTCTTCACGGCCCTGTTGTCGCAGGCAAGGAGGGAAAAGCCGTCGCGTTGCGGGTTGTGGGGCTTGAGCAGCCCGGTGCGTTGGAGCAGTGGTACTCGATGGCACGTGCCACTAAACTGCCTGAATTTGAGGCTGCCCTAAAGCGGTTGCAGATTCCGATGTTTACCGTGATGTATGCAGACCGCGAGGGGCATATCATGCACCTATTTAACGGTCAGGTGCCAATTCGCACATCTGGAGATTTTGACTACTGGGAAGGCATTATCCCTGGCGACACCTCTAAAACCTTGTGGACGAAAACTCATCCTTACCGCGATTTACCCCGTGTAATTGACCCACCCAGCGGCTGGTTACAAAATACCAACGATCCACCCTGGACAACGACTTTCCCAGTAGCGCTAAATCCAGCAGATTTCCCGCCTTACATGGCACCGCATTTCATGCACTTTCGAGCGCAACGCTCCGCGAGAATGCTGGATGAGGATAAACAAATTTCTTTCGAGGAAATGATTCAGTACAAGCACTCGACACGCATGGAAGTGGCAGATCGTTTCCTAAATGACCTAATTTCCGCCGCACGGCAGTATGGAGATAAATTAGCGCGTCAAGCCGCTGATGTCCTGCAATCTTGGGATCGAAATGCTGATGCAGATAGTCGGGGTGCCGTACTCTTTTACCTTTGGGCGGAAGAGATGGAATTCGATGATGCATTTAGTACACCCTGGAACGAGAATTCCCCGCGCACCACACCCAGCGGCTTAGCCGATCCTCAAAGCGCAGTGAAAGTGCTTGCTACCGCAGCAGCAAAAGTGGAGGCGGCTTATAAAGCCCTAGATGTCCCCTGGGGGGAAGTTTTCCGGCTGCGTTCTGAGGGTGTGGATCTGCCTGCCAATGGTGGTTCTGGAGACCTTGGCATCTTCCGCGTTCTCGATTTTGCCCCGACGAAAGATGGTCGCTTTCAAGCGGTTGGGGGCGATTCTTACATCGCTGCGGTCGAGTTTTCTAACCCAGTCAAGGCAATGGCACTGATCGGCTACGGGAATGCAACTCAACCCGGATCGCCTCATATTAGCGATCAGTTACCGCTATTTGCTCGAAAACAGTTGCGTCCAGTATGGCGATCGCGTCAGGATATCGTTGCTCATTTGGATGAGCGCAAGGTATTCTGAGGCGCATTCATGAAAATAAAGCCCCTAGCATCAGTGCTAGGGGCTTTGTGCTTCCAGAAGCGATCGCTCCTCATCAAAAGCGAAGTCGTGAGTGTTACTTTCCAACCATGCTGATTGAGTTCAGTTCTCTAGAAAGGAATTGAAGCAGCAGGAGTTGAGCTGATTGCACAAAGAAATGGTCGCCGGGAAGCATTTGTAGCGAGAATTTAGCACTTGTCTGCTGTTGCCAAGCCTCAAGACGCTCAACGCTGACTTTGACATCCTGCAAACCACCAAAAGCAGTGATAGGACACTGAAGCGGCGGTTCGGCAGCATAAACATAAGTTTCAAGAACGGCAAAATCTGCCCGGAGGATGGGGAGAAGCAGTTCCATCAGTTCCACATTCTCTAGTACTGCTTCGGGAGTCCCGTTAAGACGGCGCAGTTCCTCGATAAAAGCGGGTTCTGGCAGAGCATGGATGGGCGGCTCTTTTGCCGGGAGTTGAGGGGCGCTGCGACCGGATACAAACAGATGGACTGGACTGATCCCATACTTTCTGCGGAGTAGACGAGCCACCTCGAAGCTGACGAGTGCCCCCATGCTGTGACCGAAGAAGGCAAATGGCTTGTCTAAGTATGGCAAAAGGGCGTGCGCGATCGCCTGCACCAGAGGTAAAGCCTGAGTAAATGGCGCTTCCAAAATCCGCTTTCCTCGTCCGGGAAGTTCGACAGCACAAACTTCGACACCCACAGGTAGACCCTGAGACCAGGTGCGAAAATTGAGCGCCCCACCACCAGCATAGGGAAAGCAGAACAGGCGCAGGCTGGAGAGAGGATTTGGCTTAGGACAATACATGATTGTTAAGGGTTGTTGCAGCGAATTCACCCACTGGGGGAGCATCCAGCAAACCGTTATCAATTAGGTAGGAAAAGTAGGGCGCAAACAACTCAGCCTCTAAGGGCGGACAAACAATAGAAGAACCGGCAAGCCCGTCTAGGGTATTCTGACAGTCAAACTGTAAAATTGCCGGAGTGGAGGCTGGTTCTTGTGATGTTGGTTGATTCATAAAATCCACTAGCGGAGACAAGGCATTTCCTGAAGATTTTTGAGCAGCCTCTAGTAGTTCGCCGTGCCACTGATCGTATGAAATTTCCCGAAGGGGATAGCCAAACGAGCGAACCCAATTAATAACCTGGTTCCAATGGGCGGGATAGGGATTGACGATGTGGAAATCCTTGTTTAAGGATTCTTTTTGCCTGGATAGATAAGCGATCGCTCTACTCGCATAATCTATCGGAACTAAATTCACCATTGCATCACGCTTGGGAACGCTACCGAGTTGGATGCAACCTTTTACCCATCTGAAGGTATTATCGCTTTTGTTGCAAAGCCCGGTTTGGCTATGCCAGGATATCCGTCCGGGTCTGTAAATACAGACCGGAATTCCGCGATCGCGTGCAATCGTTGCTAACTTTTCGGCAACCCATTTACTCTGAGCGTAACCAGTATCTATCACTTCCTCAGGATTGATAGAATCCTGTTCTCGAATGACCCTGACTCCAGAACCGCCCGCCGGAGAAACAGCATTAGTGCTAGAAATAAAATGCACTGGCTTAAGTTTAATTAAACTTGCCAATCTCAAAACTTCCTGAGTTCCCAGTACATTGGCGGCTTTAAGGGCAGAGTATGGGTAAGTAAAATTAACTAAGGCACCATTGTGATAGATGACATCGATTTGACTAGCCATGTCTCGAAATTGTTCATCCGAAAGCCCTAAAAGCGGTTTAGACAGCTCTCCCATAACCGGGATAATTCTGGAGCTGAAATTTTCATCCCAAAGTGAGTAGGATTCCAGGCTATTTTGTAGCCGTTCTTTCCCAGACTCTGCATTAGTAGCACGTACCAGACAATAGATATCTGCTTGTGTTTGTTGCAAAAGTTCGGAGAGTAAAAAAGCTCCTAAAAACCCAGTTGCTCCAGTTAAAAAGATGCAACTTGGTTCAGTGACTAACTCAACAGGTATAGAGTCAGGGCGAATTGTCGGATCTAGGACAGCTTCAGCGTCTAGATTTAAATTCGAGGCGGGAGAAACAAAAGGAATGACTCCCTGTTTCATTTCGATGTTTTTCCCTAAATCGGCGATGGTAGGAGCATCAAAAAAATCGCGCAAGGTCAGTTCTATCTGGAAAGTTTCTCGCACCTTGGCAAGTAACTGAGGGATGAGTAAAGAGTGTCCCCCTAGGTCGAAGAAATTGTCATAAATCCCGACCTTTTCCAGTTTGAGAAGTGGAACCCAAATTCCAGCCAGTAGCTCCTCAACGCTGTTGCGAGGAGCTACAAATGTATCTGTTTCGGGTTTTATTGTCTCCGGTGCTGGCAGTGCCGAACGGTCTATTTTGCCATTTGGGGTAAGCGGTAAAGCTTTCAAAACTACGAAAGCAGAAGGCACCATGTATTCGGGTAGCTTCTCTTTGAGGAAGGAACGCAGATCGTTAATGAGTGCTGAATTTGAAACGATATAAGCTACTAAACGTTGTCCCAGTTCATCCTCTCGCAGCAAAACAATACTCTGACGTACCCGAGGAAATTGAGACAATACCGCCTCAATTTCCCCTAACTCAACCCGGAAACCCCGAATCTTCACCTGGTCGTCAATTCGTCCGAGAAACTCGATGTTTCCGTCGGGTAAATAACGAGCCAAGTCTCCGGTTTTGTAAAGTTTTGAGTTTTGAGTTTTGAGTTTTGAGTTAGGTGGGACGTCTTGTAACTCATTCCTCAAAATAGAGAACTCATCTCTCTCTATGAAGGAGTCGATAATAAATTTTTTGGCTGTCAGTTCCCGCTGATTTAAATAACCTCGCGCCAAACCAGCACCACCGATGTATAACTCACCCGGTACGCCAATTGGAACTGGCTGAAGATGAGCATCCAAGATATAAATCTGCGTGTTCGGGATTGGACGACCTAGAGGAACTGTTTCAGAAATACGATCCGCTTTCCCATCTGCTACCCGCTCTGCTACCTGATAGGTAAGTACGCCTACTGTTGCTTCTGTTGGCCCGTAATGGTTGAAGATTTGGCAGTTGGAAGCTAGTTTTTGAATTGTCTCAATCAAATTCCAAGTTAAAGCTTCACCACCAAGGATTAATCGCTTTCTAGGTAAGATGTGCGCGGGGTTAGAAGCTGTCAGTAAAGCCGATAGGTGAGAAGGAACAATTTTGAGGCAATCAATGGGATGTTTTTGAAAGTAATTTGTCAGTGCTTCTGGGTCAGTTGCGCGTTCTTGGGAGATTATATGGAGACACCCACCCGTACACAACGCTGGGAAAACAACGGTATGACCTAAATCGGCAGCGAAGGTGGAAATAATGGCATAACTGGCACCTGCTGGCAAATCTAGTCTGTTAATAATCCCGTTGAGATAATTCAGCAGTTGTTGATGCTCAATCGCAACTCCTTTGGGTGTGCCAGTAGAACCGGAGGTGTAAATTACATAAGCGAGGTTTGAGGGCTTTTGGATGGAATTTTGACTTTCAACTTCTATGGTTTCCCAATCTGTATCCAGACATACGACCTTGGCGCTGTGTTGGGGAATTTCTAAAAACTGTTTTTGAGTTAACAACACTGGCACTTGAGCATCTTGCAACATCAAGGCGAGGCGTTCTTTTGGCATTGCCGGATCTAGCGGTAGATATGCACCGCCTGCCTTGAAAATGCCTAGCATTCCCATCACCATTTCTAGAGAACGTTCAACGCAAATACCAACGACGACCTCTGGTTTAACTCCCAAGTTTTGCAGGTGATGCGCTATTTTGTTGGCACGATCGTTGAGTTCTCGGTAGGTTAATTGTTGATTTTCAAATACAACGGCAATGTTCTCTGGCGTGCGTTCTACTTGTTCTTCAAACAGTTGGTGGATGCACTTGGATTGGTGGTAATCAGTTTGAGTGTTGTTGAATTCAACTAATAATTCGTGTCGAGAGCGATCGCTCAGTATATTTAACTGACCAATTGCGGTTTCTGGGCTGTTAGCAGCACTTTCCACTAAGCTATGAAATTGTTCTGCCAAGGCTTGAATCGCCTCTATACCGATGATGCCAGCATCATAGTCAAACTTGGCACTCAGCGACTCATCCCGACGCACGCAAGAGAGTTTGGCTTTGAAGCGATCGCAGCAGACGTACTGCTGGTAAATCGAAAATGATAAATCGCCAGTAGAATACGTGTTTAGCTGTTCTTCAAACTCGAAACCGAAGGGAAAGCCGGATAAGGTTGCAGTGCTAATATTTTCCTGGCAGAAATACTCTTGCCAGTTATTGGCATCGTTTACAGACTGCTGAACTTGCTGTACGATTTCACTAAATCTCAAGCTGTCTTCTAGATGAGTGCGAAGCGGTAAGAATTTGGCAAACAGTCCTAGTGCTGGCTCCAATTCTTCATATTTTCGACCATTAAAAGCAGTGCTAACGATAATATCTGGTTGTCTAGTTAGTCGCCAAAGTACAGTTTTCCAGCAAGCGAGTAAAACGGCTGAAATTGAAATATTGTATTTTTGCGCGATCGCTGTAATCTTGGCAACTAAATCCGGCTCAATCTGACACTCAATAGAATTGAGTTCAAAGTTAGCAGGTAAGCCAAGCAGTTTCTTCTCTAAAGGCAGCTTCAAATTAGCCAAGTTAGAGAAATCTTGCTGGTTCCAGTATTCTTTACCCGTTAAATCATCCTCATCCTCAAGCAGTTGATTCTGCCACTCAGAAAATTGCACGTATTGCACAACTTCTTCCTCGGCTATTTCCTCACCTCGAAGACTGGCAGCATATCCTTGGCTAATTTCTTGTACCAGATTCTTCAATGTCCAACTGTCGGCGCAAAGAGAAGGCAAAGTGACAATTAAAATATGTTTGTCATCCGACAGAGTAATTAAAGATGCACGCAGTAGCGAACCAGTAGGTTCGGAAGTAGAAATTGAACGTCTTTCTTCTTGAAGAACTGCCTCGATTTTTGCTTCTTGTTCCTGGGGATTGCAATTAGTTAAATTGCTGGAATGCCAAGTGGTGATGTTGATGCGATCGCTAACTACTTGGATCGGAATTTTTATCCCTGGTTCTCGATGGAAAATTGTCCGGAGAATTTCATGACGATTGATGATTTGCTGCACAGCTTCTTTTAAGGCTCTTGTCTTAAGATTGCCTTTTATCAAAATGGCGCATTGGGCGCAATAAGTAGCGCTATCTTGTTGCAATAACCAAAGATATTTTTGCTGAAGAGACAACCGAAATCCATTTATAGTTTGCATTTTTTAATGTTCTCACTACGTATGCTGCTTGCTTAATTTGTAAAAGAAGTTAGACTTGTTACCAAACAATATTTAGTTATAAAACCGCAAAAAATATTTGAGTTTTTTGCTAGATCCTACTTAGGCGTTAAGATAAAAACGCAAAAGTTGCTAACTTTTCTTTGCGGTTTTTTTGCGTTAAAAAGCCTCTCTTTTAATTTCTTGGTCAGTTGTCATTTCCCCCATTGCTACTACAATCTTCCGCGAACCTATAAATGGGTTACGGCTGTGTGCAGCTAACATATTATCTAGCATTAATATGTCTCCCTCCTGCCAAGGGAAACTAACAGATGCCTGTCGATAAATTTCTTGAATTTCTGCTATTACTGAATCTTCAATGGTCGTGCCATCTCCGTAATAGACATTCCGGGGCAGGTTTTCTTCTCCAAATACAGATAATAAAGAGGCGCGGACTGCTGTATCTAAGCAGGAGACATGGTGCAAGAAAAGTTGATTAAAAAATACCGTCTCTCCCGTTTTTGGATGCTTAGATATCGCCGGACGAATCTGGCGAGTTCTCAACCCATTGTCTTCTCTCCACTCAAATTCGATTGCAGCTTTCCGGCAATAATCCTCTACCACACTTTTATCGGTCGTTCTAAAAAACTCTTGCCAGCTAACATCTAATCCGTTTGTATAGTTACGGACGTACATAATTTGCTTTTCGGCAAATCTTTCTTGAAGTTGAGGTTCGAGTAGCTGGTAAACTTTGCGACAGTCAATAATGGGGGTTTCTCCGCCTTGCTGTGCCGCTTTGACACAGAAAAACCAAATTTTTAAAGGCCAACGGTGTAAATGCGAACTCTCGTTATGAAACAAGATAGCTTTATCCGCAGGATAAGGAGTCGAACCGTAAACTTGCCCGCTAACTCCTTCACGGGGTAAATCTCCATATTCCCCAAATAACTGGGGACAAATAGCTTGGGCAAATTGCTCAAAAACGAACACTAAAGGTTCGTTAAAGCCTCGAAACAGAATTCCTCCATGTTGTAATAACTTGGTTTGGATGAATTCTTGGTTGTTTTTTGCCCAGTCAACGATATCAACCTCGTTTACGGCAGGTTTGAGAACTAAGGGGAATGCTTCCCCGGCTTGTAAATATTCGGTTTTGACTAATTCGCCTTTGGGCAAAGTAACTGCTTTAGGCTTAATGTTTTTGAACTTGCTGAAGTTACTCTTTTCGCGTTTGATTTCTTGCATTGCTTGTTGTTTCTTTTCAGCTTCAGTAAGTATTTCTAAACGATTGAGGCGCGTATCCGGCTGTGCCACGATGCTATTCAGGAGGGTTTCAAAATGAGCAGATAGGCGCGCGATCGCATCCGCATCAAATAAATCGGCGTTGTACTTCCAACTGCCAACAATGCCATTCTTTGTTTCCGACACGAACAGCACTAAATCAAATTTCGCTGTCCCGCCCTCTACCTCAATTGGGGTTAAAGTTAAACCCAAAACTTCTAAAGTAGATACGGGCGTATTTTGCATCACGAACAACACTTGAAACAGAGGAGTGCGGCTCAAATTCCTTTCAGGACGCAGTTCCTCGACCAACTTCTCAAAAGGCAAGTCTTGATGGACATAAGCTTTTAAAGTAATGTCGCGCACTCGCTTGAGCAACTCGCGGAAACTGGGGTTGCCACGCATATCGGTGCGTAAGACCAAAATGTTGACAAAGAAACCAATCAGCGATTCAGTTTCAACTTGAGTGCGATTGGCGACATCGGTGCCAACAATGATGTCATCCTGACTGGTGTAGCGGTGCAGCAGTGTCTGAAAGGCTGCCAGCAGCGTCATGAAGAGAGTTACACCTTCTTGGCGGCTGAGTACATTTAGTGCCCCAGACAGCTTTGGAGATAGCTCAAAGGATTGAATGCCAGCTTGAAAAGTAGAAGCAGCCGGTTGTTTGGTGGGTAGTTTCATCTGGGGCGGATTGTGACCTAACTGCTGCTTCCAGTAATCAAGTTTGGCTTCCAAAACTTCCCCTTGCAGCCATTGTCGTTGCCAAACTGCATAGTCTGCGTACTGTATGGGCAATTCGGGCAGTGGCGAGGGTTTCCCGGCACAAAAGGCTTCGTAGAGGGTCGCTACTTCCCGAATCAGTACCCCCATCGACCAGCCATCAGCAATGATGTGGTGCATGGTTAGCAGTACCGCATTCTCTGCTTCATCCAGTTGTAATAAAGTGACGCGCAGCAACGGCAATTGAGTGAGGTCAAAAGGTCGTTGCGCTTCCTCCGTAGCAAGTCGCAGCACCTCAGCGTCTCGTTCGGATGGTGGCAATCGCAGGTCTATTACTGGCAGTTTGAAAGTCGCAGAGGGGATAATTACCTGAATGGGTTGTCCTGCTTGTGTCGCAAAGATTGTCCTTAAAGGTTCGTGACGCTGGATAATCGCCTGAAAGCTTTGCTCTAGCGCTACGATATTGAGCGCACCGACCAGACGCACTGCTGCCGAAATGTTATAGGCAGAATTGCCTGGATTTAATTGGTCGAGGAACCACAATCGCTGTTGAGCAAAGGAAAGGGGCAGTTTTTCCTCCCGCCCAACTGGCACCAGAGGCGGAATTTGAAGATTTTCTTGGGCGCGACAAGCTGTTTCGATCCGTTCTGCCAAACCAGCGACTGTAGGCGACTCAAACAGGAAACGCAGGGGAATTTCAACTTGAAAGGCTTCCCGGAGGCGAGAAATTACCTGAGTTGCCAGCAGCGAGTGTCCGCCTAAGTCAAAGAAGCGATCGCGCATCCCGACTTGCTCTAAACCGAGAACTTGAGTCCAAATCCCTGCAACAACTTCCTCAATGGCGGTGCGGGGGGCGATATAGGCGCTTTCTAACTCTGGTCTAGCGGTGTCGGGTTCTGGCAATGCGCGACGGTCAATTTTTCCGTTGGGTGTTAGAGGAATTGCCTCTAGCAGTACAAAGCTAGAAGGCACCATGTAATTAGGTAGCTTCTCCTTAAGGAAGGAACGCAGTTGTACGGGTGTCGTTGCAGCTTCTTGCTTCGGTACGACATAAGCAACCAAATACTTGTCGTTAGAATTATCCTCTCTGGCAATCACTACGGCTTGCTGCACGCCTGGATGTTGGTTCAGTACCGCTTCAATTTCGCCCAACTCAATCCGGAAGCCACGCACTTTAACTTGGTGGTCGATGCGTCCCAGATATTCCAATTCACCATTCGGCAGATATCTGGCTAAATCTCCAGTTTTGTACAATAATTCCGACGTTTCTGACTTCTCTAAAAATGGATTGGGAATGAACTTCTCGGCTGTCAGTTCAGGTCGATTTAGGTAGCCTCTGGATAAACCTTTCCCGCTGATATACAGTTCACCCGTAACACCCACTGGGACCGGCTGTAGATGGGTATCGAGTATGTAAACTTGCGTGTTGGCAATGGGACGCCCGATGGAAACGCAAGCGTCGCTATTTTCAACTGGATGAATAGTAGACCAAATCGTGGTTTCGGTAGGGCCGTACAAGTTCCACAAGCGATCACCTCGTACGAGCAATTGAGCGGCGAGTTGTCGCGGTAAGGCTTCGCCACCACAGAGGATTTTCAAGCCCTTACTACCCTGCCATCCCCCTGCCAAAAGCAGTCGCCAAGTAGCAGGCGTTGCTTGCATGATGGTCGCCCCAGAATCGGTCAATGTTGTTAACAACTGTGCGCCGTCAGAGGCGATTTCACGGGTGGCTACAACAACGCGAGAGCCTACAGTTATGGGGAGGAATATTTCCAGCGCCGCAATATCAAAAGATAAGGAGGTGACAGCCAATAAAATATCTGGCTGGGTTATTCCTAGTGGCTGGCGCATGGAAATTAGAAAGTTGACTACACAGGCGTGGGAAATTTGTACGCCTTTGGGTCGTCCGGTTGAGCCGGAAGTGTAGATAACGTAAGCTAAGTTGGAGGAATTTTTAACTGAATTTGGACTGCCGATTTGTAGGCTTTCCCAATCGTCCAAGCATACAATCTCGGCATTATGCGAGGGTAGGGTATTTAACAGCCGCTTTTGGGTTAATAACACCGAAACTTGAGCATCTTCTAACATGAAAGCAAGACGCTCTGGGGGATAGGCTGGATCTAGGGGTAGGTAGGCTCCACCTGCTTTGAGAATGCCCAGCAATCCCACGACCATTTCTAGGGAACGTTCTACACAAATTCCCACTAAAACTTCTGGCTTCACGCCGAGTTTTTGTAGATGATGCGCTAGTTGATTTGCCTTGGCATTGAGTTCGGCATAGGTGAGTTGCTGGTTTTCAAAAATAATGGCGATCGCGTCTGGTGTTCGTTCCACTTGTTCTTCAAACAACTGGTGCAGACAGCGATCCGTCGAGTCGTTCGTGTGAGTATTGTTCCACTCCACTAACAACTGATGCCGTTCGGGTTGCGTTAAAAATGGCAAAGTGGAGATAGAGCGATCGCTATTGGCAACAATACTTTCTAACAACGTTTGAAAATGTCCTGCCATCCGCTGTACGGTGCTGGCATTAAACAATTCTTTGTTGTATTCAAATACTCCTGTAAGACCTCCTGCTTCCTGAGATAAGTTGAGTACCAAATCAAATCTTGCCGTTTGACTCTCCATCTCTTCAAGACTGAGAGAAATTCCCGGCAATTCTAAATTTTGTGTCGGCACATTACGGAGAGCAAATAACACTTGAAACAGCGGATTACGGCTCAAATCCCGATCCGGCTGCAACACTTCTACCAGTTTCTCGAAGGGCAAATCCTGGTGGCTGTATGCTCCCAACGCCACCTCGCGCACCCGTCCTAACAACTCCTTAAAAGTAGGATTATTCGATAAATCAGTCCGCAGAACTAAAGTATTCGCAAAAAAGCCAATAATTCCTTCTAGTTCGGCACGGTTGCGGTTGGCAATTGGCGAACCAACTAAAATATCCTCCTGTCCGGTATAACGATAAAGCAACGTTTTGAACACCGCCAGCAAAACAATGAATAAAGTCGCTCCTTGCTGCTGACCTAGTTTAGTCAGTGCCTCAGTCAGCGCCTTGGACAAAACAAATTTTTCCTCTGCACCTTGGAAGGTTTGCACCGCAGGTCGCGGTCTGTTTGTCGGCAAATCTAGTACGGGAAGATTGCCTCCTAATTGCTTTTTCCAATAAGCAATCTGGGTTTCTAAAACTTCTCCTTGTAGCCACTGTCGCTGCCAAACTGCAAAGTCTGCATATTGAATACTTAATTCAGGAAGGGGTGAAAATTTGCTACTAGAGAAAGCTTTATAAAAGGTGACTAACTCTTGAATAAATATCCCCATTGACCACCCATCTGAAACAATGTGGTGCATCGTAAATAACACCACATACTCGAATTCGCTCAGATGCAGCAGGCTAACTCGCAGCAAAGGTGCCTGTGTGAGGTCAAAGGGTTTTTGCGCTTCTGCGGTGGCTAATTGCCGTACTGCTTGCTCTCGTTCGGTGTTGGGAAGTTCCCGCAAATCGACGAATGGAAGCGTTAATTTCAACTGTGGGGTAATGACTTGAACGGGGTGTCCATCAACTGTCGTGAAGACAGTTCGCAAGGCTTCGTGACGCTCGATAATTGCGTTGAGGCTGTGTTCGAGAGCGATCGCATCCAACGTTCCCTTAAACCGCACAGCCACAGGGATGTTATAGCTGGTATTTCCCGGCTCTAATTGGTCAAAAAACCACAACCGCTGTTGGGCAAATGACAAGGGAAACGAGTTAGATTCCCGGTTTTGGCGTGGTATTTGGGTTGGTGCAATCGGCTCTTTTTTCTGATTAAGCCGTTTTAGCAGCAAATCGCGTTTTTCTGGGGAAAGTCCGGCGATGCGAACGACGAAGTCGTCGCGCTTCGCTTCGCTTAAATTACTCATTTGCCTACTCCTTCCTTAGCCAAAAATTCTCGGACTTCTTCCTCCGATATTTCATCAAGCTCTGCTAACATCTGAGCCATCATTTCCTCATCGGTTTGTTCAGCTAGTTTTTGAGCGATCGCGACTGCTAAATCCGCGACAGTGGGAGAGTCGAAAAACTGCCGCAAGGGAAACTCCACATTAAAGGCGTCACGTAATCGGGAGATTACCTGAGTTGCTAGCAGCGAATGTCCTCCTAGCTCGAAAAAATTGTCGTAAATACCCACTTGTTCAATCCCAATTGCTTCAGCCCAAATTCCAGCTATTACCTCCTCAACATTGGTGCGGGGAGCAACAAACGTTCCTGCTAACTCTGGGCGAATTTGCTCAGGTGCTGGCAGTTTTTTTCGATCCACTTTCCCGTTAGCCGTTAAAGGCAGAGTCTTTAAAATCACAAAAGCTGAAGGCATCATGTATTCCGGCAACTTCGCTTTTACAAAAGAACGTAAGTCACCCATTAGATTTGATTGAGTGGATTCTTCTCTACTCGCTTGATGCTGACTCAAAACCGAATAAGCAACTAGACGCTTGTCCCCAGGCACATCCTCGCGAACTACAACCACAGCCTGTTCTACGGCGGGATGCTGCTTTAGCACCGCCTCAATTTCCCCTAGTTCGATGCGGAAGCCCCGGATTTTTACCTGATAGTCAATTCGTCCTAGAAACTCAATGTTTCCATCCGGTAGAAAACGCGCCAAGTCTCCGGTTTTGTAGATTTTTGATTTTTGATTTTTGATTTTTGATTTAGGCGGAATATCGTTTAACCCAGTCTCATCCTTCTCTATAAAGGGGTTGGAAATAAATTTTTTGGTGGTTAGTTCCGGCTGATTTAAATAACCTCGCGCTAAACTCTCTCCGCCAATATAAATTTCACCAGATACACCAATCGGTACAGGCTGGAGATGATTATCCAGTATATAAATCTGGGTATTTGCTAGGGGACGACCCAGCGGAACTATCTTTGAAACATGAGCTATATTCCCACTTTCTACCTGATAGGTAAGTACGCCGACCGTTGTTTCTGTTGGTCCGTAGTGATTGAGAATGCTGCATGATGGAGCTAAGTTCTGGATTTTTTCAATCAAACCCCAATTAGATGCTTCTCCACCCAAAATTAATCGCTGACGAGGCAAAATAAATTCTGGTTGAGAAGATGATAGTAAAGCCGATAAATGAGAAGGAACAATTTTGAGGAAATCAACTGGATGCTGTTGAAAATATTGCGATAGTGCTTCAGCATCGGCGGCGCGATCTTGGGAGATGATGTGCAGACATCCTCCCGTACACAAAGAGGGGAATAAGACTGTATTTCCCAAGTCGGCAGCAAAGGTAGAAACCATTGCAAAACTGGCACCATCGGGAAGATTCAATCTTTCACAAATGCCATTGAGATAGTTGAGAATTTGTCGATGTTCTACCGCAACGCCTTTGGGTGTTCCGGTAGAGCCGGAGGTGTAAATTATATAGGCAAGATTTTCGACTGTGGCAACTGATTCTAAGTTGCGATCCGAAGGCTGCGCGGTAGCGCAATCGCTCTCTTGTTGCATTTCAGACTCGGAATCTAAGCAGAAAATGCTAGCTATCGAGTCGGGAAGATTTTTGACTAACTGTTGTTGCGTTAACAACACCTTTGCCTGCGTATCTTGCAGGATGAACGCTAGACGATCCGATGGCAAGGTGGGTTCAAGGGGGACATAAGCTCCCCCAGCTTTCAGCACTCCCAACAGTCCCACAACCATCTCTAGGGAGCGTTCTAGATAAAGACCGACTAAAACTTCTGGTACGACACCCAGCTTTCGCAAGGAATGAGCGAGTTGGTTAGCGCGTTGATTTAACTGCTGATAAGTGAGATGTTCGTCTTCATAGACAAGCGCGATCGCTTCCGGCGTTTTTTCAACTTGTTGCTCAAATCGTTGATGTATTCCCTGAAGTTGAGGAAAATCAATCTTTGTATTGTTGAACTCAATCAAAAGTTGCTGGCGTTCTACCTTGCTGAGAATTTCCAACTCGCTAATCGCAACATCTGGAGTTTCGAGGATACTATCAACCAAAGTAAGAAAATGTCCGGCTAAACGCTGAATATCCGTTTCAGCGAATAAGTTCGCGTCGTAGTGGAACTCGATACTCAAAGAGTCATCCCGCTCAACGCCAGCCAGTTTGATTTTGAAGCGGTCAATACAGGTGGAAAGCCGTTCAATTGAAAAGGTAACACCAGCAGCAGAACACTTAGCAAGTGACTGATTAAATTCAAAACAAACTGGAAAAAAGGATGAATCAGCCGAGGCATTCAAATCCCAGCTAAAGTATTCTTGCCATTGGTAAAATTCTTGCTGCGCCTGATGAACTTTTTGCAGTAAGTCAACAAATGAAAGCTTTGGTTCTAAATGGCTTTGAATCGGTAAATATTTGGCAAACAATCCCAGCACTGATTCCAATTCCTCGTATTTTCGACCATCGAAAGCTGTCCCAATTACCAAACAGCCAGATTTGGTGAGCCGCCAAAGCAAAATTGTCCAGCAAGTCAGAAGGAATGACGACACAGTTCCATTCTTACTCACGAATGCTGTTATTTCGGCTACTCGGTCGGGATTGATTGTCTTTGTAATAAATCGCGGTTGAAAATTTGCTGGTTCTGAAACTAATTTTTCCAGCGGTAGGGCGATATTTAACAGTGCAGAAAAATCTTGCTTTTGCCAATAGTTTCGTCCGACTTCCGTATTTTCTCTTTCTAGTAATTCATTCTGCCATTCAGAGATATCGGCATACTGCATTATCTCATCGTCGAGTTCCGTACCGAGACAACAAGCAGCGTATGTACAACTAATTTCTTCTGCTAAATGCTGTAAAGTTGCAGCATCGGCACAAAGAGCCGGTAAATTAATCAGCAAAATATGCTTCTGCTCTGACAGAGTAATGAAGGATAGATGTAATAGCGAATCTCGCTCAAAATTGCAGTGTTCATTACTTATTTTGTTAAAGAGCGCTTCCAGTCGATTTTTTTGCTCTTGGATATTGCTAGAACTCAAATCAATAGATTGCCAGTTAATAGTGCTGCTATCTGAAATAACTTGTAGGGGAATCGTCATTCCCGGTAGACAGCGAAAATGGGTACGAAGAATTTCATATCGATTAACAATTTTTTGTAGGGAGGCCTTCAAAATCTCTACATTAAGAACGCCTTCAATTGAAAGAAAGCACTTCACTTGATAAGCTTGAAGTGAATCAAGCTGCTGCAAACCCCACAGGCGCTTTTGTTGAGGAGAGATTTGGAAGCCTTGAATGATTCCGTTTTGCATTTCTAGAACTTTATTATCCATTTTTAAAACTCATTTATTCTGGATTAAATATGTTTACTGCTAAAAGGTTCAGCCATACCTACAACAACTTTGCGCGAACCAATGAAGGGTGTTCTTCCATGAGCCGTTAACATATTGTCAAGCATCAGAATATCTCCTGCTTGCCAAGGAAACATCACCGTTTCTTGGCGATAAGCAGAGCGAATTTCCTCCAAAGCTTCCGGTTCAATCGGGGAACTATCTCCGTAATAAGTGTTGTAGGGAAGCTCAATTTCCGAAAACGCTAACAATGCTTGACGAACTTTTGGTTCTAGAGTTGATACGTGAAAGAAAGCTGCATGATTAAACCAAACTGTTTCGCCAGTTTTCGGGTGGTTAACTACCGCCGGACGAATTTGGCGAGTTCGCAGCTTGTCGCCTTCTTTCCACTCCATCTCAATACCGTTCTCATGACAGTATGCTTCGACAACGGTTTTATCTGAAGTTTGAAACGCTTTTTGCCAGGGAAGTCCGAGTCCACCGCCAAAGTTGCGAACGTACATTACTTGTTTTTGGAGAAAGCGATCGCGTATTTGGACAGGAATGCGATCGCAGACTTTCCGAATATCCGCTATTGGCGTTTCTCCACCTTGTTCCGCAGGCTTTACGCAGTGAAAGTAAACTTTTAAAGGCCAGGTATTAGCGTAGGAAAGTTCGCTGTGAAGAAAGATAGTTTGGTCGGCTGGATAGTCGGTGGAAGTATAAACATTGTCCTTCACCAGAGTCCGCGGCGACGAACCATCTTGATACGGTAAAAGTTTACCATCAGAAGTGGCTTTGACGAACTGCTCAAATACTTCAATCCCCTGAATTTTGAAGTTGCGGAAGAGTATTCCTCCGTACTTGGAAAGTTGATTTTCAATGAATGAACGATTGTTTTGCGCCCAAGTAATTAAGTCCAATCCGTCTACCATTGGTTCAATAACGAGCGGTAAAGGTTGGTTAGGTTGTAGAGGTGCTACTTTAATCAATTCACCTTCAGAGACAGTAATTGATTTTCTTTGGGCAGTTCCTACTTTTTTAAGGCTGAGTTTGGGCGATTCTGGGGGTTTCATTAGATTTCTTACAAAAGTGTGCTTTCGTAATACCGCCAGGAATTTAAAATCCTGGCTCATAGCCAAAGTCGGTTGAAACCGACTAAATCTTGAATGTATTAGTCCGTTAAAACGGACTTCTGCTATTAGCCCTGAAATTGATGTCTGGGCGTTTCTATCCATGCATAGCTTTGCGTTTGACTCGCTTTAACTTTTGCAAGCTAGTTTGTGCGAGTTCTTTTTCTTGGGCGATTTGCTGTTGTTGTTCGGCTTGCGCGATCGCACTTGCAAGTTGTTCTAATCGAATCTCTGGTTGTGCCACGGCTTGCCGCAGAATAGCTTCTAAATTTCCGACGATTCGAGCAATGTTTGCGGCATCAAATAACTCGGTTTTGTACTCTAATGAGCCTCTTAAACCTGCGGCTGTCTCCGTTAACCCCAGCCTTAAGTCGTATCGTGCGATACCGCTGTAAAATTCAACTGAACTAAGCGTTAATTTCGGCAGTTTCACATCTGGAATTGGGGCATTTTCCAGCGCAAACCATACCTTAAACAAGGGAAATTCACTTTTTTTGCGGTTAGGTTGTAGCGCTTCTACTAACTTCTCAAATGGCAAATCTTGGTGAGCATAAGCGCCTAAAGTGACTTCGCGCACTCGTGCTAATAATTCTCGAAAACTGGGATTTCCAGATAAATCAGTGCGAAGAACTAAAGTGTTGACAAAGAATCCAATTAGTAGCTCTAGTTCAACGCGATCGCGATTGGCAATCGGGGAGCCGATGAGGATATCTTGCTGTCCCGTGTAGGCATAGAGCAAGGTTTTAAACGCCGCCGAAAGCGTCATAAATAAGGTAGCTCCTTCCCGCTGACTGAAAGCTTGAATTGCATCGCTCAAATCTTTGGGGAAAGCCAAATAATGGATGGCACCTCGATTTGACTGAACGGCGGATCTAGAGCGATCGCTCGGTAATTCTAAAACTGGTAAGTTTCCGCCTAACTGTTGTTTCCAATAACTTAAATGTTTTTCCAGTACCTCTCCCTGGAGATATTGCCGCTGCCAAACCGCAAAATCGGCGTATTGAATCGGTAATTCAGGCAGCACAGAAATTTCCCCAGTTGTAAACGCTTTGTAGAGTTCAGTCACTTCTTGCAGCAGCACCCCAATTGACCACAAATCGAAGATGATATGGTGCAGAACTAAAACTAAAATATGTTCTTCCTCACCGAGTTGCAGCAGTTGAATCCGAAACAGCGGTGCTTGAGTTAAATCGAAGGGTTGTAATGCTTCTTGGGCAATTAGTTGTTGAATTTTTACTTCTCGATCCGCCTCTGGAAAAGCTTGCAAGTCGATAATAGGAAATGTCACTTTCATAGCAGGAGCAATTTCTTGAATCGGTTGCCCTTCCATCACAAAACGGGTGCGTAATATTTCGTGTCGCCGCACAATTTCGTTAAAGCTTTGCTCTAGCGCCGCAATGTCTAATTGCCCTACCAGGCGAACTGGTGCAGGAATATTATAGTCAGGCGAACCGGGTTCTAGGTTATCAAGAAACCACAGTCTTTGTTGAGCAAAAGATAGCGGTAGTGGCTGATTCCGGGAAACACGCGGAATGGAACTAGAATCTAAACTTTGTTTTGCTTGCTGAGTTGAGGAAATTACTTCAGCTAATTCCGCAACAGTTGGTGACTCAAATAAAGTCCGTAGCGGTAATTCGACTTGGAAAGTTTCCCGCAGCCGGGAAGTTACTTGCGTAGCGAGTAGCGAGTGACCACCTAATTCAAAGAAGTTATCAGAGGCACCTACCTGCTGTAGATTTAGAATTTGGGCATAAATATTGGCAACTGTTTGCTCAATTGGTGTACGTGGTGCAACAAAGGTTTTTTCCAATTCTGGGCGGACTTGGCTGAGAGTAATGAGCGATCGCCTATCGATTTTACCATTCGGAGTTAGAGGAAATTCTTCCAGCAGGATAAAGTTAGAAGGCACCATATATTCCGGCAGCTTTTCCTGCAAATAATCGCGCAATTGAGGAACCAATTCACGAGTTACTTTTCCTTGCAGCGGATTATTCGCATAGTTTCTCCAAGGTTTTACTTTGACACTTGTTTCCAAGAATGCTGGTAATTTCTCTGGAGATGCCAAGGTTTTATGCACAAATACTGCATCGTAATGATTGCCAGAATAATTAAGGTGAATGCAGTAAGATAAGTCTTGACCTAGAGCTAGAATCTCTTCAGATTCAATCCCATCTTCCGTATTGCTTTCTTGCAGTGATTTTCGCAAATCGGCAACAGTTTCTCCTCCATCATTTTCAGCTAGCAATTCTAAAGTTTTCATCTCAGATAGCAGACGCGCATTAGGAATTCCCGTGATTCCCAAAATCTCTGGGTTGGTTTCTTCCAGTAACTGACGAATACCAAGAGTCGGATTTTGCTTCTGCCAATTTAGCCAAGGGAAATCTTGCAAACAATCGACTTCAGCACCGACTCGAAGAATCACATCGTAGCGAAACTTGGTCAATTCATTCTGGTATTTACCTGGTTTGGGTTGAATTTGGACGTGACTAATTTTGGAAAATTCATGCTTCAGTGCCCTGAAAAATTCCGGATCGATAATTAGTTCCTGCTCTTGTTGTAAGCGTTTTTGGATGCGCTGCCGTAATTCAGTTATAGAAAGGTTAGAGGGAGCTTGATGCAGTTGTACAGAAGTATGGAAAGCTTCTAATAGCGGCAAACTACGCACATCCCCAATGAAGATAGAACCACCTGGTTTCACAGCATTTACAGCGCCTTCCAAGACGCGCAACAGATAGTCAGTGCTGGGGAAATACTGAATCACGGAGTTAATAATCACCACGTCGAAGGCACCCGCTTCTATTCCCTCAAAGTTATCTGCCAGTCGTCTATCTAGCGTTACTTGGGGCAGGTTTTGCGTTGTTAATTGCTGCTGAATATAGTCAAGTGCAGATTGAGAGAAGTCGGTGCCCAAGTAATGGGAACAATGAGGCGCAATGGGGAACAAAAGTAGACCAGAACCACAACCAATTTCAAGAATGCGAGAGGGTTTTAAGGCGAGAATTTGCTCAACAGTGCTGTCAACCCACATCCGCATTTCTTCGGCTGGAATTGGTAAGCCTGTATAGCTACTATTCCAACCACTAATATTTAAGGTATCTTCCTGAATATTGGAATTTTGGTGGTAAGTCTTTTCAAAGACTGTTTTCCATTCCGATACATGCTCAGAATGCCATTGTATTTCTGGCAATTTATCTAAATCTTGAGGAAGTTGTTTGGTTGTCAAATAAGCAACGAGGCGGTGAGTATTCAGGTCGTCCTCTTGAGCTAAGACAACGGTTTGCTCAATGGCTGGATGTTTAGCCAATACAGCCTCAATTTCCCCTAATTCGATGCGGAAGCCGCGAATTTTCACTTGATGGTCAATTCGACCTAAAAACTCTAGGTTGCCGTCAGGAAGATAACGAACTAAATCTCCTGTTTTGTAGAGGCGCAACCTCTCCCCCAATCCATCCCCTAGTAGGGCAGGGGCGTCAGGCTCCCCCTTCCCTCGTAGGGAAGGGGGTTGGGGAGTTAGGTTTTGATTAAATGGGTTGGCAATAAACTTTTCGGCTGTCAGTTCTGGACGATTGAGATAACCTCGCGCCAGTCCTGCACCGCCAAGATAGAGTTCGCCAGCAACGCCGATGGGGACAGGTTGTAGAGAGTTATCCAATACATAGACTTGTGTATTGGCAATCGGGCGACCAATAGGCGGAGTGCCTTGGCTACCGCGTTCGATTAAGGCGTATGTTGAATAGGTAGTATCTTCCGAAGGCCCGTAGAGATTAAATACCTGCTGGATGTGGTTTAGCTGATAGAGTTGCTGCACCAGGTTATTTGGCAGGGGTTCGCCAGCAAGATTCACGGTGCGGACTGTTGCGGGGATAGCGTTATCTCGGAGTAAGGACGCGATCGCACTGGGCACGGTATTAATTAACGTCACTCGCTCCGCCGCTGGTAAAATCGGCAAATACAAGGCGTTTTCAGCCAGAATAACCGTACCACCACAGCTTAAGGGAACAAAGAGTTCAAAAATTGACAAATCGAAGCAGATAGAAGTAGAAGCTAAAACGCCTGCCATATCCGCTGGTGTAAACACTGTTTTCGCCCAATCAATCAGCGCCACAGTGTTGTGATGCGCGATCGCAACCCCTTTCGGTTTGCCAGTAGAACCAGAAGTATAAATGATGTAGGCGAGGTTATCTGCGGTTGTCGTTTCTTGAGCCTGATTTTCCGAGTTTTGTTGTGCAACCAGTTGCCAATCGGTATCCAGGCAGACAACCTTAGCATTATGGTTTGGAAGACTCTCAATGAGTTGCTGTTGCGTCAACAAGACGGATGCTTGCGTATCCTCTAACATGAACGCTAAGCGTTCTTGGGGATACTTGGGATCTAGCGGCACATAAGCACCACCCGCTTTGAGAATACCCAAAAGTCCAATCACCATTTCCAAAGAGCGTTCCATGCAAATGCCAACGAGAACTTCGGGTTTCACTCCGAGTTTTTGCAGGTGATGCGCTAATTGATTCGCTCGACTATTGAGTTCGGTATAAGTTAGCTGTTGGTTATCAAAAATTACCGCAATCGCATCCGGTGTTTGTTCTACCTGTTTTTCAAACAACTGATGAATGCACTGCCCCATCTGGGATTTAGTCGGGTAGCAATACTCTTGGGTTAACCTCTCCCCCTGCCCCTCTCCTTGCAGAAGAGGGGCGTCATGCACCCCCTTCCCTCGCAGGGAAGGGGGTTGGGGGGTTAGGTCTGTCGAATAATATTGAGTTTGATTAAACTCCACCAACAACTGATACCGTTCTGCGGCGGTCAAAATTGGTAAGTCGCCAAGACGCTGATTAGGATTAGCGGCAATACTTTCCAACAATGTTTGGAAATGTCCCAACATCCGGCTAATTGTGGCGGTATCAAAACGGGAGCGATCGCATAGAATCCTGATCGACAATTCCGCTCCCGTTCCTGCCATGATGGTTAGGGGATAGTTTGTCTTCTCAAAAATCCGCAAATTGTCTATCTTCAGGTTCCGATTCTCTTCCCATTGCTCAGGCTCGACGGGATAGTTTTCTAAGGTGACAGTGCTCTCAAACAAAGGTACGTTAGCAGGAAGTTCACTCCATCCCTGAATTTTGACGAGAGGGCTATACTCGTACTGACGCATTTCTGCTTGTTGAGCCTGAAAACGATTTAACCAAGGCAAAAGTTCGGCTTCGGGATTGACATCTACCCGCATCGGCAAGGTGTTGACAAACATCCCGACAATCGATTCCACCCCCACTAAATCGGTTGGACGCCCAGAAGAAATCGCCCCAAAAATTACATCCTGTTCGCCACTGTAGCGACTCAGCAGAATCGCCCAAGCTCCTTGCACTAAGGTGTTAATCGTTAAGCGATGCTGCCGTGCTAAGGCTTCCAGAGCAGCGCTGACAGCCTGCGATAGCTTGATTTGCTGCTCGTTGTCCTTGTTTTCTAGACTCGCCTGATTGTGCATCCGGTCTAGTCCTAGAGGAGTCGGTGCGGTAAAGCCTTGCAGTGTCTTTCTCCAAAATGCTTCCGCTTTCGACAAATCTTGCTGCTGTAGCCAGGTAATGTATTCCCGGAAGGGACGGGGGCGTTCCAGGTGTAATTCTTGCCCTTGGCAGAAGGCTTGATAAAAGGCGTAAACTTCCTGAAATACCAGGGGACCCGACCAACCATCTAAAAGGATGTGGTGATGGCTCCAAACCACTTGATAGGTATCATTTGCTAACCGAATCAAGGCGAGACGCATCAAGGGGGCTTGGGAAAGGTCGAAATCGCGATCGCGATCTGCCTGCAAAAACATTTCTAAGCGTTCTGCTTGCAACTCCTGCGAATGCCGCCAATCTTGTTCCTCCCAAATCAGTTCAGCTTGGCGGTACACCACTTGATAAGGCTTTTCCAAATCTTGCCAAAAGAAGGCAGTCCGCAAAATCGGATGTCTGTCGATTACCTGTTGCCAAGCTTGCTTGAACGCGAGGGCATTAAAATCTCCTTGCACCGTCCAGCTATACTGCTCGAAATACATTGCCGATTTTGGGGCATACAGCGTATGAAACAGCAACCCCTGCTGCATCGGTGAAAGTTCGTAAATGTCTTCTAGATTTTCAACTTTCATGGCGGCTGCCTTTGGTAGATTGACTGATTTGGGCTAGCAACTTGTCAAAGTCGCTGGTACTGGCTTTGGCGGCGATAAAGTCTGAAGGAGTGTAGCCGCCTGCTTCTGGAGATTGACAGTGGGCAATAAGCGATCGCAGCGCCTCTATATATCCCTCAGCTAGTCGCTGCACCGTTTCCCGGCGATGTACCGATTCGCTAAAACTCCATTCCAGGCGCAGTTGACCGACTGCAACTAATCCATTAATTTCTAATAGATAGGCTCGGCTTCCTCTTGGGCTGTAAAGGTTTCCAGTAGATTCAGAGGCGATTTTAAATAGCGAGGATGACGGTAAAGTTTGGTCGAATTGACCAAGATAGTTGAAAGTTACCTCCGCTTGAGGCAATGCTTTTAGTGCCAAGGCGACTTCTTCACTGCTGAGGTAGCGCAATGCACCATAGCCAAAGCCACGATTGGGAATCCGGCGGAGTTGTTCTTTAACTGCTTTTAAAGCTTCTCCGGGTTTGCTATTTTTCCCCACATTCAGCAGCACAGGAAAGACTGAAGTAAACCAGCCTACAGTGCGGGATAAATCGATTGATTCTGAGAACGTCTCTCGTCCGTGTCCCTCTAGATCCACGAGAACCGAATCCATCCCTGTCCATTGCGAAAAAGCTTGTCCCAAAGCGGTTAGTAACACATCGTTTATTTGGGTGTTATAAACCTTGGAAACTTCTTGTAATAGAGCTTGAGTTTCTTCTTGGCTCAAGCTAACGGATACGATTTGAACCGTAGCCATTGTATTGATTCCATTAGCATCTACGGGTAAGCAATAAGTCGGTTTTTGCAATTCTGTCAGCCAATGATTTAGTTCTTGCTTTAATGCATCTGAATTTGCATACTCTCGTAGTTGTTCAGACCACTGTTTAAACGAAGTTGTTTTAGCTGGAAGTTGAATGAATTTGCCTTGACTGATTTGTTCGTAACTTGTCTGTAAATCTTCAAGTAGAACTCGCCAGGAAACACCATCAACTGCTAAGTGATGGATGACAATCAACAAACGGTTCGGCTGATTGTCGCCAAGCTGGAATAAAACAACTCGAATCAGTGACCCTTCAGATAAATTTAAGCTAGCTTGAAGTTCATTAGCCGTGTCTTCAATCGCTTGCTTTTGCTGATTTTCTGGCAGGTTAGAAAAATCAAGTTTGATGAGTGGTATTACTTCATCAACATCAGCGTAAAACTGTTGCCAACCGGATGCATCCTTGACAAAATGTAATCGAAGGGAATCGTGATGCTTCAGTAATGCCTGTACCACCTTTTTTAACTGATTGACATCCAGGCGTTGCCGGGTTTCCAGCAAAACTGCCTGATTCCAGTGGTGAACATCGAGTAAATTTTGTTCAAAGAACCATTGCTGAATTGGTGTCAGAAGTACCGCTCCAGTGACGATACCTTGTTCGGCTTCAATCGTCGTCTGCGTCGTCCCTGCTACCGCCGCTAACTCTGCGATTGTTTGATATTGAAAAATTTGTTTTGGACTTATCTGAAGTCCTGCATCACGCGCTTTAGAAATTATCTGAAGACTCAGGATAGAATCTCCACCTAACTCAAAGAAGTTATCGTAAATGCCAATTTTATCAACTCCCAGAACCTGCGACCAAACTCTTGCGAGAAATTCCTCGGTGATGGTTTGAGGTGCGGTATAAGCTGCTTCGACTTGGGAACGGGTGGGATCGGGAACTGGAAGCGATCGCCTATCTAATTTGCCATTAGGTGTTAGTGGTAAAGTCTCCAACACCACAAAAGCCGATGGCACCATATAATGCGGTAGCTTTTCCTTAAAAAAACCACGCAATTCTTTAATTAATTCTGAATCTTGTAGGGACGTGCAGCCGTGCGTTTGCCCTAATTTAACATCATTAGGATTGCTCACTATATAAGCAATCAAGCGCTGGTTTCCTGGTTCATTCTCGCCAGCTAAAACCACAGCCTCACGCACCGCAGGATGTTGACTTAACACCCCCTCAATTTCTCCTAGCTCAATCCGGTAGCCGCGAATTTTTACTTGATAGTCAATTCTGCCAATAAACTCAATATTGCCATCAGGTAGAAACCGCGCAAAATCTCCAGTTTTATAGAGACGCGAATCTGGCTGATTACATATTTCTTGTTCCCCCTCTCTGCTTGCGGAGAGCGGGCTAGGGGGTGAGGTTCCTACTTTAAAAGGCTTAGAAATAAACTTCTCTTGTGTCAACTCAGGACGGTTGAGATAACCCCGCGCCAAGCCAGCACCCCCAACATAAAGTTCGCCAGGAATGCCGACAGGTAATGGCTGTAAATGGGAGTCTAAGATGTAAAGCTGAGTGTTGGTAAAGGGACGCCCAATTGGTACTAACTGCTCGCTAGATAAATTAGCCGTCCCTTCAAAATAAGAACTATCAATCGTGGCTTCTGTCAAGCCAAAAGAGTTAATCAGTCGCGTCTGACTTCCACAAAATTGGCGATTTTTTTCATACTCTCGTACATACCAACTATCAGAGCCGCAAATTAGCAGCCGCATAAAATCGAGACGTTTTTTGTTATCCTCTACATATTGAACTAAACCCCTTAAAACAGCCGGAACAAATTCCGCACAATTCACTTTTTCCTGGAGCATCAACTCATAAAGCTTTGGCAGATCTAGTAGGAATTCGCGGGGACACAGAACCAACTTTCCACCAGAACATAAGGCACGAACGAAGTCTCCTGTAAATACATCAAAGGAGAAATTCGCCATCTGAAGGTGACAACTTGATGCAGCGCGAAGTTGATAAGTTTCTTCCCAAGCTAGATAGATACTAACCAGGCTGCTATGCTGAATCATCACTCCTTTAGCTTTGCCAGTAGAACCGGAAGTATAGATAATATATGCCAGGTTCTCGGCAGTTATTTTGGTAAGTGGATTCTTGGTACTATTTTGTGAAATTACCTCCCAATCTGCATCCAGACACATAATTTTTGTTTCGTGTTGAGGCAGACTCTTTAACAACCGATTTTGAGTCAGCAACACAGGCACTTGGGTATCTGACAACATGAAAGCCAAGCGCTCTGAAGGATAGGCAGGGTCTAGCGGTACATAAGCGCCCCCCGCTTTGAGAATCCCCAAAATTCCGACAATCATCTCTAGGGAGCGTTCTACACAGATGCCAACCAAAACTTCTGGTTTTACCCCTAATTTTTGCAAGTGATGCGCTAGTTGATTCGCCTTTGCATTGAGTTCTGCATAAGTTAGTTGTTGGTTCTCAAATACAACGGCAACTGCATCTGGTGTCTTCTCTACCTGCGCTTCAAATAGCTGATGAATACAGAGATTTTGAGAGTAATTCGCTTGGGTGTCATTCCAGTCAACTAGCAACTGATGCTGTTCGGCTTCTGTCAGTAATGGCAAATGTGATAGGGGGCGATCGCAATCAGCAACAATGCCTTCCAGCAAGGTTTGGAAATGCCCCACCATGCGAGTAATCGTGGTCGCGTCGAACAAATCGGTATTGTACTCAAACGAGCCAATCAGTTCTTCTCCCCGTTCGACCATATCCAGGCTCAAATCGAACTGTGCAGTGCCGCTGTCCACTTCCAAGGGAGTTAGGGTTAGTCCCGACGCTAGCTGCATCGCTGGCATAGGAGCGTTGTTAAGAGCAAACCACACCTGAAATAGAGGATTTTGGCTCAAATCCCGCTCTGGTTGGAGTTCTTCTACTAGCTTTTCAAAGGGCAAATCCTGGTGAGCATAAGCACCTAACGTTACTTCCCGAACTCGATTTAGTAACTCTTTGAAAGTGGGATTGCCACTTAAATCTGTTCGCAGCACCAAGGTATTGACAAACAACCCGATGAGTCCCTCAACTTCTGCTCGGTTGCGATTTGCGATCGCGCTCCCCACAATCAGGTCATCTTGGTTTGTGTAGCGGTGTGCTAGCGTCTTGAATGCCGCCAGCATTGTCATAAACAAAGTCACACCTGTTTGCTGACTTAGAGATTTGAGCGCTGCTGTCAAGGTTTTGGATAGGACAAAAAATTGCTTTTTCCCCGTGTAAGACTGAATAGCAGGTCGAGGGCGATCGCTTGGCAGTTGCAGCACTGGCAAAGAACCACTCAATTGTTGTTTCCAGTAATTGAGCTGAGTTTCCAAAACTTTCCCCTGAAGCCAGTCACGCTGCCAAACAGCAAAGTCTGCATACTGAATTGGAAGTTCCGGAAGCGGTGAGGGGTTGCGATTAGAAAAGGCTTCGTAAAGTGCTGCCATTTCTCGCAGAAATACCCCCAAAGACCAACCATCAGAGATGATATGGTGCATGGTCAGTAGCAACACATGATCTGCTTCATCTAGTCGTAACAGCGTGACTCGCCACAGAAGAACTTTAGTTAAATCAAAAGGTTGTTGGATTTCCTCATTTGCTCTTGCATAAATCTCAGCTTCTCGCTCACTTGCAGGTAGCGCTGTTAAATCTACAATCGGCAAGTTTAGAGTCAAGCTGGCTCGGATAACTTGCACTGGCTGACCATCTTCAACCGCAAACGTCGTCCGCAAAGCTTCATGGCGTTGCACCATTTCATTGAGACTTTGCTCCAAAGCAGCAATGTTCAGCTTCCCTGTAAGGCGGACAGCGGCAGGAATGTTGTAGAAAGGACTGCCTGGTTCAAATTGATCCAGAAACCACAATCTTGCTTGTGCAAAAGAAGTCGGAAGAACGAAAATATCGTCTTCTTGAATGTCTGTTGTAGCATCCCAGGAAGAATGCAATGTCATCGTTTACTCTCCCTTTTTTGATTGATTATGGGAACCGCGTCGAGCCGTTCTGAAAATTGGCTGAATCGCCGCTTCCTGAGCATCAGCGTTACTCTCTTTGGTTTGTGAAATGCTTTCAGCAAGTCCAGCAATTGTTGGCAACTCAAATAGATTTCGCAAAGGAATTTCTACTTGAAATGTGCGACGCACCTTAGAAATCAGTTGAGTTGCGACTAAAGAGTTACCGCCTAACTCAAAGAAGTTGTCGTGAATGCCTACCCGCTCAAGGTCGAGAACTTCAGCCCAAAGTTGCGCTAGTTTTTCTTCAAACGGATTCCGGGGAGGTATATAAGCAACTGTTGATAAAGATAGATTTTTCGGTGCAGGTAATGCTCGACGTTCGATTTTGCCATTTGCAGTTAAAGGTAACGCCTCTAAAAACATAAACGCAGATGGCACCATATAACTCGGCAGTTTCTGCTTCAAGAAGTCCCGTAGATCGTGAATGTCGGGTGCTTGTTCTTTCGGCACAATGTAAGCGACTAAACGCTTGTCACCTGGGTTATCCTCCCGCAACAAAACTACTGTTTCTCGTATAGCTGGGTGCTGCATTAGCGCTGCTTCAATTTCTCCCAGTTCGATGCGGAAACCCCGCAGTTTTACCTGATTGTCAATCCTGCCAAGAAACTCAATGTTGCCATCAGGTAGATAACGCGCCAAATCTCCAGTTTTGTATAAGCGACTCTCCCCCAAAGAGTCCCCTGCTAAGGAATCGGGCTGAATCGTTAGGTTTTTAAACGGATTAGGAATAAACTTCTGTTGTGTCAAATCAGGACGATTGAGATAGCCTCGCGCTAAGCCAACGCCGCCGATGTGGAGTTCACCAGCCACACCGACTGGGACAGGTTGCAGGTGCCTATCGAGGATATAAAGTTGAGTATTCGCGATCGCGCGACCAATCGGAACGATAGGGAGTTCGCTTTCCCGTTGACAAGCCCAATACGTGACATCAATGGCTGCTTCCGTTGGACCATAAAGATTGTGTAATTGGGCGTCCAACCGCGCAAAGAACCGTTGTTGAAGTTCGTAGGATAAAGCCTCACCACTGCAAATCACTCGTTTGAGACATTGACATTTTTGCACTTCCAACTCTTCTAGGAAAATCTGAAGCATTGGCGGCACAAAATGAATCGTAGTGATTTCTTCCTGGGCAATCAGCTCCACTAAATAAGCGCTATCTTGATGTCCTCCTGGTTTAGCGACAACCAGACGAGAACCCGTTATCAAAGGCCAAAAGAATTCCCATACAGAAACATCAAAGCTGAAGGGGGTTTTCTGTAAAACTCGGTCAGTTTGTGTTAGTTGATAAGTATCTTGCATCCACAATAAGCGATTGCAGATACCGCGATGGGTATTCATCCCCCCTTTGGGAGTTCCTGTGGAGCCAGAGGTATAAATAACGTAAGCTAAATTTTCTGCCGTCACCCTGCTAGAAGGATTTTCTAAGCTCTCTTGGGCAATGATTTCCCAATCTGTATCGAGACATAAAACTTGAGCATTGTGTTTGGGAAGATTTTCAACTAAATGCTGTTGAGTTAACAGCACGGGAACCCCAGCATCTTCTAGCATAAAAGCTAGGCGTTCTGGAGGATAGAATGGATCTAGCGGAACATAAGCTGCACCTGCTTTCAGAATGCCAAGTAGTCCCACCACCATTTCTAGGGAGCGTTCCATACAAATACCAACCAAAACTTCTGTTTTTACGCCTAGCTTTTGCAAGCGATGCGCTACTTGGTTAGCTTGTTGATTTAATTCCCGATACGTTAATTGTTTTCCTTCAAAAACAACAGCAATATTATCTGGTGTTTTTTCTACCTGAGCAGCAAATAATTGATGGAGACACGCATCTTTCGGGTAGTCAACTTGAGTGTCGTTCCATTCTACGAGTAACTGATGTTGTTCTTGCTCAGAAAGCAGAGTGGATAACTCATAACGTGCCGAAGGTTGGCTTACCATGACTTCAAGAGTCTTAGCGTAATATCCCCTAATCGCCTCTCTTTCCTCTTGAGAAAATGAGGCTTGATATTCCAGCTTTACTTGAACGCGATCGCTTACCGGATTCAAGACAAAATTAGCAATTAAAGCAAAATTTGTTTCCTCAAAAAATGCTGCATCTACTATCTCAATCTTTTCCAAACCTAAAAAACTTTCATAAACATGAAAATGCGTAAAGTTAAAAGCTGTTTCAAAAAGCAACTGCCGATTCAAGACTTTCTGCAATTCTGGTAGAGGATAACGGCGAAAAGGAAGCAATTCCCGCTCAGAAGCAAAGGTTTGTTTTACCAAGTCTATCCAGGTTCCTCCTGGCAATTCTTGACAAAAGGGTAGGGTGTTTAAGAAAAGTCCGATAACCTTTTCACCATCTTCTTTTTCTAGTCTGCCATTAGAGACTAACCCAGTTAAAACGGCTGATTGACCGCTCAATAAACTTAATACTCGCAGATGTGCTGCAAGCAGAACACTTTTTAGGGGAACGCCTGCGGATTCAGCGAGTTGCTTTAAACCTGAGGAAGTCTCAGAAGAGAGGAAAATTTCCTCCGCGCAGGATTTCTTTTGATGCGTTTCTTCAGTGGGAGGAAACCAGCGAGGCAGTTTAGTAATCGTGCTGTCTTTTAACTTTTCGCTCCAAAAGTGGCGGCATTCCTCGGAAGCGATCGCTTCCCGTTCTAAAGATACAAAGTCTCGGAAATGACTAACGGGTGATGGCAAAACTTCCAGCGTTTCTTCGCCTTCTAGCAAGGCAGAATACTGTTGAAACAACTCGGAGAATAAAGAAGCGACACTCCAACCGTCGAGAATCGCATGGTGGAAGCTGAGAGTAAGTTGAAAGGTTGCCTCACTGCGGCGATGTACGTGAAATTTCAGAAGCGGGGGACAAGTCCAATCAAAGTTTCGGCTTTTTTCAATTTCCAACCAATTCGTGAGTGCTTCTGCTTGTTTGGTGTCACAAAGATGACGCCAATCTTCTACTTGCAGAGGAATTTTAACTGTGTGATGAATGAGTTGCAGGGGTTCCTTGAAGCTAGTTAAATCGAAGCTGGTGCGTAACACTGCATGACGACTGATTAAATGGTGAATCGTTGTTTGCAGTGCTTCGAGGTCAAAAGTTGCTTGCACCTGGAAGCTTACAATGTCGTGATAAACTGCTCTTTCTGGGCTGTATTCGCTATGGAATAGCATCCCTGCTTGCAATTTGGTGAGGGGATAAGCTTCCTCGATTCCATTGGGTAATTTTTGACGATCTGCTTCAGAAATCAGGCTAAAAGGTGCAATGGGAGCAGTCTTTTCAATTTCACTCGCTTCTAGATGTGGTGCGAGTTCAGAAATCGTCTGATATTGGAAGAGCTGTTGTAGCGAGAAGTTTAAGCCGCGATTTTGCACAAGCGATCGCACTTGTATACTCCGAATCGAATCACCACCCAAAGCAAAGAAGTTGTCGTAGATGCCAACTTGATCCAGGTTGAGAACTTCGCGCCAAATTTCCGCTAATACCTGCTCTGCGGGCGTTCTAGGTGCCACAAACGCATCGTCTAAGTTGGGTCTGTCTACCCCCGGAGATGGCAATCCTTGACGATCTATCTTGCCGTTGGGAGTTAGCGGTAAAGACTCCAAAGTCACAAAGGCAGATGGGATCGAATACTCTGGCAGTTTCTGTTGTAAGTAAGAGCGCAATTCGCTAACTGTGGGGACTGCTGCTGATTTAGGAACAACATAAGCCACCAATTTAGGTCCCGATTCATCTTCCCGAATTAGCACCACTACGTCTCGAATTTGGGGGTGCTGTGCTAACACCGACTCGATTTCTTCCAGTTCAATCCGAAAGCCTCTGAGCTTGATTTGGCGATCGCATCTTCCCAGATACTCAATCGTGCCATCAGCTCGGTAACGCGCCAAATCCCCGGTTTTATACATCCGTGCATTTGGTTCATCGCGAAACGGATTCGGAATAAACTTCTCTGCCGTCAGTTCTGGACGATTGAGATAACCCCGCGCCACTCCTGCACCGCCGATATGTAGCTCACCAATTACGCCAATCGGGACAGGTTGCAGATTCCGATCCAAAATATAAAGTTGCGTATTCGCAATCGGATGACCAATCGGAATCGAGCCTGATTGATGCTTGCCTAAAGGAACTTGATAAATGCAGCATCCCACAACAGTTTCTGTAGGCCCATATTCATTTACCAATACAGTATCCGGAGCAAATTTTTGCCAAAATGCAGTGCTTTGAGCTAAAAGATTTTCGCCGCCAATAATAAAGGCTTTAGTTCGACCCGCCACTTCTTCAGGTGCTAACTGATGACGCAGCAAATCCAACTGAGCCGGGGTAATTTTGACTAAACTAAAGTCCTCACCCTGACGCAGCGCAATACTCAAAGCTTCGATACCCTGCGCTTCCGACAGCAAGATTACCCGATTTCCCACTAATAAAGGTGAAAATAACCCGGTAATCGTCATATCGAAGCTCAGGGAAGAGTGAACCGGAGCGCCTTTTCCAGCTTCGACCGCGTAAGCTTGCGAACACCAACTTAAGTAATTAACCAGTCCTCGATGGGGAATTAATGTTCCTTTTGGCTTACCCGTGGAACCGGAAGTATAGATGACATAAGCGAGGTTATCAGCGTTAACTTCACTGGCTGGACTGGCTATACTTTCTTGAGCAATGCAATCCCACTCTGCATCTAAACAAATAACTTTAGCGGTGTGGTGAGGTAGCTTTTCGATTAAATGCTGTTGAGTTAACAACACGGGCATCTGAGCGTCAGACAGCATGAAAGATAGGCGCTCTTGGGGATAGGAGGGGTCTAACGGCACATAAGCTCCCCCTGCCTTGAGAATGCCGATGAGTCCGACCATCATCTCCAAAGAGCGTTCTACACAGATGCCAACCAGAGATTCCGTTGTTATCCCCTGTTTTTGCAGATAATTCGCCAGTTGGTTCGCACGTTCATTTAATTGTTTGTAGGTGAGATGTTGCTCTTCAAATGTGAGCGCGTTCGCGGAGCGTGCGGTTAGCGCAATCGCATCTGGTGTTTTCTCGACCTGCTGTTCAAACAACTGATGAAAGCAGCTATCGGCGGGGTAATCAGTCTGAGTCTGATTCCACTCCACCAACAATTGATATCTTTCCGCCTCCGTCAATAACGGCAAATCCGACAAACGGCGATCGGGATTCGCCACAATGCCTTCCAGCAGCGTTTGAAAATGCCCCAACATCCGAGTAATTGTGCCTTCATCGAACAAGTCAGTGTTGTACTCTAATGACCCTGTTAGTCCTTGCTCGGTATCCGTTATCTCTATCGTCAAATCAAACTTGGCGGTGCCAGTTTCCACCTCCAAAAGGCTCAAACTCAGACCTGGTAACTGCAACGCTGTTTTGGGGGCAGTGTGGAGGGCAAACATCACCTGGAACAGGGGTGTATAACTGCGATCGCGGCTTGGCTGTAGTTCCTCTACCAGCTTTTCAAAGGGCAGATCCTGGTGAGCATAGGCTTGTAGCGCCACTTCGCGCACCCTCGCCAGCAATTCTCGAAAACTCATGTTTTCAGACAGCAGTGTGCGTAAAACCAGCGTGTTGACAAAGAACCCAATCAGAGGCTCGATTTCCTTTTGGGTGCGATTGGTCATGGGAGTGCCAATCGAGATATCTTGCTGCCCCGTATAGCGGTAAAGCAGCGTGTTAAAAGCCGCTAATAGCGTCATAAATAGCGTGCTTTCTGACTGCTGACTCAACGTTCTCAGCGATAAGGCAAGCGGTTGGGAAATGGTGAAAAATTGCCTAGCGCCCCTAAAAGTATTAACAGTTGGTCGCGGTCTATTTGTAGGGAGTTCCAGAATTGGGGAAGCACCCGTTAATTGCTGCTTCCAGTAGTTAAGCTGAGTTTCTAGAACTTCTCCCACAAGCTGCTGTCGTTGCCATGCAGCAAAGTCGGCATACTGAATCGGAAGCTCAGGCAAAGGTGACGGCTTGCCTTGACAAAAAGCTTCATACAATGCTGCCAATTCTTGAATAATCACACCACGAGACCAACCATCAGAAACAATGTGGTGCATCGTGAACAGCATCAGGTGTTCTGTCTCACTCAGATGCAACAGCTTCACTCGCAGCAGTGGTTCCTGTGAGAGGTCAAAAGGACGTTGCGCTTCCTCTTTTTTCGCATCTTCTAATAACTGCTGCCGTTCGTTTTCAGGCAAATCCCGCAAATCAATTACGGTCAGATTTAACACCAAATCTGAAAATTTTTCCTGCACGGGTTGTCCCCCCACCGCCATAAAACGGGTTTGCAGAACTTCGTGCCGTTGTCGAATTTTATTTAGACTTTTTTTTAGTGCTTTTACATTCAAAAATCCTGTCAATCGTATAGCGATGGGGACGTTGTAAATAGGGCTATCTGGCTCTAGCTGATGAAGAACCCACAGCCGTTGTTGATGAAAAGATAAAGGCAACGAGTTGGAATCTTTCCGTTGAGAAATTGCTTGAGTTTTAACAGGACTCAAACCCTTTTGTTTAAGTCGTAGTTCTAGTAGCGCCCGTTGTTCCGGAGATAAAGCAGCAATTCTTTGAGAAATATTATTCATAATTAATCACCTATAAAAACTTAGTGCTTGAAAAAGAAGTGAGAGTATATAGCATTTCCATTTGATTCGTGAGATTTTTTTAACGAACCGCAGAGGACGCCGAGGGCGCAGAGGAAAGAGAAGATGAGTTCGCGAATCAAATAGGATTGCTATATAGCACCATAAACAATTTTTAAGATTTTCCATTTCTCTTCCTCTCTTCCTTGGCGCTCTTTGCGTCTTGGCGGTTCGTTAACAGAGATAATGTTCGCAAATCAGATAGGACTGCTCTAATCTTTCTGCTTGCTAACGAAAGCTTGCTTGTGTTTCTTTAGCAACCAGTGCTTGTATTTCATCCAAGGAGAGATTTTCTACCTCCGCTAACATCTGCTCTATCTCGGCAATTTGTTCTGGATCAGGCTGTTTTTCGGCAATGACAGTAGCAAGTTCAGCGACTGTAGAAGCTTCAAAAAGGAGAGTACGCAACGGTAATTCCACTTGGAAAGTTTCACGCAGTCGGGAAATCGTTTGTACAGCGAGTAAAGAGTGTCCGCCCAACTCAAAGAAGTTGTCGTAAATTCCTACTTTTTCAATTCCTATCAATTCTTGCCAGATATTAGCGATACCTTGCTCAATCTCATTGCGAGGAGCAACATAGGCATTTACTTGCAGGGGTCGGGGATGTCTAGTTGCCGATAATTGACTAGACTCATCTGATGTTTGAGCGTGATAACTCGATAAAGAAAAGTTAGAACCTTGCTCAATGACATCGGATAAATCTTGCGTTGAAATGACCACTTGAGAAAGTGAATTCTCCAAAATTCGGCTCAAGGCATCCACAGCTTCTGCGGGTAAAATCCCACTTTTTAGACTTTCTTTACGCCACTTTTTGAACTTTTCAGGAACGGCAGTATTCACAGCCATGCCGACTTCTTGCCACGCATCCCAGTTAATTGAGATTGTGCGAGCATTAAAAGGATTGCAGTGAGCAAAGGCATCTAAAAAGGCATTAGCAGCACTATAGTCTACCTGTCCAAATCCGCCTTGAATTGAGCTAAGGGATGAACAGAGAACTACGAAGTCTAGATTGACATCTTTGAGAACCTCATTTAAGACAAAAGTTCCCATCACTTTAGGAGCAAAAACGCTTTCTACAACTTCTGGTGTTTTGAGTTGAATCATGCCACCACCCGCAACTCCAGCGGCGTGGATAACCCCGTGAATCTCACCAAAACGTTCTAGGGATTGCGCGATCGCATTCTGCATTTGTTCATCATTCGCAACATCGGCAGCGACTACCAGAACATCAGCGCCTAATGCTTCCAATTCCTGCAATTTCTGAATCTTACGGCTGGTAGGATCGAGCGCATCATGGGTTGCTAGCCATTGCTGCCACTGCTCTTTTGCAGGCAGTGCAGAACGTCCGATTAGAATTAACTTGGCTTGTACTGTCTTGGCAAGGTATTCGGCGAAGACTAAGCCCATCCCTCCCATGCCGCCTGTGATCAGGTAGACTCCCTCTTGTCGTAACCGGGTTTGGCTGGCTTTTTCTAGCGGGACTGGCTCAAATGTCTGAACCCAGCGATGATTGCCACGGTAGGCAATCATCGAGTCTTTTGAATCTGCCCCTAGTTCTGCTAACAGTTGCTCTACTAAGCTGTTGGTTCCTGATTCCGAGATCGCCACATCAACTTGACGACAATTGATGTGAGGATACTCTTGAGGAATGACTTTGCATGAACCAATGATGGTTGCTTTTTCAGGACACAATAGCTCGTCGCCAATAATGTCATAAAGATTGTTACTGGCAACTAGAAGTTGAATGGAATTGCTAACGGGTTGTTGTCCTAGCGCTGGCGCTAAGTAAATCAAACTGTAGAAACCGAGATTTTGGCTGGTTTCTAAGGACTGAGGCGGTGATTGGGTGATACTCCAGAGATGCGCGATCGCATTCGGGGCTTTCCCTTGTTCCCGCACGGCTTGAATCAAGGCGTAATAATCATCCTGGCAAGCGGGATTAATCGTGTAAGCGTTGCTATCAAGTTGCTTAAATTGCTCTCCAACCCGGACAGAAATCGCATCTTGTCCAGCTTGTTGCAATCGTTGGACGATTTGAGAACCGATCCCACACTCATCAACAAAAACCAGGTAGCAAGCAGATGAAATCTCTCCCGTTTTGACCAGGGGGATTTTCTTCCAAGAAGGAACATAAAACCAGTCAGTAATATCCGATTTCCCTAGCTTGCTTTCACCTGGACTAATTGCTGGGACTTCGGTTTGGGGTTCAATCCAGTAACGCTGACGCTCAAACGGATAAGTCGGTAAAGGTACGCGGTGACGTTGTTCACCAGCATAAAAAGCAGACCAATTCACCGAAACTCCTGCTAGCCAAAGCCGCCCTAAGATATTGAGTAAAAAGGCAATATCTGAGTTTTGCTCCTGGGGATGGCGTAGCGAAGGTAACACCACTTGCCCAATTGCTTCATGGGAATGCTGTTTGGTAAAGGTACATAAACTACGCCCCGCACCAACTTCTAAGAGGATGCGATTTGGCTGTTGCAGTAATGTAGAAATTCCCTCAGAAAAACGTACTGTCTGCCGTAGATGCGTCGCCCAGTAATTAGGATCTGTGGCTTCTGCTGCTGTAATCCAAGTTCCCGTAACGTTGGAGATAAAGGGAATTTGAGGAGGATTCAGTTTAATTTTTTTCACTTCCGCAATGAATGGCTCCAATATAGAATCCATCATCTGGGAATGAAAGGCATGAGAAGTATGCAAACGCCGACACTCGACCCCTTTAGCCGTGAGTTGCGCTTCAATTGCGTCTACAGCGTCAAGGGTTCCCGAAACGACGCACAAAGAAGGTGCGTTAGTGGCGGCTAAAGATAACTTCTCATTCAGTAGGCTGTTAATTTCCGCTTCTGGCAAGGAAACGGCAAGCATCGCCCCGGCTGGCATTTGCTGCATCAGTCGCCCACGAATCGCCACCAAAGCTAAAGCGTCTTCAACAGACATGACACCTGCAAGGCAAGCCGCTACATATTCGCCAATACTGTGACCCAGCATCGCTTGGGGAGAAATGCCCCAAGACATCCACAACTGAGCTAAGGCATACTCAATCACAAATAACGCAGGTTGGGCAAAGCAAGTTTGTTTGAGTTTTTCTGCGGCTGCTTCCGGATTCGGCTGGTTGGGATAAAGTAGCGATCGCAAATCCATCCCGATATGAGGTTGAAGAAGGACAGCGCAACGGTCTACTTGCTCTCGAAATATCGGCTCACTCTGGTACAGTTCCCTCCCCATATCCACATACTGCGCTCCCTGTCCGGGAAACATGAAGGCGATGGAGCGTTCAGTAGGCTCTTGGAAGTGAGTTAAAACACTTTGAGGATGAGGGGTTTCCAATTGGTTTACTAACTCCTCAACCGTCTGGCAAACCAAGATCCGGCGATGTTCAAAAGCCCGACGACCTACTTGCAGGGTGTAAGCAACATCCGCCAAATTGAGATCGGGGTGCTGCTTGAGGTGAGCCACCAAATTTGCCGTAGCCGTCTCCAGTGCCGATTCCGTTTTGGCGGAAAGTACCAATAATTGCCACGGACGAGAAGAACCCGATGCTTTTACCGTTGGCGCTTCTTCGAGAACCACATGGGCGTTGGTGCCACCAATCCCCAAAGAACTGACTCCGGCGCGGCGCGGGGTCGAATTTGCCTTCCATTCTGTCAGCTGGGTATTGACGTAAAAGGGACTATTGGCAAAATCAATCTCAGGATTTGGCTGTTTAAAATTTAAGCTGGGTGGAATCAACTTGTGTTTTAGTGCCAAAACCGTCTTCATGAGTCCCGTGACACCCGCTGCTGCATCCAGATGACCGATATTGGTTTTGACGGAACCGATGGCGCAGAAATTCTTTTTCTCGGTATTGGCACCAAAAACATTAGAAAGCGCAGTAATTTCAATCGGATCGCCTAAGACGGTTCCAGTCCCGTGAGTTTCGATATAGGTGACAGTTTCCGGATCGACTCCCGCGAGGGCAAGTGCTTCTGCGATCGCGTCTGCTTGTCCGTTGACGCTGGGTGCTGTATACCCGACTTTCTCAGAACCATCGTTATTGATGGCAGAACCTTTGATTACCGCCTGAATGCGATCGCCATCTGCGATCGCATCCTCTAATCTTTTTAAAACGACCACTCCCACACCATTCCCAATAATGGTTCCCTGTGCATCAGCATCAAAGGCGCGGCAATGACCATCCGGAGATAAAATTCCCCCTTCTTGATATAAATACCCTGTCTTTTGCGGCACCCGAATCGAAACTCCACCCGCCAACGCCATATCGCATTGGTAATTTAATAAACTTTGACAAGCCAGAGTTGTCGCCACTAATGAAGTAGAACAAGCTGTTTGAATTGTAAGGCTTGGCCCTTTGAGATTTAATTTGTAAGAAACGCGAGTCGTGAGGAAATCTTTATCGTTGCTAATCAACTTTTGGAAACTGTCCGCCGACCCAATTTGGTCGCGATTGAAATTAAAAGATAAATAATTATTCAGGCTGGCACCTGCATAAACGCCAATTCGACTTTCACATCTTTGAGTGTCGTAACCAGCATTTTCCAGCGCTTCCCAAGCACATTCTAAAAATATCCGGTGTTGCGGGTCGGTCATTTCCGCTTCTTTGGGGTTAAAACCAAAGAAAGAAGCATCAAAAAATTCAACATCTTCTAATACGGCACCAGCTTTTACATGATTGGGATTATCGAGTAAACCTGGAGCGATTCCAGCATCTATTAATTCTTCATTGGTGAAGACCGAAATTGATTCGACTCCATCGCGTAAATTTTGCCAAAATTCTTCGACATTCTTCGCACCGGGAAAGCGCCCACTCATGCCGATAATGGCAATGCCTTCCAGAGAATCGTAATTTGTAGCGCTATCCATGAGTCTTTCTACCTTGCTTGCTCAATAATTCTTTTTGGCGATTGATAGCCTCTATTTGCTTTCGAGCGCGCTGGACACTATCGCGTCCAGCTTCGCGATCGCGCATCTCTTCAAAAGAAGGCTGTTGTTGGCTTAAATATTGCGCCAGCGAATAAATGGTTGGGTTTTGAAACAAAGTAACGACTGATATCTCTCGGTTAAAAACTGTCCGCAGTTTGTGATTCACCTGAAGCATCAGTAATGAATGTCCCCCGATATCAAAGAAATTATCGTGAATCCCGACTTTCTCTAAGTTCAGTACCGTTTGCCAAACAGTCGCAATCGTTTTTTCAATCTCCGATTGAGGAGGTTGATAAACTGCTAACGCTAAACGCTGATTTTCCGGAACAGGTAAGGCGCGACGATTGACTTTTCCATTGGGTGTCAGCGGCAAAGTGTCTAGGAATACGAAAGCCGAAGGCACCATGTATTCAGGAAACGTTTGTTTTAAGCGATCGCGCAATTCATTAATCGAAAGTTCAGTATCATGATTTGGAACTACATAAGCAACTAAGCGGCGATCGTTGGGCATATCTTCTCTGGCAATCACCACCGTTTCTCGCACCTGGGGATGTTGTAACAACACTGCTTCAATTTCTCCCAATTCGATACGGAAACCTCGAATTTTTACTTGGTGGTCAATTCTCCCCAAAAATTCAATGTTTCCATCTGGCAAATAGCGGGCTAAATCTCCGGTTTTGTATAGTCGGCTCTCCGCTAACCCTTCTCTACCTCTCCCTAACCCTCCCCTACAAGGGGAGGGAAAAGGAATAAATTCTTTTTGCGAGAGAGGGACTTCCGGCTCCCCCTGCCCTTCTAGGGAAGGGGGCTGGGGGGTTAGGTCTTTCAACGGATTCGCAATAAACTTTTCTCGCGTTAACTCTGGTCGATTCAGATAACCTCTAGCCAAACCAAAACCGCCAATATGCAACTCTCCCGGAACGCCAATCGGAACAGGTTGTAAATGCGAATCTAAGAGATATATCTGTGTATTGGCAATCGGACGACCGATGGGAACAATTCGCCGTTGGCTGTTACGCTGACAGGCCCAAAAAGTAACATCAATTGCCGCTTCTGTCGGCCCGTAAAGATTATGTAATTCTACTGCACCTAAACGGATAAAAAAGCGCTTTTGTAAATCAAAAGGCAGAGCTTCACCGCTACAAAATACCCGCTTAAGGCTGTTACATTTTACTACACTCAACTCCTCTAAAAATACTTGCAGCATGGAGGGGACGAAGTGCAGTGTCGTGATTTTTTGCTTGGCAATCAGTTGGACTAAATAACCGCTATCTTGATGACCACCTGGTTTAGCTAAAACGAGGCTAGCACCCGTTAACAAAGGCAAGAAAAATTCCCAAACTGACACATCAAAGCCGAATGGAGTCTTTTGTAAAACTCGGTCGGTTGTTGTTAATTGGTAAGTGTATTGCATCCACAGCAAGCGATTGTTTAACCCCAGGTGGGTATTCATCGCTCCCTTGGGCTTTCCTGTGGAACCAGAGGTATAAATTACATAAGCCAGGTTCTCTGGTGTAGCAGATGAAATAGGATTTTCTGTACCCTCTTGGGTAATCGTTTCCCATTCGGGATCTAAACAGATAATTGCTTGATGTTGCGGTAATTGATTAACCAAATATTGTTGAGTTAGCAGCAGTGACACTTGGGCATCTGCCAACATGAACGCTAAGCGATCTTTCGGATACGTGGGGTCTAAAGGTACGTAAGCGCCACCTGCTTTTAAAATGCCTAAAAGAGCGACTACCATTTCCAGCGATCGCTCCATGCAGATGCCAACCAAAACATCTGGCTGTACGCCCATCTGTTGCAGGTGGTGCGCTAACTGGTTCGCTCGGTTGTTTAACTCGCGGTAAGTTAGAGACTCGATGAATCCCGTCTCTACATTGTCGAAGATTAATGCGATCGCATCTGGTGTCTTTTCTACTTGCTGCTCAAATAATTGATGGATACACTGTTGGGGGTAATCAACTTGAGTGTCATTCCATTCCACCAGCAAAGTATGACGCTCAGATGCAGTTAATAGCGGCAAATCTGATAAACACTGCTCTGGATCGGCAACAATTCCTTCCAGTAAGGTTTGGAAATGCCCTAACATTCGGGTGATGGTGTCCGCGTTGAACAAATCGGTGTTGTATTCCAGCGTCCCGCTCAATCCCTGTTCCGTATCTATCATTGATAGGAATAAATCGAACTTTGCGGTTCCACTCTCAACTTCCGAAGTTTTGAAAGTTAACTCTGGTAACGAAACCGTCGAAAAGGCGGGATTCTGGAGGACGAACATTACCTGAAATATCGGGTTATAGCTCAGATCTCGACTCGACTGTAATTCCACCAGCTTCTCGAAAGGCAAATCTTGGTGAACGTAAGCATCAATTGCCACCTTTCGCACCCGTCCCAGCAATTCTTTAAAGCTGGGATTTCCTGCCAGATCGGTACGCAACACCAAAGTATTGACAAAGCACCCAATCAAGGATTCCAGTTCAGCGCGATCGCGGTTGGCAATCGGCGAACCAACTAAAATGTCCTCCTGTCCTGAATAACGGTAAAGCAACGTCTGAAACGCCGCCAGCAAGGTCATAAATAAGGTGACACCCTCCTGCTGACCTAGCATTTTGATTGCCTTAGTCAATGCTTTAGGCAGCACTAACGTTTGCTGCGCCCCCCGAAAAGTCTGAATTGGCGATCGCGCCCGGTCAGTCGGCAACTCCAATACGGGAACTCCCCATAACTGCTGCTTCCAATAATTCAGATGAGTTTCTAGCCTCTCCTTGGAGAACCATCGTTGTTGCCAATCGACATAATCAACATATTGGATCGGAAGTTCAGCCAGTGGCGAAGGCTTTCCGGTCGAGAAAGCTTCGTAAAGTGCTGTCAATTCTCGGACGAAAACTTTAACCGACCAACCATCGGCAACAATGTGGTGTAGCGTGAGCAGCAACATCGACTCTTCTGCGGTTAGATGCAGCAGTTTTGCCCGTAATAACGGCGGTTGTGCCAAGTCGAAGGGCATTTGAGCCTCTGCGATCGCGAATTGTTGCGCTTGCGCTTGTCTCTCAGCATCGGGCAATTGCCGCAGATCCACCTCTGGTAAATTTAAGGTGACGCAGCTTTCCCCAGAAATTGCTTGCACGGGTTCGCCCTCCACTACGGCAAAGCTTGTCCGCAAGATTTCGTGTCGCCGGATAATTTCGTGAATACTGCGAACCAGCACTGGCACAGCCAGCCGTCCCGTCAGGCGAACCGCGATGGGAATGTTGTAAGCCGGAGTTCCTGGTTGCAGTTGATTGACAAACCACAATCTAGCTTGAGAAAAAGATAGTGGATGCTCGTCAGTAGTTTTCTCAACTCTGCACAAAGGTATCGATGCAGACGGAACCGCTTGAGTCAGTTGGTCGAGTATCTGCGTTGCCAGTTGGGTAATGCTAACTCCCTCGAACAAATCCGCAATGGATACAGCCACCCCCAAATCAACCTCGATCCGATTCTTCAACTCGAAAACCATCAACGAGTCGAGACCAAAACGGCTCAAAGGCTGCTCAACACTAATATTTCCTCTGTGATTCTTCCTCTGCGTTCTCTGCGTCCTCTGCGGTTCGTTCAAAAAATCTATTTGTTTAACACGTAAATCTTCTAATTCAAACGACGCAACACCCAGCACCCGCGCCACTTGCCTTTGCAGATAAGCCTCTAATCGCTGCTGACGTTCTTCCGACTCAACAGCCAGTAACTCTTCGCGGGTGAGATTATCTTCGTTTTCAACAGGATAAGAATTCTCTAAAATACTGCTGCCAATAACATCCAATTCGCCTGCGAGAAATTCAGCACGAGTCGCGCGGCGTTGAATCTTCCCGCTGGAAGTCTTGGGAATACTGCCACCTTTAATCAGAACTACCGCATAAACTTGTATCTCATGTTCTTCTGCAACTGCCTGACGAATGGCGGCGGTGACTTCCTCAACATTTGGTTTCGAGCGAAATTCTACCTCTTGCACTACGACAAGCCGTTCTTCATTGCCGACTTCTACCGCAAAAGCTGCACCACTGCCTGAACGTAATCCTGGATGGCTGCATTCTGCCGTTCGTTCAATGTCTTGGGGATAAAGGTTGCGACCCCGGATGATAATTAAATCTTTGGCTCGACCTGTGATGAACAGTTCCCCATTGTGCAAAAAGCCCAAGTCGCCTGTTCTTAAAAAAGGCTTTCCGCCCGTATCTGCCAGGGAGGCGCGGAAGGTTTGCACCGTCTCCTCTGGTCGATTCCAATAGCCGTGACCGACACTAGGACCTGAAACCCAAATTTCACCAATTTCATCTGGCGCACATCGGGTTAAAGTTTCAGGATTAGCAATAACAATCTCCTGTTCTGGTAAGGCGTTCCCGCAACCGACCAGAGGCTGGGAATTGTCGTCATCATTAGCATCAATGACTTGATTGCGTTCTAATGCCGTTTTTTGAACGGTTTTCGTAACCGGAACCGCTGCCTTGATACCACCAGAAACGATCAGGCTTGCCTCCGCCATCCCATAACAGGGATAAAAAGCTGTTTTTAAAAAGCCGCAGGAAGCAAAGGCATCTGCAAACCGCGCTAAAGTATCTTGGCGAATCGGTTCTGCACCGTTAAAAGCGACACTCCATCTGCTTAAATCAAGGGTTTCTTTTTGCTCAGGTGTAATTTTCTGAACGCACAGTTCATAAGCGAAATTCGGGCCACCGCTGGTCGTTCCTTGGTAATCAGAAATCGCTTTCAGCCAGCGATACGGACTCAGCAGAAAAGACGCGGGTGACATTAAGTAGCAAGGGAACCCGCCATACAAGGGTTGCAGGACACCGCCGATAAGTCCCATGTCATGATATATCGGCAGCCAGGAGACAAATTTGCTACTGGGCGAATGTTCCATGAGTCGGTAAGTCATGGCGGCATTGTGCAGTAGATTGCCATGACTGAGCATGACTCCTTTCGGTATCCCTGTAGAACCGGAGGTGTATTGCAGAAAAGCTAATGTGTCTTGATGAATGCTTGGCGGTTCCCAATTCTCTTCGATGCCATTGGCTAAGTTGTCCGTAGTTAGCCACTGGATGTCATTTGGGTCAGTTTTTTGCGCGAGAAGCGATCGCACTTTCGCAAAAATCGCCGTTGTGGTGAGCGCGATTTTCGCCTGTGCATCTTGCAAAATTGCTTGAATTCTCGGCGTGTTGCGTTGGTTTCGAGGCGGATAAGCGGGAACTGCGATCGCGCCTGCGTACAAACAACCGAAAAATGCCGCTAGATAATCCAAACCCGGTGGATAAAGCAATAAGGCACGTTCGCCACTTAAACCCATTGCTTGCAGCTGGGATGCGATCGCTCTACTGCGCCGATCCAACTCTCGATAAGTCAGGTTCTCGGCTGGTGTTTCCCCATCCTGCAAGAAGGTAAACGCCAGTTTTTCTGGTTCGTTTACAGCTCTGTAGCGCAGAATGTCTGCTAAGGTAGCAATTTTCTTGGGCGGGTTTTCTGGAAAATCTTGGCAAAAATCGACCATGTTACTTTTTCTGCTTTTTCAACCCTGAACTGTTGAATCCGACCACAAAGTTCAAACTCTCTAGTTCAAACTCTCTCGTCAAAGATTCGCGTTGCCGAACGGAAACCGCGCATCTGTAGTTCCAAACCAGATGGTCAGATTAAAACTGAGCGCTTCATTTGTATTTGCTGTTAAATCGGCGTTTTTGGGAGTTTTAGGAACCCTCGGCAGGGCAAAAAACTTCACAAATCCTGGTGTTGGCGTTACGGTCAACGCTCCTCTTCAAGAGGGTTTTTAGCGGTAACTTTTCACTGCTATTGACATTCATTTTTAATAAGCTTGGATAACCTTAGTACAAAGCTTGCAAGTTTGGCAAGTAGCAATCGCAAAATTTTTTCAGAAATAAAATTCCGGCTTTTGCTCTTCTAGGGTTGGGGGAAGCATGACTTAAACTAGCCGGAAAGCTTCCCCCGACGCTTGTGCAGTAGAGTCTGACATAACCCCAGCCCTTCTCCTACAAGGAACGAGACTTGCTCCGCTTCCCTATCACGGAATGCGGCTGGGGGTTAGGCTTTGTATATGAGCGAACGGAAAACCGCTATAGTTTCATGCTCTCCCAGTCAAGGCGTGCAAATTTTTCTGGACGCTAAATCGCGTATTTTCAGAAAAAACTGACATGAGTTCTCAATAGACTAATTTTTTTTATACCCTTGACATTGGCAGATAAGACGTTATATGTTGCTGACCTAGTGATAATAACTTTCAATAACCAACTAGGTCGTAGTGAGCGCATTGATTGGGCGTGAGGATGGGCGTGAGGAAATTTGAAGCAAACAAATTGTTACACCGCAAGTAATCAAGCGATGAATGGATTCTTTTGCGCCGAAGAGTCACGCCAAGCTGGAGAACAGATTATCGGGTGTGCAACGAATCACAAAATCTATGTACTGATTGAGTGTCCACCGCCTTGGACACCCGATCCCCTTGATTCAAAATTCCTCCCGGCTAATTTAAAAGCCTTGAAGGAGGAAATTGATACAGAGGAACTTTCTGTTCGGGTTGTATTGATTCATAGCGACCAAACTAAGCGCGATCGCAACAAGCGACTGATAATTTTCCGAGCAAACACCGGACTTTCAGTAGGTTACACCAAGCAAGAATTTCTGATTTCAGATATCAATGATGTAGCTTCTTTACTGAAAGACTGTTTAACAGGAAACACTCCAGAACAGGAGGCGATAGATATTCAAACCAGAGATATTTTAGTATGCACTCACGGTAGCCATGATAAATGTTGCGCTAAGTATGGAAATCCTTTTTACAAAGCTGCTTTAGCTGCTGTCTCTAACTTATCACTCGATCGAGTCCGCGTTTGGCAAGCCAGTCACATTGGCGGTCATCGCTTTGCCCCTACTGCGATTGATTTTCCAGAGGGAAGATACTATGGCAGACTCAATCAAGAATCATTTGCCGCCATTCTGACCCGAACGGGTGACATTCAGTGCTTGAACAATGTCTATCGTGGTTGGGGACTTTTACCTTGGGCAGCTCAAATCTTAGAAAAAGAACTCATCCTCAAATATGGCTGGGATTGGTTTAACTATCAGGTTGCCTATCAAATAATTGAGCAGAGCGAGGATGAAAGTTTTAATCAAGTTGAAATAACTTTTAAAACTCCGAATGGAGTTCTGAGTGTCTATAGAGCCGACATTATTGAAGATAAACATAAAACTCTTCATTTAAAAGGAGAATGTGACAGCAAAGAATTGTATGAATTTAACCAATATATTACGAAAAACCTGGTAAGCGTTTCGTATTAATAGATAAATTGCTAAAAATATTCTTTTAAGACATAGAGGTTATATTTCGATTGTCAAATCATCTTTTTCTTGATTTGTGTTCTTAACGTCTTGGTGGTCAAATATTTTTTAAAATTAATATGTTTTCAATCAAACAAATAGCCCATTTTTTAAACAAAGTCGCTATTTATTTTCAGTATTTTATTTTCCGCTGTTATACAATTTGGAATTCAAATACTAACTATAGTCAGCGTAATATCCGACTGTTGTTAATAACACTTTTAACAATTTGTATCGTTTCTGCCTGTGGGACTAATGCCAAAAAGAATGGGGCAAATAACAGTATTAATGTTTCTCTAAACTTGCCTTCTCAAGCTGTACGAGTAGTCAAGCACGCAATGGGAGAAACAAAGGTTCCCGTTAATCCGCAGCGGGTAATTGTGCTGGGAAACTTGGAGAACGTCTTAGCTTTAGGTATCAAGCCTGTAGGTGCCACAACCTTAGGAGATGGGGAGTTTCTCTCCTATCTCCGAAATCAAACCGAAGGAATTACAAAACTTGGCATAAATGGGCAACCAAGCCTGGAGAAAATTTTGTTCTTGAAGCCAGACTTGATTTTGGGTTGGTCTTGGGATGAAGAAATCTATGAGAAGCTATCACAAATTGCCCCGACAGTTTTTGTTGAAGGGAGTATTACCTGGAAAGAGTGGCTGAGAACATTTGCCGAAGCGCTGGGTAAGACGCCAGAAGCCGAAAAGCTTTTAAGGAATTATAATCAGCGCGTCGAAACGTTTAAAGAGCAAATGGGCGATCGCTTCTCGCAAATCCAGGTATCTGTGGTTAATTTTTGGGCAGATCAAGTCCGCATTTACATGAAGCGCTCCTTCAGTGGACTCATTCTCAATGATATCGGTATGCTTCGTCCATCAGCGCAGAATAAAGATAAAAACTCGGAAAATCTCTCATTAGAGCTAATTCCCAAAATGGAAGGTGATGCGATTTTCTTAGTACTCGGAGAAGGTAAGGAATCTAAGTTAAACCAATTTACAAATCATCCTCTTTGGTTCCAATTGAATGCGGTTAAACAAGGTAAGGTATACCAAGTCAATAGCGATGCCTGGATTAGCAGTTGGGGCATTATCGGAGCCAATCGAGTTCTCGATGACTTGTTTAAATATTTGGTAACAGAGAAATCAAGCAAGGGCAAGGAATTCCCTAAAGTTGCAGCTTTGACTCAATAGTTTAATCCCTAATCAAGATTCATCCAAAACCGCCCACAATCGATAAAACACTACATTCACCAATGGGAGGGATATTCTACTCGGATGGAAACCGCCTTAACAAAACTAATATGCGAACCTTCTTCATCATTTGGATCGGTCAGCTAGTCTCAACGATCGGTAGCTATATGACCAGTTTTGCCATCCAAATCTGGATGTGGGAACTGACTGGTCAGGCGACGGCACTTGCTTTAGTGGGTTTCTTTACCCTGGTGCCGAGTATCTTAATTACACCCATTGCTGGGCTAATTGTAGACCGCTGGAACCGCAAATTCCTGATGATGATTGGCGACACAGTGACAGCTTTGTGTACCCTGGTAATTCTTTGGCTGTACCTGACCAACCATTTGCAAATCTGGCATCTTTATGTGAGTGGCGCGGTTAGCGGTGCTTTTAGCGAAATTCAAGCGCTGGCGTATTCAGTATCGATTGCAATGCTGGTCCCTAAACAACATTACACCCGTGCTACCAGTCTGGATTCTGCGATTCATTACAGTTCGATTATTATTGCTCCCGCGCTGGCGGGTGTACTTTACTACACGATTGGATTTGCTGGGATCTCGCTCATCGATATCGTCACATTTGCGATCGCGATCGGCACCGTTCTCAAGATACATATCCCCCAACCCACAAGTAGCGAGACATCCTCTCACGATAAAGGGATCTTCCAGCCGATTATCTTCGGCTTCCAGTATATTCTGGTGCGTCCCGGTCTGCTCGCCATTGTAGTCGCGGCGTCCTTGTTCTGGTTTGCCCACGATCTGGGCGCTGCCTTGTATGCACCGATGATTTTGGCACGCACGGGAAATGATGCCAGGGTCTTAGGCAGCATCGGTTCAGCAGCCGGATTCGGTGGGGTAACGGGAGCGTTTCTTTTGAGTGCCTGGGGCGGTTCTAAGCGGCGCATCCACGGCTTTTTACTGGCAATGGTGGGGGCGGGTCTGAGTAAAACCGTCTTTGGGTTGGGTCAGATGCCAATGATTTGGCTTCCTGCTCAGTTCTGCTCATCGCTGAATTTTCCCTTATTGAGCAGTTCCAACACAGCAATCTTGCTCAGCAAGGTAAGACCGGATGTGCAAGGACGGGTTTTCGCTGCCCGATCGGCAATTAAGCAAGTTGTTAGCGCGATCGCTCTATTAATCGCTGGGCCACTTGCCGACCACGTTTTTGAACCAGCGATGATGCCAGGAGGTGTTCTTGCACCCATCCTCGGCAGGCTATTCGGCACGGGATCGGGTGCAGGGATGGCGCTTTTGTATGTCATCACTTCCATCAGCTTATTGCTGATTGGTTTGGGTGGGTATGGCTTCCGCGTGTTGCGCGACGTGGAAATCAGCTTACCTGACCATGATGTTGAGCCAGAAGTTGAGGACTCCAGATGCGGAGGCTGAGGGTGAGGTTTTTTAGGTGCAAGCCAGGTAAGCGGAAGCGGTTAATGAACGCTTCCGCTCTCAGTATTGCTGCATTATTAGAACTTGTGGCGCTAGTCGCTAGCTGTTTACCTCAGCGCTACCCAGCGATCGGCGCTACTGGTCGCTCTTCCGGTTCTATCGAATTCAGCAACGTCTTCTTAGCTAAATATTTTTTACTTTCTTCAGGATCGAAAAACCACGGAGACAGATTGGGTGGATTGTTGATGCCATTCAAGTAATCCCTGGCAACTTCTGGATTTTGAGCCATTGCGATCGCAATCTCTTGCAGATGAGCTGGAGGCGTCAACAAGCAATCCGTTAAGGCGTGCCCATGCTGACAATATTGCCAGAATTCATCGAAGACTTCCTGCATCCATGACTCATCAAAGCGTTGGTTGCCATGTTCGACAATCCGTTGCGCGACCAGATGTGCCATCTTCGTCGCGTTATTCGCTCCCTGCGCTCCAACGGGATCGTGCAAAATCACTGTATCGCCAATCCCCATCACCGTTGCACCTGATGGCAAACGACCAATCGGCTTACGCACAGTCGGTGTAATTGCCCCACGAACCCATGCTTGCTCGTCGATCAATTCCATATCCTTGACTGTTTCGTAGTTCCACGGGGTCAATTCTTGGATGACTTGTTTGCTGAGTTCCACTAATTCTTGACCGGATTGCACCTGGCAAAACCGATCCATTGCTCCACCAGGGTAGGCTTCAAAGGCAACAGTGTAAGCGGAATCTTTGCTGTTGGTATAAAACGGAAACTGGAGCATCTCTCCAGCGCCGGGTATATTACTGACCTGAAAGGTGCGTCCCTTCATCGGATCTCCCTTCAGTCCGGTGTAAATTCCGCCAGCTAAATGGCGCTTTGGCTGGTCGTATTGGGATTTTTGCTCGTCCCGCTCAAACAAGGTCGAGAAGGAGCCACGACCAGCAGATACCACGACCAGATCGTAGTTTTGAGCAGACTCCTCTAAGTCCTGTAACGTCATTGCCTGAACAACTAATTCGCCGCCTCTGCGGACAAACTCCTGCATCCAAACGGATATTTTGAGGCGTTGATCCACACCTCGCCAGGGCTTTTCTAGAGTGGAGGAGACAACTAAGGCAACATTGCCCTGTGGGTCGCACAGGTTGTTATGAAATTGGTCGCAACCCAGAAACTGCTCATCCCAGAAATTGAGTCCCAGGTCACGCTCAAGTTGTAGCGCATCTGGAAACAACAATGGCATTGCCATGATTTTGCCATTGAGGATAGCTTCTGGCGTGCGATCGCTAAATAGAGTCACTGCATAGCCTGCATCCACCAGACTAATGCCTAAGTAAAGACCCGCTTGGCCAGCACCAATAATCGCAATTCGTTTCATGGGAGATCCTCCGAAGTTGAGTAGTTCTAGGTTTAAATGGCGATCGCTTTCAAAGAGAACTCAGCAAGTTACTTTAATAAATTAGCCGATACGAATCTATCTAATATCGGGACGCAGGCTTCCAAAACGAAGCGTGGCAAACGCTTCCACTTCCTACGCAACTAATCGGTTTCCACCAAAACGGTAACAGCCGCAACCGCGATGAGCATTTCGTCATTCTTATCATTGAGTGAGGCAATTGCTCGACCTTGAACGACCATTCCGCCAGACTCAACAGTGAGAGTTTTGCGCCCAAAAGGTAATACAGCTAACACCTCCGCTTCTCGTACTTGCTCTGGGTAAGGCACTGCCACCTGTACTTCAACAATCATTTGGTCGGGGTCGCTTAAACCTGCAACTTCCCAGACACCCGGTAGAGCATTGTGGGCGATCGCATTCCTGACAGCTCTGGCTGCGGCGACAGTCGGTTCCTGTCCGTGCTGATCGATTCCCATCCCCATCTCGATAATTAAGCGTTTACGAGCCACCGTTACTCCTCTGACAACACTTTATGTTTTCAACTGACCTGCAATATATTCTCTGACTTCTTTGGCTGAATCTAGCTGCAAGACAGCAGATGCGATCGCTTCCGCTTCATCCATCCTCAACTTTGAAATTGCTGCTTTTACTGTAGAAATGGCTGGGGAGTTCATACTGAATTCATCAACGCCCAATCCGACTAAAATAGGTGTCGCTAACTCTGATGAAGCTAATTCGCCGCACACTCCCACCCAAATCCCAGCATGATGAGCAGCGGTAACAGTTTGCTGAATCATTCGCAGCACTGCTGGTTCAAAAGCATCAGCCAGAGTAGCCACTTTGGGATTTGTGCGATCGCTTGCCATGACATACTGACTTAAATCATTGGTGCCAATACTAAAAAAATCTACCTCTGCGGCTAGTTTGTCAGCCATTGTCACCGCTGCTGGCACTTCCACCATGATTCCGACTTCCATTGCTTCATCAAAACTCATCCCCAAAGAGCGCAATTCTGTCTTAGCGGCGGCTAAAATCTCTTCGGCGGCGCGGATTTCTCTCACGGATGCCACCATCGGAAACATGACCTTAATAGGGTGTTTGTGACTGGCGCGTAAAATTGCCCGTAGCTGAGTTTTCAGTAAATCTGGGGAATCCAGTAAATAGCGAATTCCCCGCCATCCTAGGAAGGGATTGGCTTCTGGTGGCAAGTTTAGGTAGGGGAGGGGTTTGTCCCCGCCAATATCGAGAGTGCGAATAATCAGGGGATGGGGGGATAGGATGGATGCGATCGCTTCATACGCTTCTCGTTGTTCTTCCTCAGTCGGGATGCTGACTCGATCGAAATACAAAAATTCACTCCGCAGCAATCCCACCCCTTCTGCACCCGTATTTACAGCAATTTTGGCCTCTTGTATTGTCAAAATATTTGCCATCACCTTAATTTGATGTCCATCGTGGGTGATAGCGGGTTGCTGTGCAGCAGCTTGTAAGGCTTGTTGTTGCGCCTGCTGGCGATTGCGTTTTGCTTGTAATTCTTGCAACTGCGTGTCGTCTGGTTGCACCCACACCTCGCCAGTTTCCCCATCCAAGGCGATGAGAGTGCCATTCTGCAAGCGCAGCAACTCAGCACCCACGCCTACAACCGCCGGAATGCCGAGCGATCGCGCTAAAATTCCACTGTGAGAAGTCGCACCGCCAGCAACCGTACAAATTCCCAAAACTTTGCCGGGATCTAATTGTGCCGTTTCCGAAGGAGTCAAGTCAGTTGCAACCAAAATCCCTGGTTCTGGCAAATTTATAGAAGCGGGTGCTGTACCTGTAAGCGATCGCATCACTCGCTGTCCCACGTCAAAGACATCAGCGGCGCGTGCTTGTAAGTACGAGTCTGGCAACGTTTCGTAAGCTGCAACTGTCTCATCGATGACAGTCTTCCAAGCTGCGGCGGCACTAAAATTCCGATCGAAAATCAGCTGGCGCGTGCGATCGATTACAAAGGGATCTTCTAAGCAAAGCAAATGAGCATCAAAAATCGCCGCTTGTGCTTCTCCCGCCGAAGCAGATATTTGGTGGCGGAGGGTTTGAATCTGATGACGAGTTTGCTCGATTGCTGTCTGTAACTGTTGCCATTCCGCTTCGGGATTGTCTGCTTGCTGTTGTACGTTGAGAACGGTGGGTTGATAGATCGCAATATTGCCGATGGCAATACCCGCAGAGGCAGGAATCCCAGAAAACTGAGAATTGGAAATAGGGAATTGGGGTTGCTCCGGAAGCGGGGTTTCCCCACCCCGAACCTCCGCGACTGATTCCCCGAAGTTGGCTTCTACTAACTGTTGCAAGGCTGCTAAGGCGGCTTGGGCATCCGCTCCAGAGGCTGCGATCGCTATCTCATTCCCTTGGCGGATGACCAGCGTAACGACTTGATTGATGCTTTTAGCATTGACCGATCCGCTGCTAGATGTGATGTTTTGTAACGTAATCTCAGATTGAAACTGGGAAGCGGTAGCAACAAATTTGGCAGCCGGACGGGCGTGCAAACCCATCTGATTTCGGACGGTGAGATGGATTACCTGACTTTGGGCACTTATTGGGGCACTGACCAATGCCCCGGCGGACTCCGAAGGATTAATACCGGATAACTGGGAGGCTTTCGCTGCTAATGCTCCTCGTGCTTCGCGGATGACTTGCTCAATATTTGCACCGGATGCTGCTGTTACCGCTGCGGCGATCGCTCCCTCTACCAGCGGTGCCTCACAGAGTCTCACCGGATGCCGCCGTTCTTCTGGCAGAAACTCCAATGCCATTTCCGCACTCAGTACAGCACTCCCCAAATCCATCAAGATGAGGACGCCATCCTCACTGTAAACCGACTCAATCGCTTGATAAACCTGCATTACATCCGTACCAAAGGGATTTTCCGGATCGTCAATTCCTGCGGCTAGAGCCAGCGACACGGCACCTTGAACCATTTGCTGCACTAACGCTTGCACTCCCTCTGCCAGCTTTTGACTATGCGATACGATGACAATTCCTACCATCTCTCCACCACTTCCTGAGATAACTCGCTCAATTATGTTAAGATTTATTAAAGAGCTTAGGATTTTATGACTCATCCCAGCTTAGAAAATATTGGTGCCCAGCTAGAAAGTCCGAATTCACGCGATCGCATGTTGGCGCTTGCCTCTTTGCGTGAAGTATCGGCAGATGACGCTGTACCCCTGATCAAAAAGGTTTTAGACGACGAAAACCTGCAAATTCGCTCAATGGCGGTGTTTGCACTGGGTCTTAAACCGACCGAAGAATGCTTTCCGATTCTCGTGAAATTGCTAGAAACTGACCCCGACTACGGGATTCGCGCCGACGCCGCTGGTGCCTTAGGTTACCTGTGCGATATCAGAGGATTTGAACCCTTGGTGCGGGCGTTCTACGAAGATACCGATTGGCTGGTGCGTTTCAGCGCCGCCGTTAGTTTGGGCAATTTAAAAGATCCCCGCGCTTTCGACGTACTGGTTCGGGCATTAGATAGCGAAGAAGTCGTGTTGCAACAGGCAGCGATCGCGGCACTCGGTGAAATTAAAGCAGTAGGAGCCGTCGATCAAATTCTCCGCTTTGCCCAAGCTGAGGATTGGCTTGTCCGTCAGCGGCTTGCCGAAGCCCTAGGACACTTGCCCAGCGCCAAGAGTATCTCCGCGCTCAATTACCTGGAAAAAGACCGTCATCCCCACGTTGCTACCGCTGCCACCATCTCCCTGAAGCGGCTATCTGAAAACAATTAAAAATTAGAAATTAAAAATGGGGGATTCTCCATTTTTAATTTTTAATGGGAACATTTTTAATTGCTTACAGCCAGTGAGCGACGGAAAACAAGCCATCTTCTACCTGAATATGCTCCACACCGCGCATCTTGACGATGGGCTGACCCTGATAAGATACGCAAAGCCAACCACCGATGACGAAATCAACCGTAATCTCATTCGAGAAGATTTCGTCTAATCGCAGGATATCAATTCCCGACTCATCCTCAATGGTGTCAAAACCATCGCCGGGAGCGTAAATATAGACATCATTGCCGGGACCGCCATCTAAGCGATCGTCCCCTTCGCCGCCAACCAAGACATCGTCGCCGTTGCCTCCGAATAAGCGATCGCGCTCCGAACCCCCCAGTAAAAAGTCATCCCCACCTTCGCCATACAGGGAATCCTCGTCCTCTCCCCCTTGAATCAGGTCATTTCCTTGCCCACCGTGGATGATATCGTTGCCTGACTTGCCAACCAGGGTATCGTCGCCAGCATACCCAAAAATAACATCGTCGCACTGGGTAGCTTCAATGTAGTCATCGCTGGGAGTGCCATGAATTCTAGACATGATGCAGGTTTACTCATCCGAAAACTCTTTAACCTTTTATAAAGTAGAGGTCAGCGGTTATCACTCTCTCTAGCGACTGGTCAATCTAAGATATTGAAAGTGATGTTAAAAATTATTAGTCCAGAAGAGTTTGATTCATGGATATTCAAGAGTTTTTCCAGCTGAGTGCAGGCAAATGGTTTTCCCAGCGGACTAGTCACCATCTGGCTTTCAAGCAAGCAGAAAGTGGCAAGTCAGACATCAAGATCGAGATGCTCTCGGCAGAAGATCCGGAAGTGATCAAGCTCTGCGAACAGTACGAAGTTGACCCAGGCTTAGCTTGGGGAGGCGCTCGCGTTAGCTGGGATGGCACGATGGAGTGGGATCAAGAAAAGCACGCGGGTTCTAGCGTTCTCGTTCCGATTCCCGATCCAGAGAAGCCGAATGAAGGTCAGTTGCTGCGCGACATGGGCTATGCCGAAAAAGCATCGGTCGCCGGTCGCTATGTCATCGGTAGCGATAATTCATTCACGCTGATTACCGAGTATGAAACGATGTACTCGGAAGAACGCATCTGGTTTGCTAGCGAAAACTTGCGGCTACGAGCCAGCATTTTAAAGCGATTTGGCGGCTTCTCAATGGCTTCTTTTTGCTCGGAAATTCGCATGGGCGTCGCAAAGCCACAAGAAAAAGCTGCTGACACCGTCGCCAACACTTAAAAATTAAAAATGAGGATTGTTCATTTTTAATTTTCCGTTTTCAAGGGCTTAAGTCTCTTCATCACTCTGGGCAACGGCTTTGAGTTTTTGGTAAAACTCAGAATCATCTGCCGTTGGGATGAATTGGTGTATTGGTCGCTTGCTGACATCCCAGCGCGACCAATTTGCTTGATAATTTTTGTGGTTAGAACGCAGCGCAAGGCTGGCGTTGGCGTCTTCTGAATTGGCAACGTCCCTAGGGTTGTCCGTGTTTGTCGGTTCTGACAGGACGGAAGCAGCAGCCTCCTCTGGGGACGGCGTCTGGGCGATCGCAATTGAGTGGGCGATCGCGATCGCCTCGTCACTGACGCCCACAGATGCTTCCGTTGAGGATGCATAAACTGGATTTATCGCGTCTTTCGCCTTGACTCGTTCTAAACTTGGCTCAGGGTTAGACGCTAAGGTTGCTGGTAGCGGATCGGCTGCTTCCGTCAAATTTTGGGGAAAATTGCGGCAAACTAAGCGCTCAAAATCATAGTTAAAGTGATACAGGGCTTGACCGCGCCGAGACCAGAAATTTAAGATTTGCTCGACAGAAATCGCTTTGTAACGTCCCTGATAAAGCGCCTCAATCACGGCTAGAGGCACCCAGTCGGCACCAAAGTCGCGAACCCAATGGGCTACCAATTCCTCAGCCGTGTAACCCCTAATCAGTTCAAAACAATAGTAAAGAAGCAGCGTTGTTGCGTAGGCAGTAGCTGAGTCTTGTGTTGACTCTGTCATCAGAAGTTAACTTGGCAGACCAGAAATAATATTAATCGCAGATTAGCGTTTAGCTGTCATCGGTCATTAGTCAGTGGTGATATTTATATCTTGCACTCTCAGCACTCGTTCAGGAGAAGTATTGGACAAAAAGGGCATTTGCCTACGGGCGATATATTTATTGCGATCGCCCAAGATTTTTTGTCCGAAGGCGAAAGCCCCTAGGAAGCAGGCAATCGCCCAGCGGCAACTAATGCCTGATAAACCATAGCAGCTGCCTCGGCTCGTGTGGCTTCTCGATTTGGGTTGAGTTGTGCGGGTGCCGGGTGGTTCACAATGATACCTCTTTGTGTAGCAGCAGCAACAGCAGGGCGGGCATAGGCGGGAATCGCTGCGCGATCTTCGTACTTGTCTAAGAGTTTTTCATCCCCAGAGGCAAAGCCCAATCCACTCACCAGAGAGACAATCAGCTGGACTCTCAGAACCGGCTGCTGAGGGCGGAAGGTTTGGTCGGGAAATCCGGTAATGAAGCCACCGCTATAAGCTTGTTGAATCACCGCCTGCGCCCAGAAAGTCGGGGGGATATCGGTAAACTGAATGGCTGGGCGTTTGGAAGTGGGGTTAAAGGCTTTAACTAATAAAGCCGCGAATCCCGCCCGATTGAGTCGATCGTCTGGCTTGAAAGTGCCATCGGCAAAGCCACCCAGCAGGTTTTGATTTGCCAATCCTCGAATAGAATTCTCTGCCCAGTGTCCCTGAATGTCGCTGAAGCTGGGAAGGGAGGAGTCGGGATTCACTTCCGGATTGACAATATAGGGAGAAGCGATCGCCTTGACTTCCCCAGTGGTGACTAATGCCTGATAGATGAGTGCGGCAACTTCGGCGCGGGTAATGTCTCGCATCGGTTCGAGTTGTTGAACTTGGGGATAATTCACCACCATGCGCCTCGTGGTGGCAACAGCGACGGCATCTGTGGCGTAGCTGGGAATTTGAGCGCGATCGCCATAAACTCCCAAGACGCTAGAATTGCCCCCCGTAAGTGCCAAACCACTGACTAAAGATGCGATCGCCTGTACCCGCGTTAGATTTTGCCCCGGTCGAAATGTGTTATCTGGAAACCCAGAGATAAAACCCATCGATGCCGCCTTCGCGATCGCCCCCGCCGCCCAAAAATCTGCTGGAATATCCTTGAAACTGCTCTGATTTCCCGGTCGTGGCGGCAAGTTAAAGGTTTTCGCGATCGCTGCGGCATATTGGGCGCGAGTCATTGCCGCTTCTGGCTGAAACGTCCCATCCGGAAAGCCACTCATCAGATTTTTCGCCACTAGCGCCTGAATAAACGCTTCCGCCCAATAACCGGCAACATCGCTAAACTGGGCGGGTCCCATTGTAAAAGTAGCGGCAACCGTCGCCGCCACAAATTCCACCGTTCCCTGCACCCGCACTGGATTCAGCTGATTTCCCGCTGAGACGACCGCGAATCGCGTCAGATTTTGCAGATCGACTTCCCCGTTATCCCGCAAAATATTACCCGCTGGCTCTTGACGGCTCCCTAGCTGTGGTTTTGCCCCATCATTGATAATTAGCCCCGCTTGTGTATTTTTCTCAATGAAATTGCGACGCAGCACTGGGGTCGCGTCACGAGACAGAAAAATCCCCGCCCGATTCGCAAAAATCTTATTATCGGTAATTAGGGGAGCCGCTTGATCTCCAATCAAAATTCCGTAACCCGTTCTCTCTGCCACATTCCGACGCACTTCCCCCTTGGCATTGCGGACGAGAGAAAGACCTGTGGAGGCATTTTGGGTAAATACATTATCTAAAATTGCCGGTTTCGCAGTACCCGTGACAAAGACGCCATCGCGACTGCAACTGGTAAAGGTATTATTCGCCAGCCTTGGCGATGTTGATTCTATCCAAACCCCTGTCCCCTTTGCCCCCCGATTCGTCACTGAGACTCCCCGCAGTTGGGCATCCGTTTCCAGCCGCAGGGTAATATTTTGGGAGCCAAAGCTTGGGCTAATATATTCCCCACTGCCTTCGATTTGAATTCCCTTGCCTTTGCTGGATTCATTCCCTACCACCGTTACCCCAGCCGGGATTACCAGAGGAAATACTTCTCCCCCTGCCGCATTGTAAATCCCAGATGCCAACTGAATCGAAGTTCCGGCTTGAGCCTGCTTCAGGGCACGAGTCAGCGTCTTCAGTGGGGCAGATGAGTTCCCGACACTGTTATCTTTGCCAGTTGCTGGGTTGACATAAAGCATTGGTTGACCCATAAAGTAAAGAGTTTTGAATTTAGTCCTTTGTCATTTGTCCTTAGTTGTTTGCTTTTGACCAATGACCAATAACCAATGACCAATGACCGATGACCCATAATGATCGAAGTTGAAAATTTAAGCAAAATCTATGGCGCGACCCCAGCCATTCAGGATGTCACCTTTAATGTGGAACCTGGGGAAATTTTGGGCTTTTTGGGGCCGAATGGTGCCGGAAAAACGACAACCATGCGGATTTTGGCGGGATATCTACCCGCTTCCAGCGGGACTGCCCGGATTGCTGGGTACGATGTGCATGAAGATTTAATGGCGGTACGGCGGCGGATTGGATATTTACCGGAGACGCCACCTTTGTATCCTGACATGAGCGTGGAGGGATTTTTGCATTTTGTGGCGCGGCTGAAGGGGGTTCCCGGACGCGATCGCAAATCCCAAGTAAATTCAGCAATGGAACGCTGCAACCTCACCGAAAAGCGCAAGGTACTCATCCACAAGCTTTCAAAAGGCTTTCGCCAACGGGTTGGCATTGCCCAAGCGATCGTCCACGACCCACCTGCGATTATCTTAGATGAACCCACGGTTGGTCTCGACCCTCGGCAAATTATCGAGGTTCGCAACTTAATTAAAAGCCTTGCCGGTAGCCACACAATCATTCTCTCTACCCATATTTTGCCGGAAGTTAGTATGACTTGCAGCCGAGTAGCAATTATCAATCGCGGTCGGCTTGTGGCAACGAATAGCCCGGAAAATCTAGTCGCACAGCTAGCGGGCGGATCGGGCTATGAGTTGGAAATCGACGGGGATGTAGAAGCTGTGCAACATATGCTCTTAGTTTTGCCCGGAGTTCGTTTTGTCGAATCCATCCCCAGCCAGGAATTACCGCGCAATCGCACTCTTATCCGTGTAGTATCAGAACCGGGTACAGAACCGGCGCGTGATATTGCTGCGGTTTTAATTGGGGCGGGGGTGGCATTGTATGAAATGCGACGCACTCGCGCTAGTCTTGAGGACGTGTTTATCGAACTGACAACCCAAGAAAAGGTCGTCGATATGGATACGGATGAAACCGATGGCAATGGGACATCCCCTCCCTCGCCAGCAGAAGCTACTGCCATCGTTGCCACAGATGAGCAATCTGGAGGAGTTGAATAAATGGGCGTAATTATTAGTAATATTTTGGCGATTTATCGCAAGGAATTGCAGGGCTATTTTGCTTCGCCGCTAGCATATATCGTCGCGGGTGCTTTCTGGTTTTTAGCGGGATTATTCTTCCTCACTGCATTGCAAAGTGAGAGCGATCGCGCTTTGGATATTTATTTTCAAGGGCAGCAAATCGGCGCACCCGTTCCCCCCATCGATGTCGCCTATAACACCCTCCAAAGCTTTCTTGGGGCAATGTTCTTTTTATCGTTATTTATTCTGCCCATTCTCTCAATGGGGCTGTATTCCGAGGAACGCAAGCGAGGGACTTTAGAGCTATTAGCCACTTCGCCAGTCACCAACTGGGCGGTGGCGGTGGGTAAATTGTTGGGGGTAGTGACATTTTTTATCACAATGGTGCTGCCGTTACTGGCATACGAAGCGATCGCTTTTAATGCATCAAGCCCACCCCTACCCCCGGCGGTGCCGCTATTGGGTCATGCAGCATTAATCTTGGTTGCCGCCGCGATTCTTAGCTTGGGAATGTTTATTTCTTCCCTCACCGAAAGCACAATTTTGGCAGCAATTCTTACCTTTGTGCTAATTTTATGCTTCTCGCTGATCGAGCTTTTAGCGAAACTGACCGGCGGCGTGTTAGGAGAGGCATGGAATCATTTATCTTTAGTCAAACATTACAACACCCTAGTACAAGGTGTGGTTGATACCAGCAGTTTGATTATGTTTGCAAGCTACATTCTCTTAGGCGTGTTTCTGACTGCTCAATCTATCGATGCCTTGCGCTATCAGCGTTCTTAAATTTACGAATGGCGAATCGCGAATGGAGTGGTTGCGATGAGAAGACCGAATGCGTGAGATGCAAGTAGCCCACACCTAAAAGGGTGGGGCTTGCGCCTACAAAGACCGCCTTCGAGGTTTCCTGCATCTCGATTGAACAGATCGACACCCGCAAACCTATCATTGATGAACTGTTACCTAAGCTAAACACTTACCTAAAATCTATTGGCAGCAATTACCAATTACCAATTACTGATTAGCCAACATGAAAACCATTAATTGGAAGTATTTAAAATATCTCTTTTTGCTTGGCCCAGTTCTAACAATTACGGGTCTAGTCGCTGGATTGGTATCCAGTAGCTGGGGTTCTGTGCCCGTAGGTTTAATCGTTGCTGGAATTGTAATTATTGGGTTATGGCTGCTATCTTTGGGCGGTTCGCCAAATGGCTTTTGGGGACGCCGGTCAACTCAGGCGGGAACCAATGCTCTAGCAGCAACGCTGGCGGTTTTGGTGATTTTGGGGCTGATTAATTTTCTGGGTGTTCGCCGTGTTGTGCGAGTGGATTTAACGGAAAATCAGCTATTTACCCTTGCCCCCCAGTCGCAGCAATTAGTGCAAAATTTATCGCAGCCAGTCAAGTTGTGGGTATTTGAAGAAAATCCGAATCCTCAAGACCAACAATTGCTGGAAAATTACCGACGATATGGCTCTCAATTTAGTTTTGAATTTGTCGATCCGCAACTGCGACCCGGACTGGCTCAAAGGTTTAACCTAAAATCTCTAGGGGAAGTTTATCTGGAATCGGAGGGACGACGAAAGCTCATCCAGACAGTGAATCCGCAGCGCGGGGAGAGCCTTTCAGAAACAGTGGTGACGAATGCGATCGCCCAAATTACGAGCGATCGCGTTGGCAAGGTTTACTTCCTCCAAGGTCACGGCGAACGGCCCTTACAAGCGGCGCAAGGAAGCATCTCTCAGGCGGTGACTAGCCTGGGAGAGAAAAGCTACACCACTCAACCCCTAGATTTGGCGAAAACTCCAGGAATCCCCCAAGATGCTGACCTCATCGTCATTGCTGGCCCCAAACGGGCGCTGTTTGCGGCTGAAATCACCGCTTTGAGCGATTACCTGAAGCGCGGCGGTAGGCTACTGGTGATGGTAGACCGGAATACCAATCCCGGTCTGGATAACTTGCTCAAAGATTGGGGCGTGAGGCTGGATAATCGTCTTGCCATTGACTTGTCCGGCGGTCAGGCGGGACTGAGTCCAGCGGTGATTATGGTTACGCGCTACGGTCAACATCCGATTACGAAAGATTTTCAGGATGGTCGTTCTTTCTACCCGTTTGCACGACCGATTGAAGTCACTCCCATCGCCGGTATCCAGGCGACGCCTTTGCTGGTGACAAATGACCAGAGTTGGGCTGAAAGCAATCCCGAAAGCGATCGCTTGCAGTTTGATCCCGAAAGCGATCGCCAAGGGCCTTTAATTCTCGGCGTCGCCCTAAGTCGCGTCTATCCTCCCCAAAGTGTGTCTGCACCATCCCCAACTCCAACAGCAACTCCAGGGGCGACTCCAGGAGCAACCGCTAGCCCCACCCCCAGTGCGTCCCCAAGCCCAACAGCGACGACATCAGCTTCTCCCAGCCCAACCGCAACTGCTAGCCCCAGCCCGTCCCCAACTCCAACGGCGACGACATCAGCTTCTCCCAGCCCAACCGCAACTGCTAGCCCTAGCGCGTCCCCAACTCCAACGGCGACGACATCAGCTTCTCCCAGCCCAACCGCAACTGCTAGCCCTAGCGCGTCCCCAAGCCCAACCAACTCACCGGCAAAGACGGCAAATGCTGACCAAAAACCAGCAGAATCCCGTCTAGTTGTCCTCGGTAATTCTGATTTTGCTAGCGATGGTTTATTTGAGCAGCAACTAAATGGAGATGTCTTTCTCAACTCCGTCAGCTGGTTAAGCAAACAGGATGAGCAACTTTTATCCATCCGTCCCAAAGAAGTAAAAGACCGTCGCATCAACTTGTCCCAAGACCAAGCCAATCTAGTGGGTTGGATAGCTGTGTTGATTATGCCCTTAATCGGGTTCCTTACAGCCGGACTGGTTTGGTGGTTCAGACGTTAGTAATTTCAGATTTTGGATTTAATCTAAAATCAACTCGCGTGTTGATTATGAAGCTAAAACGAACAACTTGGATTCTGATACTATTGGCGCTGAGTTTGGGGGGATTCGTTTATTTTTATGAAATTAAAGGTGCCCCCCAGCGAGAAGCAGCACAGGCAAAACAAAAGGAAATCTTTTCTTTTGAAAAAGACCAGATACAGGCTTTGACAGTTAAAAGTCAGGAACAAACGTTGAAGTTTGAGCGAGTCACGCAGGAAGCTGTGGACAAGACGAGTATTTCTCAATGGCAGATGAAATCGCCCAGCGACGTCCCAGCCAGCGATCCATCTGTTTCATACCTGCTAAATTTACTGGTAGATGGCAAGAGCGATCGCACCCTCTCCATCTTCCCTAACCAGCTACAAGAATATGGACTCGACAAACCCCAAGCGACGGTAGAAGTAAGGCTAAATAATCAGCAAACTCATCAGATAATTTTGGGTAAGCCTAACTTCAATAGTAGTTTCTTGTATGCTCAAGTTGACCCCCCTGCACAGACCCCTCAGCAGCTAGAGGTGCTTTTAGTCCCGATAGACTTTGAGTATGGTGTAAAACGTCCTCTGTCAGAATGGAAAGCCAAGGAAGCGGTTCAAAAAAATAGTCCGGATAAAACCTCTGACAAAGCAACACCCTCTCAGTCACCTCAGCCGAGTCCGTCTTCTTCTCCAGCAAGTAAAAAAGATACTTCCGGCAAAAATTCAGACAAAGCAACACCCTCTCAGTCACCTCAGCCGAGTCCTTCTCCTTCCCCGGAAATTAAGAAAGATACTTCCGGCAAAAATTCAGACAAAGCAACACCCTCTCAGTCAAATAAACCTAGTCCCTCCCCCTCTCCAAAAACTACTAAAAACCAGCCTGCTGAAAAAGCAACACCGTCTAAGTCAGATAAGCCGAGTCCTTCTCCTTCCCCAGCAAGTCAGAAAGATACTTTAGACAAAAAACCAGACAAAGCAATACCCGCTAAGTCACCTCAGCCCAGCCCCTCTCCTTCACCAAAAAATAGTAAAACTGAGACTTTAAAAACCGAAAAGTCACCTCAGCCTAGCCCCTCTCCCTCACCATGAACAGCCCCACCGCAACGCTGCTAGTTTCCTGCCCCGATCGACGAGGATTGGTGGCAAAAATTGCTAATTTTATCTACGCTAATGGCGGTAATATTATTCATGCCGATCAGCACACCGATTTTGCGGCTGGGTTATTTCTCACCCGAATTGAGTGGCAGTTAGAAGATTTTAATCTACCGCGTGAGTTGATTGGCCCAGCATTTAACGCGATCGCGCAACCTTTACAAGCCAACTGGCAGCTGCACTTTTCCGACACAGTACCCCGTATTGCCATCTGGGTAAGCAAACAAGATCATTGTCTCTTTGACCTAATTTGGCGTCATAGAGCAAAAGAATTCTCCGCCGAAATTCCACTAATTATCAGCAACCATCCCGATTTACAAGATGTAGCCGCTCAATTTGACATCGACTATCATCACATTCCGATTACCAAAGAAACAAAATCACAGCAGGAAGCCAAACAATTAGAATTACTGCGGCAATACAACATTGATTTACTTGTGCTGGCAAAATATATGCAAATCGTCAGCCCTGATTTTATTAGTCAATTTCCGCAAATTATTAATATTCATCACTCATTCTTACCTGCATTTGTAGGAGCTAATCCCTATCACAAAGCCTACGAACGCGGCGTCAAAATTATCGGTGCAACGGCTCACTATGTCACCGCCGACTTGGATGCAGGCCCCATTATTGAGCAAGATGTAGTGCGAGTCAGCCACCGAGATGAGGTTGACGATTTGATTCGCAAAGGCAAAGATTTAGAGCGAGTGGTATTAGCGAGAGCGGTGCGATCGCATTTGCGAAATCGCGTGCTGGTATACGGGAATCGCACAGTAGTCTTTGAGTAAGCAATATCTTACTCAAACACCATAATTTTGCTGTTTATTCCCAGATTGAGGCTTTTCAGGAAGACCGAATCTTGACTTCCGTTCTACATCTCCGATTCCTGTAGGATCGAAGCCAATCGGTACTTGATTCAATTCTGCTAATTTTTGGTCAACATAAAGAATAAACCGACTGGTTTCTGGGCGACTAAACTCATTCGGCTTTTCCGGTTCTGCACCAACTGTTGCACCAGTTGCTAAATAGCTGAGTACCTTATTTCTTAGAGAGACGTGTGCGATATATAAATCCCGGCTTGTCGTACTATTTTCATTTTGCCTAAAAATTCCCGGTAAATCGCCAAAAAATATTACAGAACCAGAGGCGACAATAAAGACGTTAATCACAGCATTATTGACTCTATCCCAGCCCTTTTTACTAATAAAGAACAAACAAATTCCTGCAACTAAAGCTGAAGCCGATGTCAAGGAAATTGAGACGTAGTATTGCTGGTAGAAAAAAGTCATAATAGTCGCGTATCGATGACTTCGTGCCTGAATTTCTTCAAATTGCTGCTTTAGCCTCGTTTTTTCATCTTCTGAAGCATTTTTTATTCCTTCACTAAGTGGAGTAAAATTCTGTGTAGCTCCCAGCCATTCATTTGCCTTTTTACTCGCAGACCATTGGATTGAAAAGTAACCAATGCCAATTAGCATTAGCAAGCTACTTGTGAGCAAGAGATGTCCCAAGAGAGTTGGTTGTTGATTTGCACCAGTTTCAAAATTTTTTAAAAAGAATTGCCAGAAACGGTTTCCTTTCTGCGTTGAAATTTTTTCTTCGTTTTGTTTGATGGAAGTTGCTTCTAGCTGTTGATTGTCTAACTTATTAGTTTGTGTCATTTTTAAAACCTCTGTAAAAGTATAAGGTATTATGTTTAAGCTACCTGTTTGAACTTGTAAATTTTGTGTTGGAGGCGATTGCATTTTTCTCGCTCTTATACTGTACAAAAGATACGATCGCGTTCCTACAAGTGGTTTCCTGGCGACCTTTTGTGCCTGAAACTGTTACGCTGGTCGTTGCTTGACAACAGTTTTAACCTGGTTTAGGTAAGAAGTCTACTGATAAAAGTAAAGAATAAGCTTGCAGAAAGTTAGCTATCCACATACAGGCAAGACCGATTGTGGTTGAATAAACAACCAGAAAGAGTAGGTAAGAAGTCTACTACCAAAGGTAAAGAATAAGCTCGCAGCAAGTTAGCTATACAGCTAGCCAGTGGCAGTGATGACTGCACTGTAAAGTTATGGGATGTCAGTACGGGGCGCTGTGTCAGAACTTTGCAAGGGCACGCGAGTCAGGTTTGGGCACTTGCCTTTAGTCCCGATGGTCGCACCTTGGCGAGTGGCAGTGACGACCGAACGATAAAGCTATGGGATGTCCACACGGGTCAAGCTTTGAGAACTTTGTGGGGGTATACAAATCGAGTGCGGTCTGTTGCCTATTGACCTGGGAGTAAGATTCTAGCGAGTGGCAGTGGGGATTATACCGTGAGATTGTGGGATGTTTCGGACGGTAATTGCCTGAAAATATGCCGATACCAACTGGGTGTTGTCGGTTGCCTATAGTCCTGGGGGTAAGATTCTAGCAAGTGCTAGCTGCGATCGCACTGTGCGGTTGTGGGATGTTAGTAGCGGTGAATGTCTCCAAACCTTACAGGGATCTCCCAATTGGGTACTGTTCAGTCGCGTTTAGTCCAGATAATCAAATTTTGGCGAGTAGTAGCGATCGCACTGTCAGGTTGTGGGATGTCAGTAGCGGTGAATGTCTCCAAACCTTACAGGTGTCTACCAACTGGGTTTGGTCAGTTGCTTTTAATCCGGAAGCAAAGACTTTGGCGACTGGCAGTGGCGATCGCACTGTGCAGTTGTGGGATGTTAGTAGCGGTGAATGCCTGAAAGCTTTCCAGGGACATACCAATGGAGTTTGGTCAGTTGTCTTCAGTCCAGATGGACAAATACTCGCGAGTGCTGGGCAAGATGAAATGATTAAGCTTTGGGATGTAGCGACAGGCGAGTGCGTGAACACCTTGAGAAGTGAAAGACCCTACGAAGGTATGAATATTACTGGCGTTACAGGTTTAACAGACGCGCAGAAAGCGACCCTGAAAGCGCTGGGGGCAGTAGCGTTGGAATGATATTTTCCTCATCTTCTGCAATCCTGGGTGTAATTATATTCGCCTGTAACTCCGACTAGAAATGACTTTCTCCTAAATCGCCCTTGCCCCTCTGCCTGGAAAGCTCTGGTTTTCCGGATGGAGTGTCACAAGTTCGTATTTATATGAATAACTCCCGACGTTGATCCTTCGATTCGCTACATTGGTGTAGAACGCCATTGAGCATTCCGCCGCAAGCGGGAACCATTGTCAAAGTGGCAGCGTCTTGGAGGGTTAGGATGTTTTAACCCCTATATCCATCCATGACTCAATCGATTCCTGTATCCTGGTCAACAGCTGAAGCAACGGTTTCTCAAGCGCCGGTGCAACCTGAAAAACTGTCAAACTACGATCTAATTCTGCATTGTCAGGCGGGGCTGCGTCCTGACCGCGCTGCCTTTGCCGAACTTTTGCGCCGGTATCAGTCTCATGTCGATAAGATTTTGTACCATCTGGCTCCAGATTGGCAGGATCGGGCAGATTTAGCTCAAGAAGTCTGGATTCGGGTTTACCGCAATATTAAGCGGTTGCAGGAGCCAGTCAAGTTCCGGGGATGGTTGAGCCGGATTGCCACGAACCTGTTTTATGATGAGCTGCGTAAACGCAAACGGGTGTCTCATCCGCTGTCGTTAGATGCACCTCGCCTGATGGATGACGGCGAAATGGATTGGGAAATTGCATCTGACAATCCAAGTCCCGACGAAGACATGACGACGCGGGAATTTTATGAACAACTGCATGAAGCGATCGCCGATCTGCCAGAGGTGTTTCGCACTACCATCGTCCTGAGAGAAATCGAAGGCATGGCTTATGAAGAAATTGCCGAAATCACAGGTGTCTCCCTGGGAACGGTAAAATCTAGAATTGCTAGAGCGCGTCAGCGCCTGCAATCTCAGCTGCAAAACTACCTAGACGGAAATTAATCTAACTTAGGGATAGAATCTGGTTTCAGCTATTCGGTGGATTCGTACCTCCGGGGTTGCCGATTATCTTTAAAGCAGTAGGATAGCCTTCCTTGTTCGCTGAAGTGCTGCAAGGTGTGGCTTCCAAGAAACGATTTCAGATAGGTCGTGAAAAAAGGGTAGATTTTTACTGCGTGTGATCGCTTGCTAAAAACTAGACTAAGCGTAAATCGTTAAGTTCACCCTTGGTTGTCACGGATTAAGTCAGCTCCCCATTACTTGTGTTTTACTTCTTGGCAAAACAGTTAAGATTGTAATGAAATACAAGTTTCTACGTATATACTGAATGTGGCAAAGATTAGTGACTGCTCTGCTTTCCTATTGTGTGACTTGCTGGTGATGTGAAAATGACATCTGATTTGAACAATCGTAAGGATTCTGGACAGCGGTGCCCTGCAAACGCACAAGTCTCTAAGGAGATGGATATTTTGCAACGCGATCGCTTTGAATTGCTCAGTGCCTACTTAGATAGTGAAGTAACCGCTGACGAGCGCAAACAAGTTCAGGAATGGCTTAAAAGTGACCCCAAAATGCAGTGTTTGTATACCAGACTGGTGAAATTACGCCAGGGTTTACAAACAATTCCCGTTCCAGAGTCCGAGCAATCAGCAGAACAGGCTGTTAATCAAGTTTTCGGACGCATCAACCGCCGCCGCTCCCAACGGGTTGCTGCATGGGGCGGTGCTGCGATCGCAGCTTTGTTTGTCGGCGCTTTGTCAGGAATTCTTCCGGGTAATCACTCCCTGAGTCCCCAACTAGCAAAAGCTCCCATTTCAGAGACAGCAGCAGAGCCTTTGATGGTTGCCCTGAATCATCCCGCAGTGGAGATTCCCAAAGCAGCAGTCGCGGCTCCAGAAAAATTTGTGAAGCCATCAGTAGATGGATCTGACGCCAAGGGATATCAGAATTAATCCGCTTTGACTTAAAAAATATTGAGCAATGAGTGATGAGTTTTGGAATGAACTCATCACTCATTGTTTTTTAAGTGGCTCCACCATCCAGAGGTCAGCAGAATCCCTTTTTGGCGTCTAACCCGATCAACGCTCATCAAGTAAGCCCAAGCTATTGCTAGTGGCTGCCCAGATGCTTTATAGGTCTCAATTTGATACCGGTTATATTCATTTTGTGCCTCTGGACGGCTAGGATCATAGCCTTCCAGATTATCCAATTTCTGTAACACAGTTGAATCGGGAAAAGTGAGTACAAACCCGTGAATTTTTGCATTGCCAGGGATCATTGCGGGATACCCTGCTGGGAGGGAAAAAAGTTCGCCGAATGCGATCGCTCTTTTCTCTTCAATTACCTTTCCAGCACAGTATCGCTCGTAATTGCACTCTCCCGGTTTCAAAGTGCCGTAAACAAAAACTTGTAAATTATTCAAAATATACTTGCTATAGATATGTAAAAGATTGCTGCTAAAAAGATATTACTCTTACTTAACACCGGAATTTCAAATGATTTATTAACTCCTATTCTTACTCTTTCTCCACGTTCTATATCGCTAATACATATAGGCTATCGTCCTTGGAGCATGGCAACGCGATCGCTAGTGGGTTCTAAGGGCAAAGCGCAGGCTCCGCAAACACAGTTTTTTCAAAAAATATCCCCTCACTCAAATAGGATTGCAATAAACACTGATTATCCTTAGTGCAGTTCAGCTCCTATCTACGTAGGATGTGGATGTCTTCGGCGTCAGCAAAAAACAGAAAAATTTAAATCGATAGTGTAGCCTACCGTCCAGACTATGGTGAACAGTTGTGTCAGAATATTGAGGCAAACACGATTACTAATCCAGCAGGAGTTTTTTCCGTGGAGTCCCGTTACAACCCAGCAGCAATCGAGGAAAAGTGGCAACAGACTTGGGCAGAACAAAGCTTAGATCAAACCCCCACAGATAGCACTAAGCCCAAGTTCTATGCTCTGTCCATGTTCCCCTATCCATCGGGCAGCCTGCACATGGGACACGTCCGCAACTACACCATCACGGATGTGATTGCCCGACTCAAGCGGATGCAAGGGTATCGCGTACTCCATCCGATGGGTTGGGATGCCTTTGGTTTGCCAGCCGAAAATGCTGCTATTGACCGGGGCATTGCTCCCGGAAAATGGACTTATCAAAATATTGCTCAGATGCGGCGTCAATTGCAGCAGTTAGGGCTTTCAATTGACTGGAACCGCGAAGTTGCTACCTGTTCGCCGGATTATTACAAGTGGACGCAGTGGATCTTCTTGCAGTTTTTAAAAGCTGGACTGGCTTACCAGAAAGAAGCCGCCGTCAATTGGGACCCCATCGACCAGACGGTGCTGGCAAATGAACAAGTCGATAGCGAAGGCAAATCTTGGCGTTCCGGTGCCAAAGTCGAACGGAAAATGTTGCGGCAGTGGTTCCTGAAAATTACCGACTACGCCGAGCAATTGCTCAACGATTTGGACAAATTGAGCGGATGGCCCGATCGAGTCAAGTTGATGCAGGCGAACTGGATTGGTAAATCCACTGGCGCTTACTTAGAGTTTCCGATTGTCGGGTTGGATGAAAAAATTGGGGTTTTCACCACTCGTCCCGATACCGTCTATGGCGTGACTTACGTGGTGCTAGCGCCAGAACATCCTTTGACCGCCAAAGTAACGACTCCAGATCAAAAAGAGGCGGTAGAAGTATTTATCCAAGAAGTCGCCCAAGAAAGCGAATTGGAACGCACCGCAGAGGATAAGCCAAAACGCGGTATTCCCACTGGTGGGAAGGCGATGAATCCTTTTACGGGAGAAGAGATTCCCATCTGGATTGCCGATTACGTATTGTACGAGTACGGCACTGGCGCGGTGATGGGTGTTCCAGCCCACGACACGCGGGACTTCCGGTTTGCTAAGGAGCAGAATCTCCCCATTCAGGTTGTAATTGTGCCGCCAGGGGATGATGTAGAGACGGGAAATATCGCATCTCTAAAGGAAGCTTATACCGAACCAGGAATTGTGGTGAATTCAGACCAATTTAATGGGATGGATTCAATTAAAGCGAAGACAGGGATTGTTGAATACGCGGAAAAAGAGGGTTGGGGGAAAGCGCGGGTGCAGTATCGCCTGCGGGATTGGTTAATTTCGCGGCAACGTTATTGGGGGGCACCCATCCCGGCAATTCACTGTCCCAGCTGCGGTACGGTGCCGGTGCCGGATGAAGACTTGCCGGTTCGATTGCCGGAAGAGGTAGAATTCACGGGTCGCGGGGCGTCTCCGTTGGCTCAGATGGAAGCTTTTGTCAATGTTCCTTGTCCCGCTTGCGGCACCCCAGCTAAGCGGGAGACGGACACGATGGATACATTTATTGATTCGTCGTGGTATTTCTTGCGCTATCCCGATGCGAAGAACGAACAGCAAGTTTTCGACCCAGCAAAAACCAATGACTGGATGCCCGTAGACCAGTATGTGGGCGGGATTGAACACGCGATTTTGCACTTGTTGTACTCGCGGTTTTTTACCAAGGTTTTGAGAGACTGCGGTCTTTTAAACTTTGACGAACCCTTCCAACGCCTGCTAACTCAGGGCATGGTGCAGGGCACTACCTACAAAAATCCTGCCACTGACAAATACATTCCCGCAGCACAGGTAGATCCAGCCGATCCAAAAGACCCAGAAACGGGGGAACCGTTGCAAGTCTTCTATGAAAAGATGTCCAAGTCGAAGTACAACGGCATCGATCCAGAGGAAGTCCTCGCCAAGTACGGGGCAGATACAGCGCGGATGTTTATCTTGTTCAAGGCACCTCCAGAAAAAGATTTGGAATGGGATGATGCCGACGTTGAAGGACAATTTCGCTTCCTCAACCGCGTCTGGCGACTGGTGGCAGAATTTGTCGCTCATCCCTCTAGCCCCCCGGAGAAAGGTGGGGAGATGAATAAGGGCGAAAAAGACTTGCGACGGGCAATTCACGGGGCGATTCAAGCGGTTACGGAAGATTTAGAGGGCGAGTATCAATTCAATACAGCGATTTCCGAGTTAATGAAGTTGAGCAATGCTTTAGCTGATGCCAAATGCAAAGACTCGCCAGTGTATGCCGAAGGGATAGAAACTCTGATTCACCTGATGGCTCCTTTTGCTCCTCACCTTGCTGAAGAACTGTGGCACACAATCGGTCACAGCGATTCGGTACACACCCAAACTTGGCCTACCGTCGATCCGGCTGCCTTGGTGGTCGATGAAATCACGCTGGTGATTCAAGTCATGGGCAAAACCCGTGGGGCGATTCAAGTGCCCGCTGATGCGAATCGGGAAGCTTTAGAACAGTATGCCCGCGAGTCAGAAGTTGCTCAGCGGTTCATCGAAGGCAAGGAAATTAAAAAGGTGATTGTAGTGCCTGGAAAGTTGGTGAATTTCGTGGTGGGTTGAAAAGAGAGGCTACGCGATCGCCCTCTTGCCATCTCGGTTCAGAAAAAGAGTGCGATCGCAATTCCATCAAATTGCCAAAGCGTCACATCATTTTCAATAATCCTCGTGCTTGAACTTCTCAAAGTCTTTGGGCGAAACTTGTTCTTCAGCAGCTGCCTGACCAATCTTGCTCTGGACTAGATTGCTCTGGAATCAGAAGAAAGTTTTGATAACTGGTTGCAAGTCTAAAAATCACCCATTCAGGTGAGTCAGCTGGATGAAGTACTCAAGTGTCTGGGATAAGAGAATTTGGTGTTACGCAAGGCACGATGTCACATCAAATGTTTTGGTAAGGTTTATTAGGAGTTGGGGTAGCGATCGGGATGAAAAGCGTATGCATTTTTTGCGGTTCCAATAAAGGCTTACGACCCGCCTACGCGGAGGCAGCCCAGCAAATGGGTGAAGCGCTAGCACTCCGAGGAATTAGTCTAGTCTACGGTGGTGGAAATGTTGGATTAATGGGAATAGTTGCCGATGCGGCACTAGCAGCAGGAGGTGAGGTCATTGGTGTGATTCCTAAAGCCTTAGTGGACAAGGAAATTGCTCACAGGGGTCTAACCGATCTGCGAGTTGTTGGTTCAATGCACGAGCGCAAAGCCTTAATGGCAGAACTGTCGGATGCTTTTGTGGCACTACCAGGAGGCTATGGAACGTTTGAGGAATTTTGCGAGGTGCTGACTTGGGCACAACTAGGCATACACCAAAAGCCATGCGGTCTGCTGAATATCGAGGGTTATTATGACCACCTGATTGCGTTCTTCGATCGCGTGGTTGGCGAAGCGTTTTTGCGTCCTCAGCACCGTTCGCTTGTGCTGGAAGAGCAGGAACCGATGCTACTGCTTGATACGCTGGCTGGATATCAACCGCTCTTAATCGATAAGTGGATTGGTCTTAACGAGACTTGACCAAGAAGGCGCTAGTGCAGCGACAGCAAAGTAACTGACCACTTCCTGGAAACGAGGGGATGAGGGGGTGAGGGGGTGATATCAACTGATCGCTTACTTCTGCCGTGATGCACTAGGGAGTGGGGCTAGAGCGTTGGAAAGAGAAGAGGACTAGACCAAGGTGCTAGAAATAACCCAGAGGGTGAAATTCTCCTCCTCACCCTCTCACCCTCTCACCCCCTCACCCCCTCATCAGCGCTGGAACTGGGAAACTAAGGCTTCAACTTGATCTACGCAGTCGATAGATGTCACTGAGTTTGGGTCGATGTTTGGCGGTAGTTTCAGCTGCTTGAAGCGTTTCTTTGTAAATGAGGTTGTATAGCGGTGATAGGTGAGCAACTTGCGGTTGAAGTCCTCAACCGCCTGGGAGGGTGACGTTTCAGGACTTGAGCTACCTGTTTCTAACGGTTGCATTCCGTTAATGGAAGGTACGGAAACATCTGACAGCTCACGATTAATCTGCTCGGATCTAGGTGTATAGCTAATCAGCTTCATTAAAACGTTTTGCTGTACGTTTGTGTCTTCCATTAAGTCTCCGATTGCATAGCCCGCCCAGTTGAGCATCGTATATTTTTTTGCCTCACCTAACTTAATCGACTGGTTACTGAACCCTGTACCCATTGAAATCAGCAAGAGGTTATCGGTACCCGTTTCCCAACCAATTCCATATTCTTTTTGAGTTGCTTCCACAAACAACTGGAATGATGGGTTGTTAAACATACTCACAGCACCATCAACAAATTCATACTCTTGATTGCCGACAGCAAACATATGAGGCGGGAAAAAAGTTGGTGCAGCAGAACTTGCTCAAACGATATGCCAGAGTGGAATTTCGCTATTACTCTTGAAGAATTGGTTATTTGGATGGTTAACGAGGAACCAGGCTCCATCAGTTGTTACATTCTTGGAAACAATCATCAAGAGTGTTTTCAGTTGATCCGATCCAAGGGTGATGTCACCTAGAATAGACTTTATATTTTGCTCTAGCGACCCTGAATCGTACTTTGACCACAGTTGCCCGAGCAGCCAACGTTTACTAAACATTGTCTGAGCATCGTTATAAAAAATATCACGCAATGCTCACGCTGACATTCCTTTAGCGAGTCCTGCTGCTAAAATTGCACCTGCACTCGTGCCGCTAATGAAGTCGAAGTAATCAGCCAAACACTTCCAAGGCGAGTTAGGTTGGTTGCAGAGTATGTCTTCTAACTTAATTAGAATTTCAGCAACGATCAATCCGCGAATACCGCCACCATCCATTGACACTAAGCGCTTGGGTCGTTTTAAATTCAATTTGTTCAAGGTTATTGCTTATTCCTTATTTAAGGATTTTTTTTAAAAGTCAAGTGAAAAAAATAATATCCCACGGCTTTAGATTGCATATGTATTCGGTTATAATTGGTGTTTTTAGAGCCATTAAATTATCAATTTTCAACGTTTTAACTGAGGCCTAAAAAATATTTTAAATTAAGTTTATCTCGGCTTATACCTTGTCTCTTGTTGCTAAAAAGCATTTCCTCTTGAGCGGTAACTAAACATCACTTCTGGATGTTGGTAATCGAGAATAGGTAATGGGTCATTAAGGAAACCAATTACCTATTACTAGCCACTAAAAGAAGGATTGATTTTAACCACATTGCAGACCTGCTCTGGCTATGCCAGTCAGATTAAAGTTCGTTGAAGTTATCGTGTGACGGTGGCGCGATCGCAATTTCTACCAATAAAGGGACGAGGGGAGAATTGCGTCGCAGGTGGTGTTTGAAATCCTCGTCAAGGCAGGCGATCGCCTGAAAACTCGACCACCGAATCGCCCGTGGGATCGACATATTTGCTTGAGACAAGACCACGGATGAGGTCGGACGTCTGGTATCTGAAGTGTGGCACATCGGCGGTGGCAGCTTCGGCAATGACTTTTGCAATATCGTCACCTGTCTGCCCTATTGTGGAAAACACTTGCTCCGTTGCGGCGAGGTATGCATCGAGCATCTTACTATATGCTTCGGGAACGGGCCGCTGCAAATTTGCTCTAGTCTCTAGGACGGATGCGACGAACTCTGTGTTGATCGCGCCCGGTTCGATGAGGGACACAGAGATACCGAGGCGTTTAACAACGGGAGCAAGACTCTCCATAAAACCCTCGACCGCAAATTTAGCGGCGCAATACGCATCGTTGAATGGGTGCCCGATGAGACCGCCGACGCTGGTAACTGTAATGATTCGCCCCGAACCGGCAGAGCGCATCAGCGGTAGGACAGCTTGGGTGACACGCCAGACGCCGAAAAAATTGACATCCATTGTTTGATTTAGATCGTCAATCGATGTTTGCTCAAGGGTTCCTAGGTAGCCAGCGCCTGCGTTATTGACAAGCACATCGATCCGACCGTAATCGCGGACAACAGAGTTTACGCACTCGTCAATGGAGGCTGCGTCCTGAACATCTAGTCTACGCACTTCGAGCGTAACATTTTCCGTCTTTGCTCGCGTTTCAAGAGGATTACGCTTTTCTAGGTTACGCATGGTCGCAACGACGGTGAAGCCTGACTGCGCTAGTAACACCGCCGTACTCAATCCGACGCCCGATGATGTGCCTGTGACGAGTGCGATTCGATTCATTATTTTCCTCCGTAAATCCGTAAGACTGCTGCCCGTTTCGTTTGCCGCCTAACTATTTAATTAAACTGACTAAGTCAAAACTGACTAAGTCAGTCTAACTTCCCCAATGGGGTTCGCCGTAGCTTTATAGCAGAATTTAGTAGTAGGTACAGAAGTATCTACTACTAAGTTGTTGTGGCAGTGTTGTACCAGTTCCCTAAGTCCTAAATATCAGTGCTGTAGGCAATCTGCTTGGGTGACAGGTAGGGATAGGGAATTTTACCTTCCTGTTCCAGCTTTTTGTTCCGTTCCTCAATCTCCACTGCTATCAGATTTAGCTTCGCCATAAAAATAGCGTGGATTGAGGAGAACCGATCGTTTGCTAACGGTAATTGGAACAGTAGATGCAAAGACGGGGTGGTGAGCAGGTAGGAGAAAGAAACTTCAAAGTGAGAAATTGTAATGCTCTGCAAAGCTTCCATCATGTATTCCATTGTGATATCGCCTTCAGTTTCAGGTACTGGCTTATCCAGAACGTTGGGTCGGTTGGGGATATACGCTAGGTATTCCTTTTGGGGGAAGTTGACTGCGGAATGTTGGGCACTGGCTAGAAAAATAATGTTGGTTAGAGTTTTCACCAACAGCTCCCGCGTTTCAATAGCAGCCGGAAAACCAGAAACAGCTCCACGCTCCGGATCGGCAGTTTCCTGCGCCCAAGCTTGGATAACTTTATCTGCTGCCACTGCGGCATCATCCTTATACACAGCCGCTACAATATTGCCGACATAGTCAGTAATTGCATTCCAAATCTTGAACCCATCGTCGCGGAAGTAGTAGTCTTCAACGCCGTCCGAACCCTTCTCATCAAATCCGCGTGATAATAGCTCTTGCGGGAAGCTCATACCAGAAAAATCCCACTTCTTCAATGCCTTCAGCAATAGCTGCATCGCTCCCGCAGTGCCCGTGGCGAAGGTTTGATTAGTAAAGGGAGCAATGTAAGAAACCAAAGTCTGACGAGCAAAGTAGTTGATGCCGATGGTGTCTTCAAAGTGCGGCTTCAGCAGTTGACCAATTGGGTGATCTTTGGGAAAGGCGTTGTGATGGCTGATGGCAAAAGGTTCTATAACCAAGTGCGTGAAGCCCAAGTGGTAGATAAACTGGTGGTACTGGTTGTCAGCACAGACTGCATGAATCTTCGCCAGTAAATACTTGTTTGGATAGGGTGAGTTAGGAGTGTAAACCTCGTTTTTACGGTCTTTATGGCGCGTTAGTTGGATGCCGAGAATGTTAAGTTGGGACTTACCATCTTCCAATAGTTCCCGGTATACCAACACGAATGCGGGATAGAAAACTTTACCGCCAAGTTGAGGGATATCTTCTAGATATCCGTAATCCAGCAAGAACAAGCGTTTTTGGGCGATCAGCTCAGGGATAGTTTTCCCTTGCGCCGTCAGGTGTGCCATGTCTTTGGGGATAACACTTTCGTCTGTGCAGAGTGTAATGCACATCGGGTTAACCCCTTGGATTAGCTGGCGGCAGAATTCCACATCATCCTTCCAAATTTTCGGAAGGTTATATGGCTGGTCGATCCAGCCAGAGAAGAAGGCTGTCCACGGATCGCCGCCCTCCTTCTGGATCTTCTCTAGCCTTTGTAAAAATCCCACCTGTGAGTAGAGGTACTCAGAGGCACGCTGCGAAATTAATCCCAGTTTCTGTGGTGGTAGCACTTCTCCTGGCGGTAGACCTTTCACCATGCGTGGCAAGTCCTCCATTGCCACGTCAGGTGCATCTTTCCGACGAGGATACTTTTGATATTCATACTTTTGGTCTTCACCACCGGCATACTGCTGCACGATTTGCAAAACTTGCTGCTTAACCTCATCCAAAATCCCAGTCAGGAATGCGATCGCGTGTTGCTGCTGCATCTGTTTGGTGTTGGGCAGTTTTTCCCCTGAATCCAGCAACAGCCGCAAGGAAACGACAATCTCTCCACGCTCGGTACGCTTTAGCGGTAGCGTTTTACGTGTTACTTGACCAGATTTCAACTCGTGCAAATCAACTTCGGCAGTACCCATAAACTCATCTTTGCCGAGGTTGGCGTCCCAAACGCTGAAACGCAGCTTGCCCTCAATGCTCACCAACTCAAAGGTGAACTTTTCATTCCACAAGGGGTTGCAAGTTTGCAAACAAGCCTTCGATTCTTGTGGCTTCGCCTCGTCAAGATCGATTACGACAAAAGGATCGGAATTAAACAAGCCAGTTTTGAGCAAATCTTTGCCACTAATCACTTCAATTTCCAGCTTGCCAATACTGGGATTAAAGTGCTTATCCAGAGATTTGATCGCTTCAGTGTAAGTTTTTTCCTGACCGCTAGTAATTTGTCCGGCAAATACGGGGCTGACTTCAGTTTTAGAAAACCAATGAATCACCGTTTCCGTCGGACTCTTGGCTGACATCTCGACAGTTGTGATAGCACTCGTGATGGGAAGACTAGGTTTGACTTCGACAAAGGAATATTTCAAGGTGTGCTTCTGGTCGTCGCGCATCTCCAGACGCTCTTTATATTCGCGCCCTGAGAGAGTCTTGAAGGAGCGTATCGCCCCAACTTCGTCTTTGCCTGGGGCATCCAATTTAACCCACTCATAAATAGGCCACCATTTCATAATCTCCTGACCAAAGGGTCTGAAGACCGCCCACACTTTGTCAATGGGGGCGCGAACGATACCTGTGACTTTTGCGCGGCTAGTTTTTTGCTGGGTGTCTTTGCGAGTGTCAAATTGCGATTTGACCCACTCAAATCGCTGGTTGAACATCTTTTCAATGCTGGCTTTGAGTTGCTGGGCATCTTGCCCCTCTTCAGGGATGAAGATGTTCTCATAGTTCACTTTGGTGACTTCGGCATTCACCTCAGAAAGCGTGACTGTAGCCCTGTAGAGATTGATCGGCATCGAAGCACTTTTGGTCATTTCATAGGCTAAGGTTCGCTCTTCGTTCGAGCAAGACACGAGGCTCTCCTCGACAACTCCACCGTTCGGGAAGAGGATCTGCCGCTTATTGTCAGGCTCTATTTTCACCCCAGTGGCGTATTGCACCCACGAGACATCCTGCCAGTTGCCAACGACAGCCCACAACTTATCTACGGGACAGTGGACATCAAACTCGAACGAACACTTGATTCCGTCTCTTCGGAGGATGAAATTAGTGACTTCAGGGATGCGCGTTGGCAGGAAGTTTTCCATAATCTTGAGTGCTTTTGCCCGATCTTCTCGGTTCTCGCTCCGCATCACGACTTCCATCGTCAGCGACACTTCTGGACCAGTCTCCGTGTCGTATACCCGCGCGGTAGCTTCGTAGAACGTGAACAGCACATTCGGCTCTGGTATGTCGATCTTCCAGACGTGGGTTTGATCGTCCTTGACGACCAGCCGTTCGCGAGTGATCCCACCCCCGAACTCGAATCGGATGATGGCTCCCACGCCATTTTCCGGTTTTCCATCCCCAGTTTCCAGTTCAGTATTTTCGTGTGCGCCGAGAACTTTCTGCAACGAGAGATAGTCATCGAACCCAGACCAAAACTGGTTTACCGAAATGGGTATCTTTTGGACGTTCGTTCGCGAGACGTGTTTGCCAAACTCCAGATCGTCTGTCGAATTTAAAGTACTTAGTGAGGTCATTGCGAATGTCTCCATAAATGAACGCGATGGACTGTTGATGAAAATAGAATTGCTAAATTAAGCTTTGTTGAGGTAGGTACACGACTTTTACTTAGCTGTGATTTGGTAAATTTTGCAAGTCTTACATACTGATTCCAGCGCTCCTCCCAGGGAGATTTAAGTATTTTTTACGGCTGATTTTATTGTGGGGTTTAAAAGAGTAGATTTATCCGGTTCTTTTCTAACTCATGATTCTGGCGATCTGCCTAATGTCAACATAATCGTTTGCGAAAAAAGTATCCTACCCATGATTCGTCGCGGATACTGGTACGCAAAAGAACTTGAGAGCTTGCCTCGGAAGAAAACCACAATCCCCAGCCAATCAATTCCTGAATATCTTATCCAACAAAGTGTTCCTGCCTGAACGAGCAAAATTCATTGATGTTTTCATAAGTCAAGTTTGCCGCGTCCATCAAATATCAGCCACCGAAGTTTAGGATCTAAACAAAGAACTTAAATATTTCTGCCGATCAAGTTTTTGAAGCCAGACATCGTAAGCTTTTCATCCGGGAAAAAATTAAGAGGCTAACTTTGCGAAGTTACTTAAAATCGGAAAATTTATTAATCTTCGGATCGAACAGCCTATAGCTTTGCCATAATCGGGGTGATTAAATTCCCTGAGGTTCAGGAAATCTATATCCGAAGTTTGTAGCAGTCTATTTAGTGGGGTGGAACCTATTACCCACAGACCATATACACCGGGTTTTGCCTGCCCCACAGGTTACTGTGTTTGTTAAACTCAGATATTTCTCTGATGAATTTACAACAACAAAAACGTAGGCGTGGTGTGATTCTCACGCCCCAAGGATTAAAGAAACTCCAGGCGGCAAAATCTGAAGCGGAAAGTTGCGAAAAATCTAACAATCGGTACACTCTGGAAGCGTTAAGCGATCGCACTGGCTTAGATCCAGATACCCTGATGAAGGTATTTGCTTGTGAAGCTGGGGTTGATAAGCGCACCCTAAGTCGCTGCTTCAGAGCTTTTAACCTCTTGTTGGAACAAAGTGATTACGATTTACCCGCTTCTAAGATTGAGACGGTTGCCGAGAGAGGAAGTGCAACGACGAAAGAAGGACGACAAGATTGGGGGGAGGCACCTGAGTATGGTGTTTTCTCCGGGCGCACAGAAGAACTGGCAACATTAACGCACTGGATTTTATCGGAACGCTGCCGATTGGTGACGCTGTTAGGAATCGGCGGAATCGGAAAAACCTGTTTGTCGGTGAAGCTAGCGCTGCAAATTCAAGATCGATTCGAGTTTGTCATCTGGCGAAGTCTACGCAATGCTCCGCCTCTCAACGAGAGGCTAGCAGAACTAATCCGATTTCTGTCAAACGAGCGGGAAACTTATTTACCCGCAACGGTAGACGGGAGAATTTCGCTATTGATTTGTTATTTAAAGCTTTCTCGCTGTCTGTTGGTATTCGATAATGCGGAGGCGATTCTGCACGGGGGCGATTTGTCCAAGCCTTCCTTGCACTTTAGCACTGGACACTATCGCCAAGGCTATGAGGATTATGGTGAACTTTTGGAAAGGATAGGAGAAACACCCCATCAAAGTTGCATGGTGCTAACAAGCCGGGAGAAGCCAAAAGGAATTGGATTACTGGAAGGAGAAACTTTACCCGTTCGAGTCCTGAAACTAAAAGGTTTGCAGGTAGCGCCAGTACAGGAAATATTGAGGGCTAAAAGTTCTTTATGGGGTTCGCCGAGCGATTGGAGCCAGCTAATTGAATATTATGCAGGAAATCCATTCGCATTAAAAATCGTCTCGACGACGATTCAAAAGTTATTCCACGGGAATATTTCTGATTTTTTAAGCCAAAAAATTACAGTGTTTGGTGAAATTCGCAATCTTTTAGATCAACAATTTAAGCGGTTGTCCGAGACGGAAAAGATAATTATTAACTGCCTCGCCCTGAGTAACCAAATCCTTTCATTTTCACAATTGCGGGAGAAGATACCGCCCTCGCTCTCACCGCAAAAACTGCTAGAAGCCTTGGAATCATTGGAAGAGCGATCGCTAATCGAAAAAAAGGCTGCATTTTTCTTTTTGCAGCCGGTGGTTATGGAATTTGTCAGCGACCAATTAATCGAAGAAAAAATTACCCAAGTGCCGCTGCGAATCGTGTCTAGCGACGAGTATCCCAGATTTGCGGCTAGGAGCTAAAAGCGATCGCTAGTCGGCACCACAGAACTTGCGATCGCGGTCTACTTCCGGTTCTTGCCAGGAAAAGGCAAAATGGCTGATTGAATTGACTTGCGGTGCCCCAGCGCGGATCGCTTGCATCTGCTGTTCTAAGGACGGACGAGAATTGAACGATTTGCCCCAAGCCCCTGCTAGTACGGGTGAAACCTGAGTGCCGGGTGGCGCAAGACTCAAAACTCGCTCAACTTGCGGGACAATGCAGCTGGTGTTGCCGCAGGTTGCATAGGACATTGGATGCCACTCCATATAACTGGGAAACCGATCCCACGGTTGCACTCTCGAATCATACCCCCCTTGACCGACGGTTTGATTCCCCTCCGGGAAAAACACTGCCCCCGTGCGGATTCTTTGTCGCTGGGCGGGCAGGCTGGCTAACGCCACAAAGTCCACAACGCCTTGAGCCGCATGGGCAACACTCAGTTGCCACAACTCCCATTGCAGTCGGGCTTGACGCTGTGAGGCGGTTGCTTTCATTTCGTCGGCCGCGGGGTTGCGTCCCTGCCAGAGGGGCGATCCCTCATCTGGGTAAAGTTTATCCACCCCTGCAACATCGCCAGCGCTAATGAATCCCTTGGTAATATATCGCTCGATCAGTTCTCGTCCCTTATTGTTGAGGGCGCGGTTATACAAAGCCTGCCGAGAACCATCTCCGTAAATCCATAAGTCTTGGACTTTCGTGACCACGGAAGCGCTTCCTGACTGGCGGGGATACCGAATGTAGTCAAACAGCACTCCATCGGGGCGGCGGCGAACCACCTCTTGAACCAGCTGGTAATAGTCTCGTTTTGCTTGGGCATTGTAAGGATCGATGAAGGCTTGAGAACCGTCCTCCGTGACCGACAAACTGGTTTTTCCCATACCATCGCGGGCTAGCGCTTGCTGTCGATCGGGTCGCTGGGAGTAGGAGTAGCCAAAGTTCATGGCGAACATCCACGCATAGACTTGCATCCCCCGTTCGCGCCCTTTGTTAATCGCTTGTGCGAGCAAGTCTACTTTCTCAGCGCCTGGAGTTCTGATGACAGAAGGCCAGGGTGTGGAGTTTTCTGCCTTAGGCAGTAGCACCTGACCGTCAGAAAAAACTTCGACATAGACCTGGTTGTAGCCCCGGTTAACCAAGCGATCCATTAATTCATCTAGTGCCCCAGGACGGATGTCACAGGGATACAGGCGCAGCCAGATTGCCTGTACGCGGGGCCAAGTTTGCTGACGACACTGCTGCAAACTCTCTGCGTGTTTTTTCAAGAGCGTTCTGTAGCGACCTTGGGAATCCGAGTTTCCCTTTACGGCTGAAACACGCAAACTTTCTTTTTGGGCGATCGCATCTGCTGAAAGTTGGCAATATGCCCTTGTTTGAGCTAGAGCAGATTGCGAACCCAAGTAAGGGTTGATAAGACTACTACTGGTCAGAACTGCTGCAACTAAACCGCGATAGACACGCTGCCAAGTTTGCGGCAATCTTAACGATGCCTGACCCACGAACTTCCTCCTAAACACCAATCTCATAGAACTGTTAGATATGTCTACCCATCAGACGAAAGGATGGAACATAAGGTGTCATCCGAACCGATTTCGCTGGTTGAGCATCATATCAGCACTTGTCTGAGTACTTGTCAATTGACTCTATACACAGATTTACCCGCGTTTCCGGCAAATCTCTGCTTTTTAGTAGAAATAGGCACCCATAAGATCAACGCTACCAACTGCCACGTCTGTTGCCATTTGGGCTTTTCAAACCAAAGCCCAAACAGGATTTCAAGATTTTATCTTCTGAAATTAAAACAAAATGGCGTAATCTGTCATTGCTTTGTCTGCGGCGCTTGGTCTGTAGCGCTTTGTCTGCGGCGATCGCATCCGCCGTCTGTGCTGCGTGTTGCAGCGGATGCGATCGCTCCACTGGTTACAGTAAATTCACTCCATCTGCCATCATCCCCAACCGGGTCTCAGAGCAGTGGACGCGATCTCCATAAAAGCGATTAGCGATTAGCCAGTGAATGAACAGCTAACAGCTAACAACTCGCCAGCTAGTTCTTCAAGCTTCTCGTCTCAAAGCTGCTTCCACCTGCTGGAACTCTTGCTCTAAGCGAGTCTTCAGTTTTTCCGGCAGCGGACGATTCGGATAAGAGCTGTAATGCCCTGCTATTGAATTCAATGCAGTTCGCATCGTCGTGTAAGAACTCAGCTTAGCGACAGAGCTATCCCGCCGATAGCGAGAGGCAAAATCGTTAATAATCTGACGCGCTTGTGACTGAGCTGCTGCCTTGTCTGCCGAACCCTCTGGCAATTCAATTGCTGTTCTCAAACCTTGCAACAAAGCCAAGGTATCTTGGCGGTAATCTCCACTCAGTCCTAGCGAGCTGCTGGAGGAACAGCCCATCAATCCCATCGTAACTACCAAAACCAGGGCTAGGAGACGTGACCAATAACGCTTCATAAGTATTTTTTTTACCAAACGAGATGGAAATGCAAAATCAGAGTTTATCCTATCTCGAATTGGAACCCTTAGAATTTTAGATTTTAAATTTTAGAGATAAGACGTTTGGTGTAAATAAACGTAGACTCTCGATGGTTCATAGTTTAGGAATTATGGTTTGTAGGAACAATCCATAAACTTTTACCCCCCGTTACATTTATTTGTGCCCCTATATTCAACTATTTTCATCCTTTTAACAGATGCGGAAAAAAATGGAAGTTCCTATTTTTTTAGCTTTGCTAAATCAAATAATCTGATAGGAATACTTCTGACAGGTCTCCCACAACGAGTAAGGGCAGAAGCCCTGCCCCTACCTTCTTTTAATCAATCGTTTTTCTGGACAAATTAACCGAAGCGACCGCTTACATATTCCTGTGTTGCTTGCTGCTGAGGGCTTTGGAAGATAACCTCGGTGCGGTCGTACTCGACTAAATAACCAATACGACCTCCTTTTTCGGTTGGTTCGACATTGAAAAAGGCTGTCATATCAGATACTCGCGATGCCTGCTGCATATTGTGCGTCACGATCACGATGGTGTATTGCTCTTTGAGTTGGTGGAGCAAATCTTCAACTCGCAGCGTTGAAATGGGGTCGAGAGCGGAGCAGGGTTCATCCATCAGGATCACGTCTGGCTGAACAGCGATCGCTCTGGCAATACACAACCGCTGCTGCTGTCCCCCAGACAAAGATAAACCACTCGCTCGAAGTTTATCTTTCACTTCATCCCACAGAGCCGCTTGCCGCAAACTCCGCTCTACCAATTCATCCAAATCGCCCCGATATCCATTAATCCGGGCACCAAAGGTGATGTTGTCATAAATCGATTTAGGAAATGGGTTTGGTCTTTGGAACACCATCCCAATCCGTCGCCGCACCTCTACGGGATCGATTTCTGGAGCGTAAAGATCTTGACCGTGGTAAGTGACTTTGCCTTCTGCCCGAAAACTTTTAATTAAATCATTGAGGCGGTTATAGCAGCGCAACAAGGTACTTTTTCCACAACCCGAAGGTCCAATAAAAGCCGTAACCCGGTTTTTGGGAATATCTATCGAAATGTCTCGAAGTGCTAAAAAATTTCCGTAGTATACCTTTAGATTTTCTGTCTGTAAAACAGTCTCAGTTTGATTCTTGGTTTGAGAATTCGACAACATAAATAGTCAGATCGGTTTTTGGGTTTAACAGGCTAACAAAAACCCTGTAGGTTTTTGGGCAGATGATTGGGCGAAGGATTGTGTTGCTTGGGAAGTCAAGGAGATTACGGCTTCGTCCTTAAGGTTAAAACAGCGCCTAGCATACTATTAAACCTCGGTATGTATTCATTGTTGCATTACTTTGTTTAAGTTTCCGTATCATAGCAACACATATTTGAACAATTGTTCATCAATAAACTCGACGAGCCGTTGCTAAACGAGAAATCATGCTGGTTATCAGAACCAGTAAAACTAGGATGAAAGAAGCCGCCCAAGCGAATTCTTGCTGATTTTTAAATGGAGACGTAGCGAAGTTGTAAACTAAAACCGCTAGGGAAGCCGTTGGTTCTTTTAATTGATTGTTCCAATTAGGCCAATATTGGGTGAAAAGGGAAGTAAATAATAGGGGTGCTGTTTCACCAGCAGCACGAGCAACTGCCAGCGTCGTTCCCGTCACAATTGCTGGGAGTGCTGCTGGCAAAATCACGCGAGACACCGTTTGAAAGTTAGTTGCTCCCAGTCCGACCGATGCTTGTCGGATTTCTTGCGGAACCAATCTTAGAGCTTCTTCGGTTGCCCGAATTACAATTGGCAACATCAAGATTGATAAAGCAAATCCTCCCGCCCATGCGGAATAAGTTCCCATTGTGAGAACGACGGCGGCATAAGCGAAGACGCCCACAATGATAGAGGGAACTCCACTCAGGACGTTGGTGGCAAAGCGAATCCAGTAAGAAAACTTACCCGTATTACTAAACTCAGACAAATAAATGGCTGCCATGATGCCAAAGGGAATGCTAATCAGGGCAGCAATTCCAACCATGATGAGGGTTCCCAGAATGGCGTTGCCAAACCCGCCTCCGGGTACTAAGGGAGGGGGCGGCAGTTCCGTGAACGCACTCGCGTTCAGCTGGCTTATACCCTGGATAATTACGTAGGAAAGCACCGCCACCAAAGGCAGGATAGCCAGGACAGCACAAAGAAACGTTAGCGCCGTCATCACGATCCCAAACAGCGTCCGGGGGGAAGTAGGCGATCGCTTCAAACTACGACTGGGAAATCCGGAAACTGGTTGAGCCTGGGGTTTAGACATCATATTTGTGGTCGGTGGTCAGTGGTCGATTATGGAGGGGCGGCTTTCACCAGATATCTGCCAGTAGCTTTCCTATACTGATAAACCCGCCTGTGCAAGTCTGCTGTCATCTCAGAACAAGGAACGGATTAAATTCGCTGGACGCGCTCAATGAGTATCTGAGCCAAGATATTCACTAACAGCGTGAGGACAAATAGAATTAACGCAGCATACATTAGGGCTGCCACTTGCAGACCGCTTGCTTCTGCAAATTGGTTGGCGAGTAGGGAAGCAATCGTGTTGGACGGAGCCAAGATAGAAGGACTGATGTTGTTAGAATTCCCAATCAACATCGTTACAGCCATTGTTTCTCCCAAAGCTCGACCCAGTGCCAGCATCACTGCGCCCACAATTCCAGAGAAAGCGGACGGGAGTAGCACTTTGAGAATGGTCTCCCAACGAGTCGCTCCCAGCCCAACTGACGCCTGCCGCAAGTCTGGAGGTAACGAGATGAGGGCGTCACGAGAAAGGGCTGCGATAGTCGGCAATACCATAATGGCGAGGACGAGCGCTGCCGGGAGCAAGCCTGGGCCACGCAGCGGCGTGCTAAAAATGGGCAGCCAACCCAAAGATGCGTTAAGCCAGTTACCTACGACCTTCAAAAGGGGAATCAGAACAAAAATTCCCCACAAACCATAGACCACACTGGGAATCGCTGCTAGCAGTTCTACGAGGAAAACAATTACCACCTGAATTCGTGGCGGCAAATAATCTTCACTCAGAAAAAGAGCTACGCCAATCCCGACTGGCACGGCAATCAACAGGGCGATCGCTGAGCTAGCGATCGTGCCGTATAGTTGAGGCAGCGCTCCGTACTGATTGCGAACTGGGTCCCAATTGGTGGAGGTAATAAAGCCAAACCCAAATTCTGTAATCGCAGGCCAAGCTTTAATTGCAACTTGTACCGTTATCCAAATCAAGGTTGCAGCAACTGCAAACGCAAAAATTCGAGTTAGCCAAATAAAGCCCCGATCCATCGTCCGATCCCAATCGGAGCGGGGTTTCATAATTTTCTGCGAACCGGAGGTCACGGAACTCACGGGATTATTTTCCTCAGACACTGGTTAGTAAAAGCAATAAACGCTTGTATTCGTTGATGCAAGCTAGACCCGTACCATTTTTTTTAATCAGAATGCAATTTTTTCAATTGCCAGACATTCCAGCTTAGCAGGGGCAGTTTTGCTATTAGCCTACCGTCTAATCGTAAAGGATAGAGTAAAGGTCAGGTTAAGGTATGGCTTTAGTTGTCTGCAAACCAAGTGATAAAATGCCATCGTTTCAATAAATACGATCAAAAGGGCCGAACGTGGTTCAAGCATCGGTGTCAAACGTGGATGTTAACAGCAAGTCTCAGGAGTCACTGCGGCAATGGCTGCAAAACCTGACCTCTCGGATTATTGCTGGCGAGCGGATTGGGAGAGCTGAAGCGATCGCTCTATCCCAAATTGAAGGTGAAGAAAATATTTTGCTGCTATGCGAAGCAGCCGACAAAGTCCGTCAAGCTTGTTGCGGAAACGTAGTCGATTTATGCAGCATTGTCAATGTGAAATCTGGCAATTGCTCGGAAAATTGCGGCTTCTGTTCCCAGTCTGCTCACCACCCCGGTCAAGACTCGCCAATCTATGGCTTGAAATCCACCGAGGAGATTCTTGCCCAAGCCAAAGCAGCTGAAGCAGCCGGGGCAAAGCGGTTTTGTTTAGTTTCTCAAGGACGCGGCATTAAGTACAACAGCCCCAAATCGACGGAATTTGAACAAATTCTGGAAACGGTGAGCCGAATTATTGCCGAAACCCAGATTAAACCTTGCTGTGCGTTGGGAGAAGTGACGCCAGAACAAGCTCAGGCGCTAGCTGAGGCGGGGGTAACGCGGTACAACCATAATTTAGAGGCATCGGAGAACTTCTTTGAGCAAATCGTGACAACTCATACTTGGCGCGATCGCGTCCAAACCATCCAAAATCTCAAAGCTGCGGGAATTCAAGCCTGCACGGGTGGAATCATGGGATTGGGCGAAAGCTGGGAAGACCGAGTGGATCTGGCGTTAGCGCTGCGGGAATTGGAAGTCGAATCCGTACCGCTGAATTTATTAAATCCCAGAGAAGGGACACCCCTAAGCGATCGCCCGAAAATCGATCCTTATGAAGCCCTCAAAGCGATCGCCATTTTCCGCCTCATCCTGCCCGAACAAATTCTGCGCTACGCTGGCGGACGGGAAGCCGTGATGGGAGAACTCCAAGCAATGGGCTTTCAAGCGGGAATGAATGCCATGCTGATTGGACACTACCTCACCACCATCGGGCAACCGCCAGAGCAAGACCATGCTATGCTCGAATCCCTAGGGCTGACGGGCGGCGAAGCACCCATTCCCGGCGAATACACTGCTAAGGTATGAGTGCTATAGGGGCGGGACTCCCTGCTCCTGGTGAGGGCTGAGGACTAAGGACTGAGGACTAAGGACTGAGGACTGAGGACTGAGGACTGAGGACTGAGGACTGAGGACTGAGGACTGAGGACTGAGGACTGAGGACTGAGGACTGAGGACTGAGGACTGAGGACTGAGGACTGAGGACTGAGGACTGAGGACTGAGGACTGAGGACTATTTCTCCCTTGCTCTTTGACGCCCCTACTCTTTGACGCTTCTGCTTCTTTACTCCCCTGCTCTTTTACTCCCCTGCTCCTTTACCCTTGTGTTTGCTCCCACTGAACTACTGTGGGCCTTGATTGGCTTACTCCTAACGATTGGTGGTACGTTTCTGGAAGCGTATGTCCCCAGCCTTCCTTGGAATTGGTCTCAGCAAGGGATTCAAACTCACTCGCTGGGCGTGACCTATCAAATCGGTGCCGTGCTGCTAGTTGGCTGTATGGGCGGTAAAAATGCCGGGGCACTCTCTCAAATTGCTTACCTGGCGTTGGGTCTCACTCCCTGGTTTCCAGTCTTTTCTCAAGGCGGAGGTCTCGACTATCTCACAGAACCCAGCTTTGGCTACTTACTAGGCTTTATTCCGGGTGCGTGGATATGTGGCTTAGTGGCTTTTAAGGCACCGCAGCGATTGGAGTCTTTGTCCTTCAGCTGTATTTGTGGGTTGCTGGTCATCCATATCACTGGTTTGACTTATCTAATCGTGACCCATTTGTTAACCTTGGGAGCGGTATTACTGCCGTTATGGGAAGCAGTTTTGAAATACTCCGTCTATCCTTTACCAGCCCAAATGGCAATTGTTTGTGCAGTGACAGTCTTGGCTTATTTCTTACGCCAGCTAATGCTTTATTAAGTCGTTGGTTCGGTCATTAGTCAAGCGCTCGTTGGTCATGGGGTAGTGGGTTGATAGTCTACCGATACTGATTACTAAAGAACGATTGACTAATCACTCATCACGAATAACTAATGACTAATGAATAATTACAATGAATTTTAAAAATCACTATTTTTGGCTCGCCGCTTTCGTTAGTTTGATTCTGGATCGGGTAACTAAATATTGGGTGGTGCAGAATTTTGTCTATAAAGAAACGTGGGCGCTGTGGCCTAATGTATTTCACTTTACCTATGAATTGAACCCTGGGGCAGCTTTTAGCTGGTTTCAAGGCGAAGTTTGGTTGCCCTGGCTTTCTTTGGGGGTAAGTCTCTTCTTGATCGGATTCGCTTTAGTAAACCCCCATTTGGATCGTTGGGAACAATTAGGCTGTGGCTTTATCTTAGGTGGAGCGGTGGGCAATGGAATTGACCGATTTTTCAACAGTTGCGTTATCAATGACAAATTTTTCAATGGTTGCGTCGTTGATTTCTTGGATTTTCGGCTGATTCACTTTGCAGTATTTAATCTGGCAGATATGTTTATTAATGTAGGCATGGTGTGTTTATTGATTGCCTGGTTTTGGAATCAACCTTCCTCATCTGGCAGACCACGCTGAAGAGATGAGGGCAGAGGAAGCGGAGGGAAGTGGGAGAAAGCTGATTTTTACGTTGATAATTAATTCCCTTCTTTAGTTTTTTAAAAGACGATTTGTTAAAACCTATCTTTGTAAGCTCTTTCTCTTTTTCACAACGCCTCCCTAGGCAAGAGATTAGAATATTTAGTACAAACCTCTTGCTTGTCGCATTGAGCCTTTTGCCTCTGACATGACCTCACCCCAACAACCGCCTAAAACCATCCTGGGTCAACTAACTCAGGCAGTACAGACCATTCAAGCTAAGGTAAATTTTAATGCGCTGGCGCTGAAGCCCAATGCCAGAGTGCCGGAACTATGGGTGCAGGATGCCGGTGCTGCTAAGGCAGAGGTTTATCCACTATTGGGCGATCGCTATTTACTGGGACGCAGTTCTAAATCTTGCGATATCGTGGTGCGGAACCCAGTTATCAGTCAGATTCATCTTTCATTAAACCGAGAAGGACGGCGCGGGCAGTCCTTTGTCATCAAGGATGAAAACTCTACCAATGGCATCTACCGAGGGAGACGGCGGCTCAATAGCCTCATACTACGCCACGGCGATATCCTCACCCTAGGACCACCGGAATTGGCGGATGCGGTTCGGCTTCAGTACCACAATCCGCCCCCCTGGTACGTGCTGGCGACTCGTTACGCCCTCTATGGGGTGGGTGGACTGACCAGTTTATTGGCATTGTGGATTCTTTTTGAGTGGCGCAATATTCCGATTCGACCTTTGCCGGCTGGCGTACAAGGACCAGTAGTAATTAATTCTGATGACGGAACGCCGTTACAGCGTCCCCGAACGATAGCGCACCGGGAATTGGGGCGATTATCAGATTTTTCCAAGTATCTGCCTCAAGCGGTGATTGCATCGGAAGACAGCCGCTATTACTGGCACTTCGGGGTCGATCCTGTTGGCACGCTGCGGGCGGTGGTGACGAATGTCAAGGGAGGCGGAATTCGTCAAGGCGGTAGCACGATTACGCAACAGTTGGCGCGGAGTTTGTTTCGGGAGTATGTGGGGACAGAAGATAGCGCGGGGCGAAAAATCAAGGAAGCGATCGTCGCTCTGAAGCTGGAGACGTTCTACAGTAAGAACGAGATCATGCGGAATTATCTGAACCGCATCTACTTGGGAGTTGGCGCGAACGGGTTTGAGGACGCGGCTCAGTTTTATTTCGACAAATCTGCCAGAGACTTAAATATTTCTGAAGCGGCGACGCTGGTGGCGATTTTGCCAGCACCGAATAGTTTTAATCCGATTCGGGATTATAAAACAGCGATTGGACTGCGCGATCGCATTATTAACCGCATGGCAAATCTAGGGTTTATCAGTGCGGAAGAAGCTCAACGAGCAAGGCGATCGCGTATTGACGTTAGCCCCAAAGCCAGAGAAGCTTTAGCTAGCATCAAGGCACCCTATTTTTACAGCTACGTTTTCACCGAACTCCAATTCTTGTTGGGAGATCAACTGGCAAAAGAAGGCAATTTTTTTGTCGAAACCAATCTGGATCTAGAGACTCAACAAAAGGCGGAAACTGCCCTCCGCAACGGAGTTAATACCATTGGGGGAAGTTACAGGTTCTCCGAGGGAGCAATTGTCACCCTCGACTCCAGCAACGGGTCAATTCGCGCCTTGGTCGGTGGCACAGATTATCAAAAAAGTCAATTTAATCGCGCGACTCAAGCCAAGCGACAACCGGGTTCCACCTTCAAAATTTTTGCCTACGCCTCGGCACTTGAACAAGGTAACTCGCCGGGAAAGTTTTATTCTTGCGCCCCTTTAGTGTGGCAGAGTCAACGCTTTCGGGGGTGCGAAAGAGTAGGGGGTAGCGGGACGGATATGTACACCGGGCTTGCCCAGTCTGAGAATGCGATCGCGCTGCGGGTGGCGCAGGATGTTGGTTTAGATCGGGTGGTGGAGATGGCTCGACGACTGGGCATCACAACGCCGCTTAATCCGGTTCCCGGTTTGGTGTTGGGGCAAAGCGAAACCACTGTCTTGGAGATGACGGGGGCTTTCGGTGCCTTGGAAAATGGCGGCGTCTGGAATCGCGCCCATGCTATTCAGCGGATTCGGGACAGCAGCGATTGCAAAGATTTCAACAATCCGCAAACCTGCCGGGTGATTTACTCCTTCGAGGAGGAAGCAGGGGCAACGAAGCGGGTGCTGTCACAGGGAATCGCAGATACCATGACGAATATGCTTCGGGGCGCAGTGCGAGGGGGTACGGCACGGGCGGCGTCGATTGGATTCGGAGAGGTGGGGAAGACGGGCACCACGAATAGCGGCGTTGACTTGTGGTTTATTGGCTACGTTCCCAGTCAGGATCTCGTCACCGGCATTTGGCTGGGAAATGACGACAACACTCCAACGCGAGGAAGTAGCGGACAAGCTGCCCAAGTTTGGGCAAACTATATGCGGCAAGTGGTGCGTTAAGCTATGTTGCTAGATATTTTCACGGGTGCGATCGCTCTTTGAGATTGAGGAGAATGCGATCGCACTGCTACTGTAAAATATCTTTCAACCGATTTGTCTCATCCCATTAATAAACTCAGTTCTCGCTGCCAAAATATCAGACATTTGCACGCAGCGCACTAGCAAAGCAATATCTAAATCAGGCAAAAATTCACTTTTGGAAATTTGCGCATAATTATGTTCGCGCAGTCGATAAAGCACAAGCTGATTATTTTCCCAAAACCAGACTTCAGCAATTTTCAACCGCTTGTACTTTTCTAGTTTATCTATGCCACCGCTGGTAATAGTGACTTCAATTGCCAAATCCGGATGATCTTTCTTCTCCCCTAAATAGTAAGATTCATCCGGCTCAAATGAAACATCTTTGCTCTTGTCCCTGCGAGTTGCACTCCCTACAGGAATAAATTTAATTCCTTTTTCAAACAAGTAAAGTGCTATAAATATACCTAAAACACTCTTTATCTGTTCGTGGTCTTCGCCTAGTGTCATAAACTCCACACAGCCATCTAAATAAGTGATTCGCAAACCAGGCGCATCTGCGATTAATGATTCTATCGCCTCAAATTGCTCCCAAGTATAATAACCTGGTAAGGTGAATTGCTGTTCTTTAACAGTTGTTGTGGATTCTGAAACTTGTAATATCATGGGGGGATGCTCCACTAAAAATGAGTAGATATTCTCTATTCTAAAGATAGACAGAAGCTACCGAGCGAAGTTAATTTGAAGATTCAGTATTCGTGGGATGATTATTGGCGATCGCATACTGCTTGAGTATAGGTGACAGAGCGTAATTTTTTTTGTTGCACTATTAAGCAGCGCCAAGATAAAGATTGCAGCGAGTTTAGTATTTTTCTAGTCACAATATTATCCATTTTCACCATTTCAATGCGATGATTGTACGGATACCCATCGTCCCTCAAAATAAAGAGCGATCGCACTTAGGAGCAAATACCAAGCAGTGGGATGCTTGTAGGAGTATAGCTCGCCTTCTCCATTCAAATAAGAGGTGATGGTATTCGCTAGCTTTTCTATTTGTAAAAAAATCTCCTTTTTCAGGAGAAAGTTACCAAGTTTTAATTGCAAATTGCAATTACCATTACTTTAAAATTACCTTTGTTTTAAACCTTATGCTTAAATAATGACTATTGATAGGCTATTGTCTATGCAGTTAGTCATCTTTATCGGCTTGCAGGCTTCTGGGAAAAGTACCTTCTATCACACTCATTTTGCTGAAACGCATAAGCTGGTTAGCAAAGATTTGTTGCGGAACAACAAGAACCGCTCTAGAAGACAAACACAACTTATTAAAGAAGCACTTGAAACGGGGCAATCGGTTGTTGTGGATAATACTAACCCAACCGTCGAAGAACGTGCGTCCCTCATTCAATTGGGCTGTATGTATGGAGCCGAAATTATCGGTTATTACTTTAAATCGTCGGTGAGTCAATGCCGGGAACGTAACCAGCAGCGCTTAGGTAAAAAACGGGTGCCAGATGTAGCAATTTACGCGACAATCAAAAAGCTACAACGCCCCTCTTATAATGAAGGCTTTCACCAACTGTTCTACGTGCGGATAGCTGGTGACTTCGCTTTTGAGGTTTGTGGGTGGACTGAAGATGAGGTTGCTGATGGATAGTGATACGTTTGAGAAACAAATGCGATCGCTGGCGATATCAATAGGCTGATCTAGCAGATGATGACTACCAGCAATCGTTTAAAAGTTACCAACTTATATTACGTGACAGCCTGTATTCGTAATTATGATACTTTAATTTCCCGAATCGCCCAGTCAATCACTTCTAGAAATTGCTTCGCTATCAACTCATCTTTCAGTTCAGACAACTGAATATACCATTGATAGGTATTAACAGAAATCGACTGACCTACGACTAATTTTAAGCGGTTGAGAAGTTCAGCCTTTTTGTCTTCCAAGTTAAATGGAGGCTCGTAGGCATAAATCTCAAGAGTGCCATCAGTCCATATTGTGAAAAACTTTCTGGTTTCTCCTTTGTAACTGATTATTCTGGGGATCAGAGACCCTTCAATTTTCCCTTTCCCCCAACTAACGTGCATTTTTTCACAATTGATCCAGTTGAAAACGTTTCTAGCAGCTTGAGCTACATCACTCCCTTTTTTTGCCTCTAATTCTTGAAAGAACAAAGACTCATTCCATTGCTTAGTCTCATAATTCAGTAGAGATTGCGTTGATTTCCCTGCTACTGTTTGACCAATAATTCTAGGAACAAGAGTTTTTAAACCTTGACCAACGTATTGGTTAATTTCAATTGCCAATACCTCCGCTGGATTCATTTGTTTATTAAGAAACTCCACAATACGTTGAAGTTCAGGAGGAATCTTGTCAGCAACAAAGACTAGACGGATTTTGCCAGCTTGCAGATTTGTCTTGACCTTTTCCCAAAACTCAGATGGCTTAGCATCAGCGCCTAGAAAATTGCTGAGTATCTGTTCAGAATCTTGACTTTTTATCTGACAATTAGCGTTAAATTGGGCAATGATTTTCTCAACAGGCCAATAAACCACTGCATTAGCAGCATAGTCGAGCATCTGTCCAGCTACTTCTCGCCGGATGCGGGTGTCAGTGCTACGCTTAACTTCCACTAAGGTGGGAATTCCATCTTGGTCGAGAAATAAATGGTCGAGTGCCCATCGGTCGAAACCATTTTCTTCAGATGGCACGGGCATCTCTTCTGAAACTAACAACCAACGTCTCGGTGCCGCACTGTTGATCTGGTCGCCAGCCAACAAACTGGGATAGTCGGCTAGCAGTTTTTGCAGCAAAGCTTCCGAGTCATAGGGCTGTTCGATCATTTCAACCAGCTGACCCTTGTCTTGAATTAGGTAAATAGCGCCTGTCATCACAATTCCTTTGGGTTGACCTAATTTAAGGTTCCCGTTTTCAAGGTTCGATGTTACATAGCGATTAGATTTTGCCTGCGAACAGGCTAGTCTGTTTATGAGCAAACGATTTCCAAACATCTGCCAGGTCGTTCAACCGTGAGGATGCGATCGCTTCCCACTTTCACTTTGCCACGCTCAGGTGCAACGAACCCTTACCCCTGGCGTTCCTCACGGAACAGGCGCAAGATATAAGCTCCCGCCAGGGTTTCTCGTAACTCTTTAATTGCCACTGCAATCTCATCGGGCAACTCATCTAAGTGAGGCAGACTCGCCCCATACTCGGCAGGCAGTACAGCCGGAGCCGCGAGACAGGCAAATGTGAGGTCTGCTGCCGAAAAGCGATCGCCAACTAAGTAGGAACGTCCATCTGCCAACCGCGCGTTGACGTTCTCGAAGATGCGCTTAATCTTGTCGTGGGCACTGGCTGACGATTCTGCCGTGATATTGTAGCCTCGCCGTGCCGCCTCGCGAATCAACGGAAAAACGATTGGAAATGACGCCCGCTCAACAGAGGGTACGCCATCGCACCACAGTCGCCGCATCAACTGGCGATTATCTAGCAAATAAAAGTACGCCCAAAGACGGATGCTGGGGCCGAGCTGCTTGTTAAACAAATCTTCGAGTTTTTCAACCTCGCGGCGCAGCTTGGGATCGGCTGGGTAAAGTTTTGCACTTTCAGCCGTCATGCTATCTAGATACTGCAAGATATCAGAGGAATCGCTCAAAGTACCCGTTTCCGTCACCAGAACCGGAGTCGTTTGTCCGCCGCCATTTTTGCGGGTGGCTAGCCGATGAAAAAGCGGCATATGGCGTTCTTCAATGTAGGGAACTTCAAGCCGTTCTAATGCCCATCGTGCTTTTTCGCAGTAATGGCTGACGGAGATGGTAATGAGTCGGGGAGCCTTTTCTGGCGGCTTTTGCATTTTTGCTAGATCGCGCGATGTGCAACTTTACAGTTTAATTCCCGGCAATTGAGCGAGGGACTAGGGGAATCGAACCAACAGAACTGTTCGGGTTTTGGTCCCCCAATCCCCATTTATCGGAAGGCTAAGAAAAAGCACATCGGATTATATCTGACCTGCGAATACACGCTCCGCTGGTCCTGTCATGTAAACTCGCTGGTCGATTTCCGACCATTCGATTTCCAAACAGCCGCCGGGTAATTCAACGGTGGCGATGCGATCGCTCTTTCCAGTCAACACTCCAGCGACCACAGTCGCACAAGCACCCGTGCCGCACGCTAAAGTTATTCCTGCACCGCGTTCCCAGACCCGCATTTTCAGGTAATCCGGACGCACCACTTGAATAAACTCGGTGTTCGTCCGCTTGGGAAAAACGGGATGATGCTCGAACTGGGGGCCAATATTTTCTAAAGGAATCGCGGCAACATCCTCCACAAACGTGATGCAGTGAGGATTCCCCATGCTGACACAAGTTACCAACCAAGTAGCATCAGCGACTTCTAAAGGTTGAGCGATTACTTTCTCGTTAGGGGCACCCAGCGTCGTGGGAATTTCTGCCGCCAGTAGTCCTGGCATTCCCATATCGACGGTGACTTTCCCATCCGGCTTGATGTGCGGTGTCATGACACCTGCCAGGGTATGAATCCGATATTGAGTTTCTTGAGTAGATTTTCCTTCTAAATCAGCGAGAAATTTGCCTAAACAGCGAATGCCATTGCCGCACATTTCCGGTTCGGAACCATCGGAGTTGAAAATCCGCATGGTGTAGTCGGTGCCGTCTTGTCCCGGCAGGGCAAAAATCACGCCGTCGGCACCAATGCCGAAGTGGCGATCGCAAAACTTGACCGCTTGTTCTGGCGTTACCTTGGGTTCTGATGAGGAACGATTGTCAATCAGAATGAAATCGTTTCCCAGTCCGTGATACTTAGTAAACTCGATTCCCATTTAGCAATCCTTCGATTCGCAATTTTCGATTAGCATAAACTATGGAATGGGTAATGGTTAATGGCAGTCCTTCAATCCTGAAATCTGGCAATTCGCATTAGGAAAAATCTTGCATTATGACAACTGAACTGGAAACAGGCTTACCAAGCACTCGCCTCGTCCAAACATTTGTGAAAGAGGGACAAAGGGTTGAACTGAAACTCCTCACGAACGATGTACTCGTTGGTAAACTGCGTTGGCAAGATCAGAACTGTATTTGTCTACAAGATGAATCGAATCAGCAAACGCTGGTTTGGCGACACGCGATCGCTTATGTGCAGCCAAAGTAATTAGGAATCGGGAATCGGGAATCGGGAATCTCTTCCCCAATGACCGATTACCTTGATTCGCCTGTTCGCTGATTATCAGAGGGAAGATGCTCTTGTATCGCTTCGCTTACTGGCAAGTTGAGCGTAGGGACTGGGAAAACCGAAGGCTCAGATTCGGGTGCCAACAACTGTTGCACCTGATTGAGGGGAAAACTGCCGCCGCATAAGAGCAGCTGATCGCCCGCTTGCAGCTCGGTATCGCCCCCCGGAAAGCGGATGAACTTGCCATCTCGCCGAATTGCTTGCACTTGCACCCCGTACTGGCGGCGAATATGCAGCTCAGAGAGAGGCTTACCGGCAACAGGGCTGGACTCTGGAACCTGCAACCACTGACAGGGAGCGGTTTGGCTTGGGATTGCCACTTCACCGTTTGCCAGTTGATTAAAAGCAGCTTGTTCGTTGGATTCTCCCACCACCAAGAGGCGATCGCCCACTTCCAGAGAAGTTTGCTTGTCTGGATAGTCCACTTCTTCCCCACCAGTTCGCCGAATTGCCATCAAAGTGACACCCGTCAATCGGCGCATATCCGTCTCCTGTAGCGTCATCCCAATCAGAGGAGAGTTGGGAGGGAGGGAATACCACTTGCTATTCATTTCGGCAGTGGCAATTTGTAAGTCATGAGCAATCTCCGAAGGCGATCGCTCTGGACGCAACGCGAGGTAGTGGCTATTGCGAATTTGCTGCATTTCCTTCTGAATCTGCCATGTTGGCAATCCACTACCGGCTAATAGATGCGCCGCCAGTTCCAAACTGGCTTCAAACTCCGGTTGCACCACCTCCCGCGCCCCCAGCTGATAAAGCAGTTCGATATCGTTGTTGTGGTTAGCGCGAACGACAATATCGAGATCCGGAGCCAATTCTAAAGCGCGTTTGAGGCAAAGGCGGGTACTCATCGGATCGGGAAGCGCGATCGCCATCCCCTTTGCTTTATCTACCCCCGCAGCTTCCAGAACGTGCAAACTCACCGCATTGCCATAAACATAAGAAACTTCTGCTTCTCTTAACTGCTGAATCCGGCTTTCCGACTGGTCAATCACTACCACTGGATAGTTATGCTCCTGCACCAGTTTGATCAGATTCCGTCCCACCCGTCCATAACCGCAGACCACCACATGATTTTGCAAAGGCGCATCTACCGCCACTTCCATCGGGTCATCCACCGGATCTAGATATGGCTTCAGCCAAGGCAACTCCAACAATTTTGGCACCAGCCGCATCACAAAAGGCGTCAGTACCAGCGTCACCGCAGTCGTGCCCAAAATCAGCAAGTAAACCCGCCGAGAAACCAGCCCCAAAGCTTGTCCTTCACTGGCTAGAACAAACGAAAATTCTCCAATTTGAGCTAACCCCAAACCAGCAATTACCGCAGTTTTCAGCGGATAGCCAAACGCTCTAACAATCGGCGTCACAATCAAAAACTTGCCGACAAAAACCAGTAAAACCAGCCCCAGAATTAACTCTAGGTTGTTCCACAGGAAAATCGGGTCGATGAGCATCCCAATCGCCGCAAAAAACAGTGCCGCAAACACATCCCGCAACGGCTCCACATAAGTCAGGGTTTGGTCGGCGTATTCCACCTCCGAAATCATTAACCCGGCGACAAATGCCCCCATTTCAATCGAAAGACCCAAAGCCTCCGTGAGCAACGCAATCCCCAAACACAGCGCCACCACGCCCAACAGAAACAACTCCCGGCTTTCCGTTCGAGCCAAGAGGCGCAGCAAGGGAGGAATCAGCCAGATGCCTGCTGCCACAGCCACAGCCGCAAATAACCCAATCTGTAACAGCGCTAAAGCCACAGCCTTGCCAATCGCTTCTGGCGGTTGATCCAGCGCTGGCAAGACAGCCAGCATCAACCCCAATGCCAAATCCTGTACCACCAAAATCCCCAGCATCACCTGAGCGTGAGGCGTCCCCGTCTCATTTCGCTCCATCAGACACTTAAAGACAATTGCGGTTGAAGACAAAGACAGAATTGCCCCCAGGAAGACACCCTTCGCTGGTAAGGTACCCCACGCTCCAGTGAGTCCACAGACTGCAACCGTGACTGCAATTGTCAGGGCAATCTGTAGTCCGCCTCCACCCAAGGCGATGCCTTTAACTTTTTTTAATTCCGCAAACGAAAACTCAACGCCCAAGGCGAACAACAAAAAGGCGACACCAAATTGAGCCAGGGTTTCTATCTGAACCAATTCTTTAATCAGTCCCAACCCCGCAGGCCCAACGACGATTCCGCCGACGATATAACCCAGTAAGGCAGGTTGCCGCAGCAGCGCTGATACCACTCCACCAACGGCTGCTGCTGCCAAAACAGATACTAAGTCAACAATCAGTCTAAAGTCTTCTTGCACAAGTTTGTTTTATGAGAACAAGTATAAAGGTATATAAACTTAGAATACAGAGTTTTATGGACTGTGCTAACGCCATTGCCTCAGGTTTCTATTGGGCAACTGGGATCAATTGAGGGAAGGCGGTGGAAACAGTCCAGGCAAGGTGATAGTCTATCCGCTAGTAATCAAGGTCATAGACAAGGTCATAGACGCTTTGTCAATTACTGGCTCGGAGAAAATTGCCTGTGATGTCGCTTAAGACTCTGCTTCAATCTCGCCATGACCGACGGCTGGTTTCTACACTCTTGTCCAGTCAAAAGTCCAAAGCGAACCGTAAAAACAAAGAATTCTTTCTGTTGCCTTTTGCTTTTTTAGTTTCTACTGCTTTGCCTGTCAAAGCTTTGCAGGTACAGGTGGCACCCAACAATCCCCAGCTTGGGGATACGCTCTCGGTCGTGATTCAGACGGATTCCTCTGGTTCGCAGAGTCCCACGGTTTCTTTCAAACAGAAGACTTACCGGGCGTTTTCCCTCGGTCAAAATCGCTTTCGAGTCTTGCTACCGACAACGCCTTTAGACAAGCCGGGAACGCTACAAATTCGGGTTGCTGGTGATGGGGAAGTCAAAAACCTGTCGTTGCCATTGCGATCGCGCAATTTCCCGGTGCAACGGATTACCCTACCCCCCGGAAAAGCCGGACAATCAGCAACCCAACTTGAACTCAACCGCGTGGCAGCTTTTAAAAATTTGGTGACGCCGCAAAAGTTCTGGAATGGTCCTTTTCTCAAGCCGAACCGAGGTAGCATCACCAGTATTTACGGGGTTCGCCGTTACTACAATGGCAAGTTTGCCAATGACTACTACCATCGCGGGGTTGACTACGCGGGTGGGTATGGTTCGCCGGTAACAGCACCAGCATCGGGAAGAGTGGCGCTGGTGGGACGGGTTGCTCAGGGTTTCCGAGTTCACGGAAATGTAATTGGGGTAGATCACGGTCAAGGCGTCACCAGTATTTTTATGCACTTGAGCCGGATTGATGTCAAGGAAGGGGATTTTGTAAAAGCGGGACAGGTGATTGGGGCAATTGGTTCAACAGGAGCTTCAACGGGTCCTCACTTACATTGGGGATTGTATGTCAATAGTCTTGCCGTTGACCCAGTACCTTGGAGAACTCAAGGAGTTGAATGAGGTTTTTTGAAGTTTTGATGAATTTTTTTAGGTTTTAATGTATTTGGTGTTGTATTGAGGAAAGATTGTGGCAGGGTTGCCTCTCCGAAACGAGATTGCGAAGCATTTTTCAATGTCTTCGACTATCCCACCGGGAGCTAGTGTAGGCTTTTCCGAAGCGAAAGCTTTGCGGACGGGGATTGTAGAGAGTCATCTGAGAAGCGTAAATGTTGAATAGCCTTTGGGAAAAATCCCGAAAATTCCCACTGTCAAAGCAATATTGTTAGTTCGCTAACCGACTGATGTTAAGCCTGCGTAGTTTTGCGTATTTGAGGCGCTGGTTATGCCAGGATAGATGAGTGGGCATGGGCGAAAAGACATCAACGCAGGTTTCGGCTTCGTTGAGGGCGTATCAACACTCGAAAACGGGCACGCACTTTTAGGGAAGCGGTAATCCCTGCCTCGCTTTCCTAGCCAACCAAAACAGTTTGGATGGGGTATCCAGCAGGATTTTTAGATGAGTATTGAAAAAATTGTTGAACAAGCCCTGCAGGATGGTTATCTGACGCCAGCGATGGAAGCAGAGGTAGGGCGCATCTGTGACACGGCTTCTGAGCTTTCGATTGAAGAATACATGGCTCTAGACCGTCTGATGGGCGCACTGTTAACTGGGGAAGTGGTTGCAGTTCCTCGAAAACAGTTCATCAATGTCATGGAAGAGTTGGTGCTGACGGAAGCGATCGCTAGAGTCGCAGAAATTGAGGCAACCAGCGATCGCGTTCTAGATGTCGGCGATATTGCCGCCTACGCGCTCAATCGCTTGCCTCCGCTGTATGCCACGACGGAGGAAGGTGCTAGCTATCAGCGAATGCGGGCAAAGGATGAACTTCAAGAGCTGATTACCCAGCAAGTGAGCGAAGCGATCGCCCGGAATCTGGATCGTCCCGAATTTTTCCCAGAACGGCAAGCGCTCAGCAAAGCGAACGACAGTGACGTGTTCAAGCAGGTGAGTTCCTTACTCCAAACCTACGCACCTAGCTTTGAACCTCAATCCAGTAACCATAGCAACGAATAATGGAAGAGTTATAAATGATGAATTTTGAGTTTTGAGTGATTAATTCAGAACTCAAAACTCAAAACTTTTCCCTCCTACCTGCGAACCAGTACGAGTGTCCCTTTCGCGACCTGCTGATAAAGCATCCGAATATCTTGATTTCGCATTCGCAAGCAGCCGTGGGAGACTGCTTGCCCGATCAGGTGTTCTTCGTTGGTGCCGTGAAACCCAATTTGATGACGCCCATCCGACCAAAAACCAATCCAGCGATCGCCTAAGGGATTATCATTCGCCCCAGATGGGATAACTTCACCCGTAATCGGTTGACGCCACGCCGGATTTTGGTTCATTTGCAAAACTTGGAACGAACCCGTGGGCGTTTCCCAACCTAACTGCCCCACCGCTACGGGGTAACTGGCTTGCAGCCGATCGTCACGGTAGACATAAACTAAGCGATCGCTCAAATCGACAACGAGATGCGATTGCCAAGCGGATGCCGCCTGAGCGGTTTCTAGCACTGAATATTCCCGATCGGTTGAGCGGCTATTTGAAGAGCGATTTTTACTCCACAAGTCTCCAAGCTGCCAACTTGCCAACTTGCCGACTTGGCGCTGACTCCGAATCGGGGAATCCAAGCTGACGGTCGTCACCCTTGAAAAACTTGTCCGCCTAGAAACTGAGAACAACACCACCGCTGTTCCAAAACAAATTAGCATCAAGCTTCGAGAGAGCGACTCATCTCTTGGCATAGCGGTATGAGCTAAGAATGATTACGGGTCAAAATAACCAACTCTAGAACATTGGGTCGTGGGTAATCATCCGGGGTCAATGACAACGGACAATTAACCATCAACCCCTGACAAACAATATTAATTCCTTGACTCAATCGTGGCTGCTAAACCTTTCGTGTTGAGCATTTGCTGCATTTCCAAAGCGCGATCGCGGGTGCTAAAAGCTCCCGCCTGCATCACCGTCCGACCGTTGGAGCGCGTGCGGAAGGCATCGGGTGCAAGCGATCGCACTAAAGCCTCTTGACGCGAATTTTGAGCCTCCACCACAACCCGATAACGCAAACCTAGAGCCTGTTGACTACCGCCCGCTCGGCGGGGCACTCTCCCGCTAGCAGCCCGACTGTTGCCGATATTCCCCAAAGGAACATCAGGACTCGGCACTGGCAGCAAATCGGAGGAAGCCGAAGCTTGGAGAGGCTCCTGTGGTGCTACCCCGAAGTCCAGAGTCTGGGGGGCAGGCGACGGTTGAGACGGGGCGGATGACGGTAGCGCCGGTAATGTAGAAGCTGACGACGGTAGCGCTGGTAATGTCGTCGCTCTGGGCGACCGGGAAGTCGGCAACGGCGACCGAGCAACCGGAGGCGGCGCGGGAATTTCTAGGGGTGCAGTCTGGGGCACAGGCGATATCGGCAAGGGAGACGCTGTCGCTCTGGGCTGCTGGGGCGGCACCACTGGCGGCATCACCGGCGCTACCACTGGTGGCAGCACTGGTGGCGACAAGGTCGGTAATCCATAAGCTGACGTTCTTGCTGCCTGGGAGGTTGGGGCAGGCGGCTGAACGGAAATTTTAATCCCAGTGCTGTCGGTGGGTGCCGATTGTACTGGAGTTAAAATCTCTGAGTTCGGGCGGTTGGAGAGGCGTGGCAAAGATTGAGAACTTCCACCATTCCTCGCTAGTGGCTGAATCGGTGCCAGGGCTTCCTGTGGCGGCAGAGAAGGGGAGGGAAGCGGTTTCAGAAGACCGCTGGCAATGGGAGCCTCTACAAGCGGGGTGGGCGGGATTGCCATGCCCGTTAGGTCAATGCGTCCTGCCGTTTTGGCAGTGATCTCATTCCCATAGGCAGGAATCTCCTGGCTTGAAGCCTTGGTGTTAATGTCCAATAGACCATTAGCACGAAAAATATTGCCTCCCGGTTCGCCAGCCGTTCCTAAATCAGGACGAGCTTGAGAAACTGCCACTAACCCATAGCGAGTGTTGTTTTCAATAATATTATTCCGGAGAACGGGTGTTGCCTTGGTTTCGACGACGACCCCATCTTTGTTGCCACTGATGCGATTGGCAATTAGCTGCGGGGCAGCATTATGACCGATACTAATGCCAAATCCCGTATTTTCAAAGACATTTTCCCGCACTTCCGGTCGGGAAGTCCCGTAAATCGTAATCCCATTGCCCCCGTTTTCATAGAAGTAGTTGTTGCGAATGCTGGGGGCACTGTTGCCAGTGACGGCAACTCCATCATGCTTACTTCCCGTAAAGGTGTTATCCGCCACCATCAGACTGGTGGATTCAATCCAAAGACCGTAACCTCGTGGATTCGGATTCGTCACCGTGACGCCCATCAACCCCGCCTGATTTGCCCCAGCGATCGCTATATTTTGACCGCCAAAGAAACGACTGAGGAACTGACCGCCGCCAAGGATGACAATATTCTCCCCTTTGGTGCCGCGATCGCCCTGAATCGTTACACCGGCTTTGAGTCTTAAAGGAAAGGTTTCACCCGTTTCAGTGCTGTAGGTGCCGGGTACCAGTACGATGGCGGTGTTCGGCTGAGCGACCTGCAAGGCATGAGTAATCGTTTGGAACGGTTCCTGCTCGCCTCCAGTGCCATTACTGTCATTTCCCGCAGCGGGGTTGACATACAACCGATTCATTTGTGACATCTGCGTCTGCCCATCCGGGGGAACCTGAGCCACTGTCGGCTGTGCCTGGATTGCGGTAACGTCCAGCCAGGGGATTGCGATCGCAGTCACTAATCCTAGGAAAATGCTACTGGTACGAATAGACGGGCGGCATTTTCTGACTAGGGCATTCAATTGACGATTGTGGGGGCATTTCAAACTCACGGCTCTACTCCTCTCAAGTTGGCACTGCAATATCGGTAAAGGCTGATGGAAGAAAGCACCTAGTTTTAGTCTATGCACCCCTATTTTGGGATAGAGGCTACCCGTTTGTTTACATTTCTTACATTTCTAAAAAGACCCCAACCGCTAACAGCTCATCAACCTGAGCATCCTCTTCAAAGCGAGGAATTCGATGGGCATTCCAAAAGAAAATTCTGTGGGGGCATTCTTTGAATGATAATACTGCTGTTAAACGTTCTTAAATAGGTAGGTACAAAAAATTAGAAACCCGTAGGCTAAAGAATTGGGATAAGGACGCTACTTGCTCCTAACCCATAGACGAAATGTTACTGACTTAGTTCACATGACTTAGTTCACAATCCGCACGATATCAGCATTGTTCATTTTGCTCAACCTTGTTAATCCCCGCATACTATTTTTTATTCAGTTGGATAAAATATATGGGGCAATTGAGAAAATTTGGTTGGTACGTGCTACCCTGTCACTTCACAGATTTCAGAAATTAGGAAACTAGACTGCTACGATGAAAAATAATGGAGTGGTTGCGATGGGCGAGAAACACAGCGTTCGAGAGCCAGTTGGGGACTTGCTCATACAAGCACAGCCAGCGGTTTGCCGCATTCTAGACGCCAATTTAGACCGAGCCAGAGAGGGCTTGCGGATTATCGAAGAATGGTGTCGCTTTGGCGTGAATAGCTCCCAATTAGTCAATGAATGCAAGCAAATGCGACAGGAGCTAGCCAAATGGCATGGCATGGAGCTTCGGGCTGCACGGGATACCCCAGGGGATGCGGGCACGGAGTTGACCCATCCTCAAGAACAACAGCGCTCTAGTATTCAGCAGCTGTTGCAAGTCAATTTTGCTCGTGTGGAAGAAGCCCTGCGGGTGCTGGAAGAATATAGCAAGCTTTATGACCCCGACCTCGGCTCGGCGGCAAAGCAATTACGCTATCGGGTGTATACGCTGGAGAGCAATTTGCTGGCTTACCGACGACATCAGGTGCTGTTGCGATCGCATCTATACCTCGTTACTTCTGCCTCAGAACAGCTATTTTCCATCGTTGAAGCCGCCCTGCAAGGGGGACTGACTCTGGTACAGTATCGCGAAAAAATTGCCGACGATTCTGTGCGAGTCGCCCACGCTTCCAAACTCCGCCAGCTATGCCATCAATACGGTGCCCTGTTTATCATGAACGACCGGGTGGATCTGGCTTTGGCAGTGAATGCCGATGGCGTGCATCTGGGACAACAAGATATCTCCATCGCCCTCGCCCGACAGTTGCTAGGGCCACAACGCCTGGTTGGTCGCTCCACCACGAACCCGGAAGAAATGCAGCGAGCTATCCAGGAGGGTGCTGACTATATCGGAGTTGGCCCCGTTTATGAAACTCCAACCAAAGTAGATAAAGCTGCTGCTGGGCTAGACTATGTCCGCTATGCGGCCGAAAATGCCTCGATTCCCTGGTTTGCCATTGGGGGCATTGATGCGAATAACTTAAATGATGTGCTGGAGGCGGGAGCCGAACGAGTGGCAGCGGTTCGCGCCATCATGCAGGCAGATCAGCCGATGTTAATGACTCAGTATTTCCTCTCCCAGCTGAGTCGTCTGCAAACTCTCCGCTCTGTTGATGTTCGCGTTCCCCAATCTTATGTTTAGTCCGTCTGGTCAAATCACGCTGCAAGTGAATGGGGAACCCCGCACCTGCCCGCCCGACACTAAATTGCCCCAGTTGTTAGAGCATCTGGGGTTAAATCCTCGCCTAGTGGCGGTTGAGTACAACGGTGAGATTCTCCATCGACAGTTTTGGTCGCAAACGGAGATCAAAGAGGGGGACGCGATTGAAATCGTCACCATCGTCGGCGGCGGCTAATTGGAACCTCAGAGATGAAGATTGAACAAGGAATGGCTGAAGATAAATTCCCGGTTGTTTCTCGGAAAACAGCCACAAGATTTACTCCCCATACTGTACTTTTCATCTGTGGTTTCTAGTCCAGTTCCTGGGTAACGCACAGCGATTCGCGTTATCCCTCATCCGTCATCCTTTCGAGTACGGATTCCCCGTGAGGAAATCCGCCCCGCATTGATCCCGCGCCAGTCGGGTGGAGGCGATACATTAAAGATGTAGCTCGGATCGCTCGATAGTTAGGAAGATGCTAGGAGTTGCTGCCAGCCGCTACAGTTTTAATCAGATTGAATAGGCACAGTATGTATGCGTAATAAACTGCTTTCAGCAATTAAACCCCTTTTGAAATCTTTGTTCGTCTTTGGTCTGATCCTTACCCTGACGCTAGGTCATGCTGACGGAGCTTTAGCAGCTCGCTCAGGCGGTCGGATTGGAGGGGGTTCCTTTAGAGCGCCCAGCCGCAGCTATTCGCCTCCTAGCCGCACCTACGCGCCACCATCCGGCGGATATTATCCGGCTCCTTATCCTGGGGGTGGATTTGGGGGTGGATTTGGGTTCCCGTTGCTATTTCCCTTCTTTGGCATCGGGGGCGGATTTGGCGGTCTGTTTACAATTTTGATTTTCCTGGGAATCGCTAACTTCTTGGTTTCCAGCTTCCGCCGCGTTGGTGTTGGCGACGCAGGTGAAGCCGATTCGCTGGGCTACGGCAATCCCAAAGTTTCTGTGGCAGAGGTGCAAGTGGGTCTTTTGGCAGAAGCTCGCAGCTTGCAAGGAGAATTAGACGAGTTGGCGCGTACATCTGATATGAGTTCCGCCATCGGTCGTGCCCAAGTGCTTCAAGAAAGTACCCTAGCTTTGCTACGTCACCCGGAATACTGGGTGTATGGGGCAGCAGAATCTCAGCAAACAGCGTTACAAGCCGCAGAAGCCAAGTTTAATCAGCTAGCTCTGGGTGAACGCAGCAAAGTCACCGAAGAGACTCTCTCGAACGTCAATAATCAGCTCAAGGCAGCAACGCCCAAAGCATCTTTACCGGCGGGATCTGAGGAAGCTGGCAAGCTGGCAAATCAGATGATGGCAGAAGGCCCTAGTGAATACATTATTGTGACGATTTTGGTGGGTGCCGAAGGCAATCTGCAACTGCCGAAAATCAACAGCACTGACGATTTGCGTCAAGCCTTGCGTCAGATTGGTGGCATCGGGAGCGATCGCCTACTTGCAGTAGAAATTCTCTGGGCACCTCAGGCAGAAGGCGACACGCTTACCTCTGATGATTTGCTGGCTGAGTATCCCAATCTCAAACTTGTTTAACCCTCAACGGATACGGGCACTCTTGCTATGCGCCCCTATCTATTTCTCCTGAAAAGGAGGCTGGTAATCAGCCTCCTTTTTCAATTTTGACAGCGGCTCAATAGGAGCCATTTATAATTTACTGTTTTCCCTTGAGCTGGTATTATTAGTATTAATTAAATAATGAAAATCTGTGCATTTTTTTAAAGCAAATTAACTTCCCATATAGGAAGAATTAAATTTAAGTTCATTGAATAATTTTACCAACAAATAGCTTAACTTATGACAATTTTTTGTTCATTGTTAAATTTTAAAATCCCGAAATAAGATGCAGTGACATCTCTACAAATTCAAAGCTATTTAAAGCGTTTTTGTTCGCTGCGGTAGCGGAGCAATTCAGCAACAAAAGCGACAAAACCTGACACAATCATCAGCATCACGCTGAGAGCGTTGATATCTGGTTTGACGCCAGTGCGGATGCGGCTAAAGATTTCTAGGGGTAATGTTGTGGCACCCGTACCGGCAGTGAAGCTAGCAATGAGAAAGTCGTCCATGCTGAGGACAAAAGCTAACAGGCAACCGGAAATAATTGCTGGCATTAATTCTGGAAGCAACACCTGGATAAAAGCTTGTACTGGCGTCGCTCCTAAATCGAGGGCAGCTTCTTCTAAATGGGGGTTTAAACCGCTAATTCGAGAAGAAACCACCAAGGCGACGTAGGCAAGACAAAAGACGACATGAGCTGCCACAATTGTCCACAAGCTCAACGGCATACCAATAACGGCTAAAAATACCAGAGTGGCAACAGCGATCGCAATATCGGGAATAATCAGCGGCAGGTAAGAAACGCCGCGATACAAGGTTTTCCCCGGAAAGGTATAACGGGCTAAACCAACTGCCATTATGGTGCCTAAGACGGCAGCGATCGCTACCGCACACAACGCCACGGTTAAGCTATTTTGCAGCGCCGTCAGGATACGGGTATCCTGAAACAGCCTCAGATACCATTTGAGGGTGAATCCTTCCCAGCCAGCGCTATAGGTAGACTCGTTAAAACTATAAAACGTCAGTACCAGAATGGGCAGGTACATATAAAAGAACATCAGCAGTGTGAAAATAACCTGCCAAGAAATACGAGGTTTATCCTGGGACTTCAACATAATCTCTAAAGGGATTTCCTCCTGCTGATGGCTGACGGTGCCTGTCATTCAATTTCACCATTTGTCGGATTTGCGATGCTGAACAGAGCAGCCACTTCGCTACACGCTCTATGCCAACTTTCTTCACTTTACTGGATGCGATTGAATCTTTGGAAGAGTGCGATCGCATCCAGTAAAGTGTATCGTCTCCGTAAATTTTGAATTTTTGTAGTATTTTATACTGCAATTTCGTGGATTAGGGTTATGCTTATAGAATGGGAATCCGTGCGTTCAGGTAAATCGATTTCTACGAACCGCGAAGACGCACTAGCGAAGCCATGCGCGTTAGCGCTATAGAGCGCCAAGGAAGAGGGGAAGAGAGTGAAAGGCTAGGAAAGAGTCCACGCCGAGGCAGTGACTACAACTCGAAAACTGTGATCGCTGCACCTAACAAACACTTAGAAATTCTCTGAAAATAATGGTGCGTTACGCTATTGCCAACGCACTTTCTACACAGGTCTTATTTTTGCGGTGTGCTATCGCCGTATTTAATTAAAAGCGCGATCGCTATACTGACGGCAAAAATTAATACCATACTCAAAGACGAGCCAAATCCCCAATTCTGAGTTGCGCCTAAAAACTGGTTATAAATCAAGCGAGATATCGTCATACTGGAGGCACCGCCCAGCAATTCCGGATCGACAAAATCCCCTAATGTGCTAATAAATACGAGCAAAGAACCCGCAGCAATTCCTGGTAGCGTTTGCGGGACAGTCACTTTCCAAAAAGTGTCAATCGGATTTGCCCCCAAATCCGCAGATGCCTCTAGCAACCGCCGATCCAGTTTTTCTACAGAAGCGTAAAGAATTAACACCATGTAAGGCAAATAGCTGTACCCCATCCCAATAAATACGGCTGAACTCTGGTTCAGCAACTCCAAAGCCGGAAGTCCTAAAGTCGTTAACATCGTGTTCAGGACACCCGTAGGACGCAAGATTGTAATCCAGGCGTAAGAACGCAGCAGCGATGATGTCCATAAAGGCAAGACAAAGCCTAGTAGCAGCAGATTTCGCCACTGTTTTGGTGCCATTTGACCAATCCAGTAAGCAACTGGGAATCCTAGTAAAAGGCAAACGATTGTAGTGCCAATTGCAAAAAATAGCGATCGCCCGATTACCTGCAAGTAAACTGGTTGAAACACCAGCGTATAATTATCCAAACCGCTGGGATTCACCACATCCCCAGGTCGGATTCCTGGTACTAGACTCAGCTGAAAAATCACCAGCGTTGGCAGCACTAGCAACAAACCCAACCAGATACCAGCCGGACCCAGCAGCGCCATTGGTTCCAACCACTTCAAGCCGGGGCGTCTGCTGCCCATTAGCACTGGCGATTCGATTCCATCAGAGGGAGTGGGATTGGGGATAGAGGGAGGAGACGTTGGGGTAGACACGACAGAAAAAAGTTTTGAGTTTTGAGTTTTGAGTTTTGAGTTATTAATGAAAGATGATTGATATGAAGTATCAATTGTTGCTTCGATTCATCATTCAAAACTCAAGATTATTTAATGTTAGCTGCTCGTCAATCGAGTCCAATAAGATTCATAAACTTCGGCAACTTTTCCAAGCGGCGCAACGCCTTCGCATTGGGCAAGTACCGCCTCTGCGGGAAATAAAATTTGATTGTTACGGATTTCATCAGGTAGCTGATTGTAGCCAGCTTGATTGGGTGTCGCGAAACTTAAACGTTCGCAAATCTGAGCGGCGACATCAGGTTGAAGCATAAAGTTGATCCAGGCATAAGCTCCTTCTGGATTGGGAGCTGTTATCGGAACAACCAGTGTGTCAGTCCACACCGAAGAACCACTCCGAGGAATTAGATATTGTAAGTTTTTGTTTTCTGGAATAATTTCATTGGCATCGGATGAAAATCCCATTGCCAGCAGCAAATCCCCTGTTAAAATTTGAGTTCTCCAGGCATCAGAGGTGAAAGAAGCAAGGGCCGGTTTGAGCGCCATTAACTTTTCATACGCCTGTTTAATCTGCTGCGGGTCTTTTGAGTTGTAAGAGTACCCCAGCATTTTCAACACCGCACCCATTACTTCCCGAACATCATTCAGCAAGGTCATCCTTCGAGAAAGTGCCTGCTGATTGTCCCAGAGATAATTCCAATCTGCTGGTGGTTGCTTCAGCTTCTGGGTGTTGTAAATGAGACCCGTTGTTCCCCAGCTCAGGGGTATGCTGTAGCGGTTTTCTGGGTCATAGACGGGATTCTGGAAGCGGGGAAACAACCGATCCAAACCTACGACGCGGGAGCGATCGATTTCACTGAGCAAGCCCAGTTCCACCATCTTCCTCACCGTATAGTCAGATGGGTAAATAATGCTGTAGTCCCCGCCTCCCAACGCTTGAATCCTGGCTAGCATCGCTTCGTTGGAATCATAGACATCAGCAATGACCTTGATTCCAGTCTCTTTGGTAAAGCGTTTTAACAAATCCTCATCGGTATAGCCAGCCCAAGTGTAGAGATACAATAACTTGTTGTTGGATGCATCAGAGTTGGCGGGTGCCGAGCGCACTTGGGCAAGCGTCCAGCCGCAACCAGACATTGCCAGTCCGAGGGTAGCAGCAGCTGACGTTTGTAAAAACCTACGTCGTGTTGAGTGTTGTGGGTTCGTCCGTTGAGCAGTTGGAGGCACGGGATTCAGCAAAGTTGCACGTCAATCGTCAAAATTTAGAAGAGGAAATTAAAAACTATCAAGGTGATTTTTTAGTTTTAATTTTTAATTTTTAATTTCTCTTTAACAGTATCTTACAGATTGCTCTATAGGGAGCGGTTCACCTAGTTCGGGCGTCAGTATTTTGATAGGCAAACATTAGATTTGTAGGGGTTTCTCAAATTTCCAGTCGTCATCCTGACTTTGAGGAGATAGCCCCGGAGTGATTGAATCGGTCGCTGAGTCAATTTGTCAAGTTCTGGGGGAAAGGAGCGCAAAATCAGTGCAGCAAAGGGCTGGCAGTCATCGATGGGAATGAATACTTTTTAATGTTTGGTGGTAGCCGGAAGCGATCGCTTCCGGCGTCTCTAGCCAACGACCAATGGGTTGACCGGGTTCCCCGAAAGCAAGCGCTCGCACTGGTCTGACCATGAGATTCTAACGCTTGTAGAAACTGCATTCAGCCCGGTCGCTGCTGGGAATGTCGGGAGACGTACGGGTAGCGATCGCTGCATTGGCTCTAAGTATTCATTGCCAGACAATCGGTAGCTGCCCAGTGAGCATAGATAGGGGTATGCAAGGCAGGCTCAATTCCCACAGTATTCATCTGCCGAACCGTTAAGCGATCGCCTGAAAGTAACTCCACCACATAATGAACATGAGTTCCCATGTACATCACGTGCTTCAGACGACCTTCAAAGCAGTTGATTGGCATCGCTGGCGGATAGAGACTCAGTTGAATCTTCTCTGGACGCACGCATACCACAACCTCCTGGACACCAATCTCATCCCAAGGCTCCAACGGCTGCACCACAACTGGCAAACCGCTTTTGGTGACAACTTTGAGCGTTGAGTAGTCAGAAGCTTCAATCCGCCCCTCAAACAGATTGGTATCCCCAATGAAATCCGCCACAAATGGCGTTTTGGGATGCTCGTAGATTTCAGTAGGCGAACCAATTTGCTCAATCTTGCCCCCGCGCATGACTGCAATCCGGTCGGAGAGACTTAGCGCTTCCTCCTGGTCGTGCGTCACCATCACAAACGTCAAACCGAGGTCTTGATGTAAATTGGATAATTCCACCTGCATTTGTTTACGCAGCTTCAAATCCAATGCCCCCAAAGGTTCATCCAGCAAAACCACCGCTGGACGATTCACTAGCGCCCGTGCTAAAGCCACTCGTTGCTGTTGTCCCCCAGAAAGCTGGGAAGGAAAGCGGTTAGCATAGGTTTCCATTTTGACCAGCTTCAGCGCTTCTTGCACTCGTTCGGCAATTTCGGTCCTGGGTCGCTTTTTAATCCGCAATCCGAAAGCAATATTTTCCCAAACGCTCAAATGGCTAAACAAAGCATAGCTCTGAAAGACGGTGTTCACCGGACGCCGGTGGGGCGGCACATGGTTCATCGTCTGCCCCTGAATCAGCACCTCTCCTGCCGAGGGAGTTTCAAACCCAGCCATTAAGCGCAAAGTTGTGGTCTTGCCACAGCCAGAGGGGCCTAAAATACTGAAAAATTCTCCTCGGTGGATCTCCAGATCAACCCCCCGGACTGCTGTTTCTCCATTGAATACCTTAAAAACCTTGCGGAGTTCCACATCCAGTTCATTTGTAGTCTCCGGAGAGCGTTGTTCTGCTAAAGAAGTTTGAGACATAGTTGATGATTCCCAGTGGCGATGCCCCACAGAGGTTTGAATTGCTCAACACACGCCGTCGCGTCTGTTTTGTGAAGGCTGAGCCGGTGATGCTTGGTTGAGCGTTGATTGCTAACTTTGGTTTATTTTAGCTGTCGGACTCAGTCCGATTGCGATTCGCTTAAAAATTTGCCATTCTTTGATTCGTTGAACCTGAAAAAGTACATAACAAAGTACAAGTGATTCCCGCTCTGTGCTGGATGCTATTTCCACGGCACCCATTTTCAGGACACCTCCAGTTCATCTTATTGAAGTGTGACGGTACACTATGTAGGAGCAATCCCTCTGTGAATTGCCGCCCACTCAAAATACCTTTTGTTTCCCTGTTTAGAGCCAATTTATTCAGCCTCCTGCTATGACCTTAATCGCTCGGTCTTCCTCAATTGGGCGTCAATCCACCCCCCGAACTGTGGGCCGACGTCTCCAATCTGTAATTATCATGTTGCTCGTTACCTTACTCTTGGCGGGTGGGATTGGCGCTCGTTTAGTTTTTTTACAAGTGGTTCAGGGGGAACGTAACCGACAGCTGGCAGAAAACAATCGGATTCGTTTGATTCCCAAACAGCCAGCCCGAGGCACCATTTTCGACCGCAAGGGAAGAGTTTTGGCGAGCAGTCGGCTGTCTCACTCGGTTTTTTTGTGGCCCATCGCCCGCAAGCAGAAGGATTGGCCTGCTACCCTCAGCCGCCTTTCGGAACTGTTAAATGTTCCTGAGAAAGAAATTCAAAAGCAACTAGAAAAAGCCGGTTATACCTCGACCTCGCTGTTACGAATTGCTCGTGACATCAATCCTGCCCAAATTACGGCACTTGAAGAGTACAGGAGCCAACTAGAGGGCGTAGAGGTGGATATTGAAGGGGTACGAAACTACCCCAACGCTGAGGTGGGCGCTCACGTCTTAGGGTATACGGGGGAAATGAACGATGAAGAGCTAGCCAAGATGAAAGATCAAGGCTACCGCTTGGGTGATGTGATTGGTCAGATGGGTGTGGAGGCAGCTTTTGAAAAACCGCTACGGGGAGAATGGGGCGGTCAACAAGTTGAGGTAGATGGTGCGGGTCAAGTGCTGCGGATTCTTGGTCAGAAAAAGGCGAAGGCTGGGAAGGATGTGCAGTTAACGCTGGATCTGGATTTGCAGAAGGCTGCGGAGCGGGCATTGGGCGATCGCAAGGGCGCAATCGTGGCAATGGACCCCAACAATGGGGCAATTTTGGCAATGGTCAGCCGCCCAGGCTTCGATCCCAACGTTTTCTCTAAGCGGATCACCCCAGAAACTTGGAAGAAAGTACAAAGTAAGGGCAACCCCTTCGTCAACCGCGCTTTAAGAGTCTTTCCACCAGCGAGTACCTTCAAGATTGTTACCGCGAGCGCTGCGATTGAATCGGGTAAATATTCTCCGAATACGGTATTAGCAACCTATCCTTACTTAACCGTCGGTGGGATTCGGTTTGGGGAATGGAACCATGCTGGATTTGGCCCCTTGGGATTTGTTGGGGCGCTAGCGATGAGTAGCGATACTTTCTTTTATCAGATTGGTAAAGGAATAGGTGGTCCCACCTTGATTGACTGGACTCGGAAGTATGGCTTTGGTCAAAAAACGGGGATTGAGTTAGCTTCAGAAGAATTGCCGGGGTTGGTTGCGGATGCAGCCTGGAAGGAGAAGCGATTGAAGCAGGAATGGACTATCGGAGACACGGTGAATATGTCCATTGGTCAGGGTTTCTTGCAAACGACGCCGCTACAAGTTGCCGTGATGTTTGCGGTTCCGGCAAATGGTGGCTATCGAGTTAAACCCCACCTGCTCAAAGATAATGAGGCGTCCAAAAACTGGCGAGAGTCCTTGAATATGAAACCAGAAACGCTAAGGGTGGTGCGCCAAGGACTCCGGAGCGTTGTGACTAGCGGCACTGGAAAAGCGGTGAATGCGCCAACGCTACCCCCGGTTGCCGGGAAGAGTGGTACGGCAGAGGCTCCACCAGGACTGTCTCACGCCTGGTTTGGTGCCTATGCGCCTGCGGACAAGCCAAAGATTGTAGTTGTGGCGTTTGCGGAACATTCTGGAGGCGGCGGCGGTAAGGTAGCAGCCCCAATGGTGTTAAAAGTTTTGGAGGCTTATTTTCAGGTCAAGAAACCTGTTAAACCCGTTAAGTAAATTGTGAGGGGTTAGTTGTTAGTGTTTAGAGGAAAGGCTAACAACTGACTCCTCACAACTGACTCCTCACAACTGGCTCCTGACTATTGACTGCTCTCAATTTCTCTGCAACGACCTAACTTCGATGGTGCCGTTGGGTGCGAACACCACTCTGAATTGGGCGAGGGGTTCCTGTGGGACAGCGTCTGGCGAGTTGCTCGGCTGGAAGAGTTTAGGCAGGGGAGTTTCATCCTCGTAATCAAAAGCTGGTTGATTCTGTGGCTCGTAATCGGCGACGACACCGTCTTTGTTTACGGCGACACGGTATTGTAAGCTCCGTGGAAAACTGGGAGTGGCTTGCCAATTTTGCTTGAGTTGTTCGGAAAGCCGAGCTTCTAAACTCTCTATCTGAGCTGAGTCGGTAATTTCTGGACCGAGGCTGGGCTTTTCTTTATACCCATACCAGGGGCTAACTTGCGGGACGCCTCGTCTAGTAAATACCACCCGGAACTGAGCCAGGGGTTCTTTGCTGATGTCGCTACCAGTGGCAGGGATATAGAGCAATTCTGGGAGCGGAGTTTCTTCTAAGCGATCGCGTGCGGCTGAGTTAACTGGCTTGTAACCCACCACAGCTCCGTCTTTCCCTACGCCCACCCGATAAACTAAGTCTTGCCGAAACTGGCGGCGGGTCGTCCACTTCTGATAAATGTTGTTTTGCAGTTTCCGTTGTAAGAAGTACAACTGGGTGGGATCGGTCAGCTCTGGTGCTGCTGTCACCAGGGTTTCCAAGTCGGTAGCTTCAGCGCTAGATGACGTGGGGCTTGCTGTCGGCTGCTCGGACGAGACAGGGCTAGCAGGGGTCGTTAAGCTGTTGGGCTGGGGCAAGGGATCTTTGAGGTTCTTGACTTCGGGAGGGGGAACCCTAGAAAACGCGATCGCTGCCAACGCCAAACTCGTGACCCCAACTGCTGCTGGTGCGGCGCGTTGTGCCACCGGCACTTCAGCCTTCGCATAGCGTTTCGGAACCGGCGCGATTGACAGCATGATGTCTGGCAGGGTGCGACCATCAGCCAGGAACTGATCCACCGCCTCCACCAAATCAAACAGCTGTACCGTCGTGATATCAACTTGCCTCGCTTGGACGGTTGTGGCTGTCCCACTGGATGCCCCACTATGAGTCGAGTCGCTACTATTTCCTGGCGACTGAACAATTAACCGATGCAGATGGGCATCTATTTTCTGAAACTGCACTAAGCTTGGCTTGTCTTTCAGACTATGGGAGTGAGGCACCCCACTCAAGAATTCTTGAGCATAGTTGCTGGCTGCTGTCACCAGGCTTTCAAAAAAGTCACGTCCTCCCGTTAATGGCTTCTCCTTACCCGCAAAATGGCACTCAGCATTAACCAGGATAGACATTAAGGGTCGGGTGTCCACCTGACCAGCAGCTGTAGCATCGCTTAACCCTTCTAGGATCAGCGTGCAGTTAGGCAGACTGTACGGACGGCGAATAGTCATTTTCAGTTGGTGATTGGTAATTGGTAACTGGTAATTCGGGAAAAAACTAATAGGTAATTGGGAATTGGTAACTGGTAATTTGGGGAAAGTTTTAAGTTTTGAGGATTGAGTTTTTAAGTTAAGAACTTTCTTCTCGTCTCAAAACGCAACATCAATGCTCATCACTCTTATTCTTGATTACCGATTACTCCTTTTCTATGAAAGTTACACTTCTCCATCAAAAAGGCTGCTCCAAAATCTTTGCATTCCAGACGTTCCCGTACAAAATAGCAGCTCGCTTAACAGCTCAATAGCCAGATTGTTTAACTTCTCATCAGAGTTATAGGCGGCGACACCAGCGCGTCGTGGATTCATTCGGCTCCGGAAGTGAGCGCGGAACCTTTCTAAATACTCAGACAAGCGAAAATGATGTTCTAATGGCACCTGCTTGTCACGCAGTTGTTGATAAGCCAGTAGCAGCTGCCGGATCAACACGGTTAACCGCCGTGCTAGATGGCAGACTAGGATCACCATCGCTTTGGCTTCATCCAGGGTTAGCAAACGGCGTGTATAAGATCGTCGTAGCGGGTTGCTGCTTCGGATTCGCCAAAGGTGTACCCGATTTTTGATAATTCCCTGGAGTTCCAAATCCTTCGCCACTGTCAGCATTGCTTCAGACCCTCCCAATTCCAGGGCTTCTATTGCTAGTAGCATCAGGTCAATTTGTAGCCGAGTTCGACGCGGACACCCACTTGACGACGAAATCGGTGGGTCAGGGAGATTGTCTAAAATCAGCGGCATTGACTCTCGTGGAGGACTGTTTAATGGCATTACGCTCACAGAAAGATTCATTCCAAATAGCAGGACAGTTGAACTGGTTGATGGCTCGCACGGGCTACAACGAATTGCATATGGAAATCAATGACTTTTGACGGTTACATTTGTGTCCATCTGCTATCCGATTATTTATATGCCCAGCTGGATTTTACTAAAATCAGGGTGTCGCGATCGGGATTGAAGCTTCGGGCAAGTGGATGATTTTGGAGGTGGTTGTACTTGAATCATATAGATACGACTACTCACACGCCTCAATAGCTGCCCGCTGGCTCTTGAGTGTTAGGAATGCTCCAAAACCGTGCAGCCTTCTAGTGTACGATTTTCCAGGTATATCCTTGCACATCCGGGGGAGATCCTGCCTCTGTGATGCAACGGATACCGAGTTTACCTACAACCCTCTTTTTACGAGCTGCTATGGATCTCAAGTCTCTGATACGCGACATTGCAGACTTTCCTAAACCAGGAATTCTGTTTCGGGATATAACGACGCTACTGCGAGATCCGGAAGGACTGCGCTACACCATTGAAACCTTAACCGAAAAGTGCGCCCAGTTGTCTCCAGAGTACGTCGTTGGGATGGAGTCGCGGGGTTTTATTATTGGGGCACCTCTGGCATACAAACTGGGAGTTGGGTTTATCCCCGTCCGGAAGCCTGGAAAGTTACCAGGTGCTGTTCACACGGTTGAGTATGAATTAGAGTACGGGATGGATCGCCTAGAGATGCATCAAGATGCTCTACATCCCGGAAGCCGTGTTTTGATTGTGGACGATCTGATCGCGACGGGTGGAACGGCAACGGCAACGGCTGAGCTGGTACAGAAAATTGGCTGCACCTTAGTAGGATTTGGATTTATCATCGAGCTAAGAGATTTAGGTGGGCGTCAACGACTTCCTGATGTGCCAATTGTGACGCTGGTTGAGTATTAGGGAGCAACTGCTCATGGCTAATTGCTAATTGCTAATGGAAAACAAGCTATTAAACAATTAGCGATTAGCAAGTTACAAAAATTTTGGCGATATGGGATTCTATATTTCATGACTTCTACTAGAAATTCTTCAGGTCAGAATGGGTTAACAGCTAGTTTAAATTGGCTCAAAAGGCTGGTTACAAGTGAAACTTTCCTCTACGTGGCAAAACGGCTATTACAGGCAATTTTGACTTTGTTTCTAGCCTCGACGCTGAGTTTTGCAATTAGTCAGATGGCTCCGGGAGATTATTTAGATACTTTGAGGCAGAATCCCAAAATTTCCCCGGAACGAATTGAGGAACTCAGGCAACAGTTTGGTTTGGATAAACCAGCGATTGAACAGTACCGACGGTGGCTGTGGCAGATTTTGCGCTATGGCAATTTTGGTACGAGTTTTGTCTATCAGCGTTCGGTGTCATCGCTGTTGTGGGAGCGTATCCAAGCGACATTGGAACTCGCGATCGCATCGGTGATTCTGACGTGGGCGATCGCGATTCCACTGGGGATCGTCGGTGCGGTTAACCAAAATCGCGCTAGCGATCGCCTCCTGCAAGTGCTGAGCTACGCCGGACAAGGGTTTCCCAGCTTCATCACGGCGCTAGTGTTGCTAATTTTCGCCCAGTACACTTCACCCCTATTTCCAGTTGGTGGCAGAACCAGCATCAATCACGCTGATTTATCCTGGTTCGGCAAAATTTTGGATATCGGTTGGCACATGATTTTACCCACCCTAGCGCTGAGTGTCACCAGTTTTGCAGGTTTGCAGCGAATTACCCGGGGAGAATTACTCGATGTTCTCCGCCAAGACTATATCCAGACAGCTCGTGCCAAGGGACTCCCCGAAGACCGGGTGATTTATGTTCATGCCCTCCGCAATGCGATTAATCCCCTAATAACGCTCTTAGGATTTGAGTTTGCCAGTTTGTTAAGTGGGGCATTTATTGCCGAATTTTTCTTCAATTGGCCGGGATTAGGACGGTTGATTTTACAGGCAGTTACTATCCAAGACATTTACTTAGTCATGGCAAGTTTAATTATGGGAGCGGTGATGCTGATTGTCGGCAATCTTATCGCTGATTTGTTGCTAAAAGTAGCCGATCCGAGAATTAAGTTGGAAAATCTTAAATGAGGAAATGGCTAATGGTTTCTTCCCGTCCAATTCTCAATTACGGATTAGCCTATTATCTTTGCATTTTCTATGTTTTCCCAAGTCTATTACCTAATTCGTTCGAGAGCTGATGGTCAATATCTTTTAGCTCAACCCGATACAAGTTCTTCAACCAGTAGCTCTGGCTATTTGTTGATGTTTGGCGAACATTTTGATGCGCTAAGCTATCTCAACGCCCATGCTCCAGATGTTAGCGATCGCTTTGCTGTCGAGTCTATCTCTGGAAACCAAGTAAAAGGGTTGCTGCAACGCTGGGGGTTTAAGGGAATTGGGATGGTTGAAGACCCACTATTACCCAAAATTCAGTTTTTATCGCCGAGTTAAGCCAAATTATTGACTTCTATTGCCTTTTCTAAAGATTTATTGCAAGTATACCTAGGTACAGATGTCAGAAGCTCCAAAATTTGAGCAAATAAGAGAGGTCGTTCAGGCAGTTGTTTCGTCTGATCCGATCAACAAATCTTAATAGTGCTAATTTCGACAAATTAGGAGAGAGGGACTCTATGAAATCGATCCGTTTCAACCTGTCTGCTTGGGTACGTCCAGTGCGTATGGCGATCGCTGCTTGTTTTTGCGCTTTACTATTGTTCAGCTATGCAACTCCAGCCTACAGCAGCACAAAAACCCCCGCAGGATATAGCGGCACCAACAGTCGCCCCGGAGACGGAGAAGCCAATCTGACGAAGATTGAAGAGAAATCACAAAAGGCGGTTCTGAAAGACCCCTATTCGCTTAAAGAGACTCAGAAGGAAGCCAGCCAGGGTCTGAATGAAATTCAAGGAGCCGCTGATGCTGACAAGATGAGTACCAACGAAAACTCGCAAGGCGTCCAATCAGTTGAACAAAAAGTTCAGAAGGCGCTGGAAGGCATTACAGGCAAAGACTAAGGAGCCAGTATTTGCTCAAGAGTGAGCGCCCTAGTATCTGCTGAGTGCGGATGCAGGGTCTCATCATCAGGGCAACTCCGCAGGGGTTGTTCTTGATTTTATGTAGGGCAGGCAGGAGTCTGCCTTGTTTTTTTAGGCTGGCGATGCTGAAACGCTGGCTCGTTGGAGCGTGTAACGGCAATAAATGCCCTAGAACTGGAGTTCTCCTGTGGTTTGCGGTCTACGTTCAGTCTTCAAGGCGTGGATATGGGTAAATTTCCATGCATCCTGAACGCTGACAACAATGAATCCTAAAGCCTCTAGGTCAGTTTGGAATTGAGGGCGATCGCTAAATCTTGAAGTTGCTTCGATAATATGAAGCTGACCATCCAGTTTCAGAGTGCGGTTCGCCTCCCGCAGGTAATCGGTGAAGTTCGCTCCCATCAGTGACAGGCAGAAAATCGCTACATCAAGCCTTTGATCGTCAAGGGGAACATGAGCCATGTCGCATGTAAACTGTATGGCGATCTGAAACCGCCTCAGCCAGCTTTGCCTCACCACAACCGAAGTCGCTGATAGTGTAGCCGCTACGTTGTTGGCACCGAAGCGTAGGCTGTGCGGCTTTTCCCTAGTGGAGCCTATTCAACGATAAAGAAGGGTGAAAACAAAATACTGTTACTGTTATGATGGCAAGATAAATAGCAAAGTATAAAATATTTTTTGCAGGTTAAGGAAGTATGAGGATTTCTAATTACAACCAGCTCAGTTTGTGGGATGAGCCTAAAACCGACAGGATAACATCCCCTGAGTTATTGTGTATGCCTGATGCAGAAGTAACTTTATATTGCAATTTTTTTGATAAAAATGAAAGCGATAAACTTTACTCGCAATTATACAAAGAAATTCATTGGAGGCAAGAAAAAATAAAATTGTATGGCAAAGAGTTGAATATACCAAGGCTCACAGCTTGGCATGGAGATAGTGGCAAGTCATACACTTACTCGAAGATACCAATGTCTCCTGAACCGTGGACACCCACCTTGTTTTTAATAAAGTCACGGATAGAAAGCTTAGCAGGCATAAGTTTCAACAGCGTTCTCCTCAACTTATACCGCAACGGGAATGATAGTGTAGCTTGGCATAGTGATGATGAACCTGAACTTGGCGAAGAACCTGTAATTGGGTCTGTTAGCTTTGGAGGTACTAGGCGTTTTATGTTCAGGCATAAAGTCGCAAAGGAGCAAGTTGAAGTAGAACTGACACATGGCAGCCTTCTTGTTATGCAGGGAACAACACAACAATTTTGGCAACATCAAATACCTAAAACATCGAAGCGGGTCGAGCCTAGAATAAATCTTACTTTCAGAGTAATCCACTAGCTCGCCAACAATATGTACGATTTAATTCTAGAGGAACTCTATCGCTCAAAGGGCATTACTGATGAAAATGAAAAATTGAATTATCTGAGGCAATTGCAACCATATGTTAGAAATCTGCGGTCTAGCTACACCACCGCTGGACAGCAAGTAACAGCGAGTTATCTAGACCACAACCCCCAAGCAGCTTATCTCATAGCATATTATCCTCACTACTACCAAATTGTTTATAGTCTGCTTAAAGATTTGGCTGCCAGAAAGGTTGTACTACCTTTTAACTCAACAGAAGTGCAAGCTTGCTTTTTTGGAGCAGGACCAGCACCAGAAATTTTAGGCTGGTTAGCTTACATGAGGGACAAATTTTCAGGTGTTCAAAATGCGATAGCCAATACTTTTGATATTGCTGCTAATGATTGGGAATTTAGCCGCAATATTACTAAAAATATAGTTCCTAAAGGTTGGAAACCTCCTCGCAAATTTCAACTAAATAGTGAAAATAAAAACCTTGATCTTATTGATTCCAATTGCATGGAGCCAATAACTGATGTAATTAACAAGACGCATTTATTTGTAATGCAAAACTGCATGAATGAGTTTACAACAAACAAAACTGAGATAATCAATAATATTATTTACCTTATTGAGGAAATGCCTTCTGGCAGCATATTAGCAATAGCAGACTTGATAAACTATCCTCAAGTTAATATATTAATGGATTCAATAGAGAATCGTATTACATGCCAAGGTTTAGCGACGCTGGTGCGAAGAAGGCAAGAAGGCGTTATTGAGTTTCGTTCTAAGCAAGCTGATAACTTGCCGGAAATGATTAGAAATAACCTTCTTACAGGTGAGGATGGGCTAAAGCCAAAAGAAAAAGTAAGATTTCAGTATTTAGCTGTTCAAAAAAAATAAATTTCATTTCTAGTTAGAATAGGCGATCTCCTTATTGCCTTTAGCAGTAAATTTAGGCAATACCAAATCTGGTACGAGCCTTGAGTTCTGGGTGAAGCAAGCCAACACACCAAAAGCACCACGTATAATCCAACTTCAAAAATGGTGTGTGTGAAGTGAAGCTATCGCGTAATGGCATCAGCTTTGCCGATAATATAACTGTAAAGTTCAGACTCTCTTTCTTGGCTAATTAGAGGTTGACGAGATTCCGGTACCCAGATGAGATGGTAGTAGGTGCGCCAAAATGCCATTAATTTAAAAATTTGGATTGGAAGTGGCGATCGGGCAGATTAGTGCCTGAAAATAAATTTCCGGCTCAAAGCGACATTAATTTGACAACGACGACAAATAATGTGGCAATCGACAACTGGAAAAGCGGGTGGCGAGAATCGAACTCGCATCATCAGCTTGGAAGGCTGAGGTTTTACCACTAAACTACACCCGCGAATTGAGGTATGGTCAAACTATAACTAGATTACTATACCACAATTTTTCAGAGCTTGAGTAGGGGAGGCGTGCATTTTTTCACTGGGAGAGAGGAGAAATTCGGATAGAGACTTCCAGCAAGCTGTCAACGGCTCCACCTCCCATGTAAGCAGGTTGAAACCTCCAGCCTTGAATTAGCTCATTGACAAACTGCGAATCGTTTAAATTTCCGCTTCCTTGCAGCACTCGCTGAACTGACGGTTTACCCGTGTTATCAATCAACAATAAAACTTCCAAGACGATAGGCTGGTCGGGAGCTTGCCCAGTTAGCAGCGGATAATCAAGGTCGGGAATTTGTTTCTGCTGTTGCTGCGGTACGGCTAATTGGTTCGGCTCATCAGTGCCAGCGTTACCAGAGCGGACATTGAACAAAGTTGCCACAACGCCTCTACCTTGGGCTGCGGGCACTGCGGGTGCGGGTGACGGTGCGCTTGGTGCCTCCTCAGCAGGCGGTGCGGGTGCAATGGGAGCTGGAGCTGGTGGGGCTGGGCTTGCCTGTACGGGAGGAGCTGGCGGAGGGGTGACAGGAGCTGGGGATGGTTCGACGGGTTGGGACGATGATGGCTGCGGTTGAGATGGCGGTGCAGGTGCGGCGGTTCCTGCATCTTGGGAGGATGACCCCAAGGGACGACCCGTTTCAGGGGGTTGCTGCGGCACCAATGGCGGGCGCAAAGCAGGTGTAGGGATGATGGGTCTGGTCGCAACCACATCAGAATTCGGCTGCTGTCTTTGCGGGGTAGAAGGCGAGTTAGCCGAAGGGTTTTGAGCTTGAGGGAAAGGATTTAAACGGATTCTGAAAGAGCGCTGAATCCTCGGTTGAGAATTTACCGGAGGATTTTCTTGAGGCTGCGCGGGTATCGGCTGCTGTACAGGGCTTCTACCTGGAACGTTAAAATTGCGATCGCTCTCTTGTCTTTGTTGGGGAGTTGCCGCTTGTGGCTCTAACCTCTCTTCGGAATAGGGAACGGAGGTAATTAGCTCAACAGGAATGGGTTCCGTAGCCACATCGACGCTGGCAGATCCCATGATTACCCGCTGCAACATCCACATCCCCAATACATGGACAATTACAGAAATTAGAGTGTAAATACTCCACAGCGTGGATGATGTAGACCGATTCCGGGCATCGACTCGCTGCTGGGAGGCGATCGCATCTGGCTTCTCTAAGGGGGGTGGAGCCGATGCGCTAACGAGATGTAAGTGCCGAGTCGGAGGACTCTGAGCCGGATCGTTGGGGCGCTGGTTTGGTAGTGCCATTCTCAAAACTTGAAGGACTCTTATTGTTAGAAACAGTAGACGTTCACCTGAATCCGCTACGTTCCAGAAAATTTGTCAGAAAAAGAATGAACAGAGACAGCGAACTGAGAATAACCACCAAAATCAAGGCGATGTTGTCGCGTCCCGACTGAACGGCTTCGTAGATTGCCATTGGCATCGTTTGCGTGACACCGGGAATATTCCCCGCAATCATTAAAGTTGCGCCAAATTCCCCTAAAGCGCGGGCAAAACTCAGGACAATTCCCGCAAGGATACCTTTCCAGGCTAAAGGCAACCAAACCCGCCAAAGTATTTGTCCATTCGATTGACCCAAGGTAGCAGCAGCTTGTAAGTAAACGGGGTCAACACTTTCTAAAGCTGCTTTTGTCGTTTTTACCATCAGCGGTAACGCCATAATGCTTGCCGCCAAGACTGCGCCTTGCCAGGTAAAAATGGGCGTCCAACCAGTTGCTTCGTAGAGAGGGCGTCCGATTAACCCCTGGCGTCCAAAGAGAACCAGCAGATAAAATCCCACCACCGTCGGCGGCAAAATTAGGGGCAGCGTGACGATGGCATCCACCCAGTTTCGACCGGGAAAGCGGTAACGTGCCAACAGGTAGCCCAGCAGTCCCCCCGCGATCGCGACGAAGACGGTGGAAATCAGCGCCACCCACAACGATAAGCGCAAAGCGGAGAACAGTGCTGAGGACTGAGGACTCAGCACTTTATTCAGTCCCCAGCACTTTCTTTAAGTTCAACCGCAAAGGTGAGAACGGTCTCATCGATGCCTTTGAGCTTGAGTGGGCTGCACTTGGTCATTTCCTGCTCGTCCAGGTAATCGGCAACGGCAGCAGAAACCAGGATGCAATTCGGCTCCGCTGCTTCTTGAAGGCGAGAGGCAATATTCACGCTAGGGCCGATAGCCGTGTAATCCGACCGTTGATTGCCTCCAAACATTCCCACCACGGCAGTTCCTTGGTGAATGCCGCAGCGGAACTGGACGGGTGCGCGATCGCTCGTGCCGACAATGCCTGCTTCCAACCATTTCTGATTGAGTTGCTCCAAAGAAGCGTGCATTTGCCGCGCCGCACCGATCGCCCGTCGTACCTGCTCGTTGGGTGTCAGTTCCTCTGGGGCACCAAACAGCGCTAAAATTGCGTCCCCCATAAACTTATCCACCGTGCCACCGTTATCAAACACGGCTTTGGTCATTGCTTCTAGATATTCATTCAGCAACTCAGCCACTCGTCGCGCTCGTAAGGTATTTGCCAAACTGGTAAAACCCACGATGTCGCTAAATAAAACCGTAACCAACCTAGGTTCCGGACTCAAATCCAGCTTCAGTTCGCCTTTTGCCGCCTTCTGCACCATCGTTGGAGGTAAAAAGCGCTTCAGCACCGACTCAGTCAGGTAAGAATTCAGCTCCACCACCCGGCGCTCATTTTCCTTGAGCGCTAGCAAATTGTGGACTAACGCTAACAATTCCCGGTCGTTAAATGGCTTAGCCAGATAAGCATCTGCTCCCCTCTCGGTGCCTTCAATCCGAGTATCTTCGTCTACTTTGGCGGTGAGCAAAATAATCGGCGTTCCCTTGAGTTCTGGGTTTTCTCGGAGCATCCGAATCATATCCAAACCGGACACAAAGGGCATCATCAAATCCGTCACGATTAGATCGGGTCGCCTTTCCTTAGCGACGGCGAATCCTTCGTTGCCGTTGCGAGCCATGCAAACTTGATAGCCATCATTTAGCAAAATCCGAGACACATAAGCTCGTAAATCTGGATTGTCGTCCACCACTAAAACGGTGTGAATGACGGAGGAATTGACGCTGGAGGCGGATAGTGGTTGCGACTCCGTAGGTAGTGAATTCGGAGAAGATGCTGCTTCATCCTGTCTCAAAAGTTCCCAGTCTCCAGTTTCTTCTTCCACCTCCAAATCTGCCAGTTCCACAGCAGCGCGATTGGATTGGACTTCAGTTGGCACTTCCAACACCTGATCCAGCGGTAGGTGTGCGGTTCCAGTTTGCAGCCAAACGGTAAAGGTGCTGCCTTCTCGGTAAACCGACTCGACAGAAATTTGACCGCCGTGGAGTTCCACCAATTCTTTCACCAGCGCTAAACCCAAGCCACTGCCTTCATAGGAGCGGTTGACTGACCCTTCCGCTTGACGGAAGCGCTCGAACAGATGGGGGATTTGTTCCGGGCGAATGCCAATGCCAGTGTCTGAAACCTGGATTCGGACGTGATCTCCAGCGGGTTGCACCAGCACGGCTATGGTACCTCCCGCTTCGGTAAATTTCATAGCATTGGATAAAAGGTTGTAGAGTACCTTGTCAAATCTTTCTAAATCTAAATAAACTGGCTGACAGGGTTTCATTTCGAGTGTCAGCTGCAAGCCTTTTTTCTCGCAGTAGGGGCGAAAAGCTTCGACAATGGTTTCGATAAATTCTACTAAGTTACAAGGACGGAAACTGGCTTGCATTCGACCGGCGTCGAGTCGTTGGATATCCAGTAGTTGATTGACCAGTCGCAGTAAGCGGCGGGAGTTGCGTAGGGCGATCGCAGCTTGATCGTAGGGCATATCCTGATGCTGATTAACCGCTGACTCTAACGGCCCTAGCATCAGAGTCAGCGGCGTGCGAAATTCGTGAGAAACGTTCTGGAAAAACTCGGTTTTCTGCCGGTCTAATTCCAGTAACCGCTCCGCCTGCTGCCGAGTTTTTTGATACAGTCGGGACTGCGTGACTGCGATCGCTGCCTGTGCTGCCACCGCCTGAGCTAATTCAACCTCTGAAGCGTGCCAGCGGCGAGGTCGGTTCGTTTGGCGCAAGGTAATGCTACCAATAATCTGACCATCGGAGAGTAACGGGACCACCAACAGCGCCCGCGCCGGACTCCGCAGAGGGAGATCGAACCCGTTCATTTCGGGGTTCCGATCCAGATCGTGGACTGCCACGGGGTTTTGTGTATTTAGCAGCTGTTGCAACACCGGATTTCCGGCAATTGGGACAACCGAGTGGGGTAATTGAGGATTCTTCGCTTGCAGCGAAGTATGATTGCCGAGATGCGGAGCTAATTGCATTTTGGTGACAAATGCTTCGCTCGTACGGTCGAAAATCGGGTCCTCGCTCACCGATGTATCCAGCACCAGGCTTTCTGCCCCGTCATACAAGCCCACGCACTGAACAAACTCATCCTCTCTCCGCCACAGCGACAGGGCACAGCCATCCACTTGCAAGGCTTGTCCCAACTGTTGCGTAATTGCTGCAAAGATGTCCTGCGGGTCAAGGCTAGAGCGGATTGCCGTTGTAATCGTATTGACAAGGGCCTCTCTTTGTGCAAGTCGAGAAACCTGTTCGTAAGCCCGCGCCTGGGAAAGAGCCAGAGCCGCTTGATCCGCCACCATCACCACCAACTGAATCTCATCATCCTGCCAGACGCGCGGCTGTCCGCACTGGTGCAGCGCCAGAACTGCCATCAATTCCAGTTGGCAATACAGCGGCACCACCAAGCTAGAGTGAATATCTGCCTGTCGCATTGCCTCTAGGCGTTGCCTAATTACAGGGGTATCGCCTGGAAGTCGCTCATCTGTTTCGACATCATTAATGACTTCTACATCGTGCGTTTCCCACACTAACTGACTGAGAACTGAGGACTGAAGACTCAAGACTGAGTGGGGATCTTCATTGTGCTGCCCAGTCTCGCTCTCTCCCAAAGAAGACTCAGGGAGCAAAACTGAAGACGGAGCCGTATATTCTAGTGACTCCTGACTCCCGCCTTCTTCCTCCGTCCTTTGTCCTGCCGTTCTCTGTCCTGACGATGGACTCAGTTCGGAAATGATGAGTCCTGAGGATTGCCGCTTGCCTTTTGCCTCTTGTCGCTGATAAATGAATCCTTCATCTGCCATCCCATCCTCCTGGAAGGGACGCAAAATGCACACGCTGACCTCCAGCATATGACCCACGGTTTCCACAATCGTCTGGAGGACTTGCTGAAGGGGCGAACCGCCCCGCCGGTACTGGGCGTTGCGAATGGTATTCGTGACTGTATTGAGCAGCGATTCGCGGCGCAGCGTCCGGCACAGTTCCTCAGTCCGAACCTTCAAAACGTTGTGGGTATCCATTGCCTGCTGCACCAGCGCTTTTAGCTCAGCTGCATCCCAGGGTTTGGTGACGTACTTGAAGACCTTTCCGGCGTTGATAGCTTCCACCAAATCTTCCACATCGGTGTAACCCGTCAAAATAATCCGGATAATATCTGGGTACTGGGTGGCGGTGAGGCTCAGAAATTCTGTGCCGCTCATCAGGGGCATCCGCTGATCCGAGATGATCACGGCAACATCCCCCTCATGCGCCAGAATCTCCAGCGCCGCAGGGCCGTTATCTGCCCTGAGTACCTTATATTCTCGATGAAAAGTGCGATAGAGCAGGTCGAGGTTATCGGGTTCGTCATCGACGACCAGAATTTTGGGCTTTTTACTGGCTTGGGATTTCATGCCCCGCTCTCCTGCTGTAGTATGGTGCAGCTCATGCCTACGCCCATGCAAATGCAAAACAGTCTCCATTTCATGCACAGATTATTCCAGCGATTGAGATGGAAAAGCAGATGGGAGATAAAGATAGACGCTCCCTATCCAAGCTACTATCCGCATCCCACTGTTTCCGAATCCGGAAGCTGTGGAAATTGCCTGGTTGCACCCTAATTAATCTTAATTTTTCAGTTTCAGTACTGCTGTACCTTCTGGTGTCGATTTTCGAGAAACACCCCGGTTCTGGCTCATGCTCCCCGCTCCCCTTGCGGGGAAGCCTTGGTCCTACCCAACAGCGGTTCCTGAGAAATAGGGGTAGGGTGTAGGCAATGCTTATGGTCGTCAGACGACTGACAACGAACCTACCCAGTTCAATAACTTTTTGGGGAGAAAATGCACTTGTCACTTACTTTTTATTTAAAATACCCGCTCTTCATTTCTGACTTTAACGTTTGGGCGTGGATCTCAGTTATAACTACTGCGATCGCGCTTCCATATCCCCTGCTCCGAAATTGATCGATAACAGGCTGTTAGAGAAATACCTGGACGAGCGCTGCTGCTCCGGACAGGATAGCGATGCTGGCTCTACCGTCCGATGCCAATTTTCCCTAGGCCGATGCACTCCTTGTACAATAGTATCCTTGCTGGAACAAAAGAAGCTTTGCCTAAGGTAGGCATTCTTCCCGGCTAGGGCAACCTAGAAACTCTCCAGCCCAGCAACTTGTCAATCTTCCCAGTTAATTCATTTTGCTCCAGTACCCCGATCTTAAACCTGCAAAAATCACTGCAAAATGATCTAGGATGAAACCTGCTAGATATCCAATTTACGCTCGGCTGTGAATCCCTGCTTTCCACTCTTGCACCGCCAACCTGAAAGAGCCGCACAACCGAATGGTGCCTCTCACTTTATCATCCGGGCAGCCCACCAAAATGATGTGACCAGCCTCACCGAGATCCTGGCAGATAGCTTTCACCCTCGGTCAGGAATTTGGGCTTTGGCCTATCCGTTATTTCGACTAGGAATTTACGAAGATTTACGCAATCGACTGCGCTTGATTCCTCCGAATTACATCTGTTTAGCCGCTGTCGCTCCGGGTAGTACCAATCAGGGGAGAGGAGAGGATTCATCCCCGTCCCCAAAAGCACAAGAACGCCAAGGAACAAATGCTGATTCCGTGGTGGGGACGGTTGAAATGGGGCTTCGTCCCTGTTCCTGGCAACCGTGGAGTTCTCAATATCCTTACATCTCGAATTTGGCTGTCCACCGCTCGTGTCGGCGACGGGGAGTCGCGCAGCAGTTACTGCTGCGCTGCGAACGAACCGCAGTGGAATGGGGATTCTGCGACCTCTACCTGCACGTGTTAGAAAACAATCATCAAGCACGGCAGCTTTATCTGAAGGCGGGATATCACCTACACCATAGCGATCCCAGCTGGAGTGACTGGCTGCTGGGGCGTCCTCGACGGCTGTTCTTGCACAAACACTTGCCTTGTGGAAGCTAAAATAACCCTCCCCTCGCCTCCCTGAGATTCTCTAGATTTGAGGATGATTGGGTTGAAAATTGCTAGCTAGAAAAGACGTTTAATCAATTCAATCAGTCTTTAAATCAGTCAGTGACTCTTGCTTGTCGCAACTTCACATTAACTTTAAACAATTGTCACTTTTGGGGGTAGATTATTGAAGAATACCCAACATAGTAAGGTTGTGGGCGACTACTGGCTGGTATATTTCCTGCGCTCGGACAAGATGCCATAAAATAAAATTAAGAATTACCGCTTGGTGACTTATACTAATGTCAAATGTTTTGATAATGTAATTATTGTTTACATACATAATAGATGGCAAACTGAATCTCAAGCTTGCAATCCATCCAGAACTAACAGACTTGGGTTTGTCTCTGTGCTTCCGGTTCGGGTGCATGCCCAAAGAAAAAATATAGCAGTAAGAGTTGACATGGATAGCGACAACCAACAGCGCTACCAGACTGTCCTATACAAAGCGGATGCCAATCAAAGCCCTACCTGTGTCGCCCGCTCTCAAGGCTCTAATGGCATGAATAATGAAAGCCCGAACCCTGACGAGGAATCGTCTGATATCCTTAATCAGCTGCATGATAAACATCTGTTGATCGTGAATAGTCGCCGTCGGAATGGCTTGATCCTCTACAAACACTACCATGCAGAGTTTGCTGGGCCAGGAGCGGCTGTGGGCGGATTGTTTGATGTGGATGCGAAATGGGTGTTGCCAGTGGGCAATTTGTCATTGGTAACTCCTGAATCCGCTCAGGAACGGCAGAATGCTTATTTGATTCGGAGACAGTGGATTAGACTCACGAAACAAATTACGGATAACCCCGTGCCGCTGCAACGAGCACAGAAGATCCTCGAACAGTTTAAGCAGTTCTTTGGCACGGAGACGCTGACGCAAGTACCTGACGATGCCTTTGCGCTGTTGGTGGGGGTGTTGCCAGATACTATCCGCAGGGCACGGGATTTGGAGGATTAATTAAAAATTAAAAACTTCCTAGTTTTTAATTTTTAATTAATCCTGCTTAGTTGATTGCTTTTAAGGCTGCCAGGAGATGCTGGCGCGATCGCTCATTTTCTTCTTCACTGCCTACCGTCAGACGAATGCCGCCGCCGGTGTGACGAACTAAGGTTCCCTGTTCTTTGAGTTGCTGCGCCAATCGAGTCAGGGCTTCCTCTGTCGGGAGACGCAGGTAGATGAAGTTTGAGGCACTGGGCCAAACTTGTAAATCCTGTTGCTCTTTGAGAAAATCGAGTAACTTTTCTCGTTCGCTAAGAATTTGGGGAATGCAGCTAAGTAGCAGTTGCCGCTGGGAAAGGGCAAGTAAAGCGGCAGCTTGGGTGAAGCTGGGGAGATTGTAGGGGAGACGGACTTTTTCGAGGGCGACGATGAGTTCTGGGTGAGCGATCGCATATCCTAGTCGCAGTGCTGCCAGCCGAAACGCCTTGGAAAATGTTCTGAGTACCACCCAGTTTGGATGCTGCGACAATTCACCCACCACGGTTGTCTGGCTAAATTCAAAATAAGCTTCGTCAATGACCACCAAAATATGCTCTGGCAAACTCCGCAGCCATTCCAATTCAGCAGTAGTTAAGGCGTTGGCGGTGGGGGAGTTGGGATGAACGACAAATACCACTCGGATTGGCGGATTCTGGGTTTCCTCAAGGGCTTTTTGGGCAGCGGCAAGATCCATTTCAAAATTCGCTTCCTTACGCCCGACATTCATCACAGGAATGCCTAGGGTATGAGCCAGAATCGCGTACATGGAGAAGGTGGGATCGGCGACCAAAATCGAGCCTTCGTTGCCGAGACAGGTGGCAATCAGGAGGGAACGAATAAGTTCATCGGAACCGTTACCGACAGAGATATTGGCTGGGGTAATGGAGGCATCTAAGGATTCGTTCGCGTATTGGGCGATCGCTTCTTTGAGTTGGGCATGACTGCCATCAGGATAGCGATTCGTCTCAATTAGCTGCTGATAAGTCCATGCCAATTTTTCTTTTAATTCTTTTGGTAAATCAAAAGGACATTCATTGGTATCCAGCCGATCGATTGGAATTGAACCCGTGACTGGACTTCCTGATGCGCCGCCTGGGTGGGGCATATAGGCGCGTAACTGAGATAAATCTGACCGGATGAACGAGAACATAAATTCCTGATCTAACAACTAAAAACTATTTTTGATCCACCAGCGCGATCGCCGTGACTTCTGGCGGACAAAATAGGCGTCCGGGCCAATAGGTTCCCAGCCCCCGATTCACATATAGCTGGTTTTTTCCCACCTGATGCCACCCCTGCGCCCATTCCCAACGCTCTACCACTTTATTGCATTCCTTCATAAAAGGCACCCAACGCTGCATCGGTTTGGGAATCAGGTGACGGAAGTTTTGCAGGAGTTGCGGCGCTGGACCATACCCAGGAATTACTACTTGACCGCCGTGAGTATGACCCGACAGTTGCAAATCCACCCGCCATTCTTGCAAAATCTCGGCAGTATCTGGGTTGTGAGATAAGACGATTCGGGGTGTATCCCGATCGAGTTGATTCATCACTGGCGCTGGATTAAAGTCCCGCGACCAAAAATCAGCAAGTCCGACGAAGGGCAATTCTTTTCCCAATGGATAAGCAATTTCATTGCAGAGTACATGAATCCCAATGCTAGTCAGGGCGTCTTGCACCACTTGTTTTGAATGACGATAATAATTATCGTGGTTGCCCAGTACGGCATAGACACCAGCGCGACCTTGCAAGTGTTTTAGCCGTTGCACTAGGGCGTGAATGGGAGATGGGTCATCAGTCACGAAGTCGCCAGTCAACAAAACCAGGTCGGGTTCGAGTTGATTGCTGACTTCAATTGCCTCTGCGAGTAGTGTTTCGGATAATCGCTTGCCATCGTAGTGCAAATCAGACAGTTGCACTAGCTTTGTGCCTTGCAAAGATGCCGGTAAACCCGCGATCGCTACTGTTAAATTTTCTACGCTTAAAGATTCGGTTAATATCCAGTGCATTTTGTCAACTTTTGCTATCTGGCGATTCCAGGATAGCTCAGAGATGCTATTTGTTGCCTTGCCACCTGATTAAGGAGCGAAAGCAAAAGAATGGATTAAATCTTTTCAAGATTGCTTGACTAGGCTGGGTTATGGGCTTCTTGATTCGCTAGCGTCCTTGCAATAAATACAAAAGCGATCGCTAAATGGTTCTTTTTACAATAGTTCAGAACAAGGTCAGAACATTTATCTGTGAATTTACTGACTTTTTCGTAAAAAACGGACAAATAGTCAATGTAAATACGGTTTTATAATTAGTAAATCTATCCTATGTTTATTAGGAATAAATTTAAGTTTAGCCTATATTTAGGCACGAACGATAAATTGTAGTATTTTGGTAATTTGTGTAAATTTATCTAGGAAAGCTCAAAAGGTTTTTTCTATTAAAAGTTAATAATTAGTCAGTTATTGATATTTGCAAGAGTCCGCTTCTTATGATTAAAAAGACGGAGTTTATCGAATTTCCACAATCCTACTCCAGAAAAGCCGGTATTATTGTCACCCTAATTGGATGTGTTGTTTTACTGGGCTGGATATTAGATATTACAGCCCTTAAAAGCATTTTGCCAGGGCTGGTAAGCATGAAAGCCAACACAAGCATAGCCTTTATTCTGAGTGGATTGTCTTTGTGTTTGTGGCACGACGCGGAACACAGAAGACAAAAGACAAAAGATAACCGGAGAAAGTCTTCGTTTGACCTTTCTCAAGTGTTGGCGATCATCGTCATTTTAATCGGTTTATTGACACTAATTGAGTATGGGTTTGGATGGAATCTAGGAATTGACGAACTGCTGTTTAAAGACCCAGCAGGCGCTGTTGGCACCTCTGCACCAGGGCGAATGTCTCCCAATAGTGCCCTGAGCTTTTTCATGCTTGGCTCTGCCCTTCTGCTGTTATCTAAAAGAGCGTACCGTCCGGCTCAATGCTTTAGCTTAGGCGGGTTTTTGATTGGTTTTCTGGGTCTTTTGGGCTATATCTACGGCATCACCTCGTTGTACGGCAAGAGTTACAACACAGGTGTGGCGTTGCACACAGCGATCGCATTCATCCTGCTTTCCACCGGAGTCCTGTTTGCTTGTCCAGATCGAGGACTAATGACAGTTGTTACAAGCGACAAAGCAGGCGGATTGATGGTGCGGCGGATGTCGCCAGCCGCGATTGGCATTCCCTCAGTGCTGGGCTGGTTCATATTATGCGGCTACCAATCTCAGATTTATGACAGCGAACTTGGGCTGGCTCTTTTTGGCGTCTTTAACGTAGTTATTTTTGCCTTTTTAATTTGGTGGAATGCCAGATTCCTGAATGCGGTTGACAGCCAGCGCCACCGAGCAGAAGCAGCACTGAAACAGGTGAATCAAGAGCTAGAAGATAGAGTTGAGGAGCGCACGATCGAGCTGAGTCAACTGAACGAGCAATTACACCAGCGAATTGCCGAACACCAGGAGACAGAGGAGGCGCTCCAAGTAAGCTATAACCTCTTGAATGCAGTCATTGAAGGAACGACTGATATCATTTTTATCAAGGATCTTCAGGGTCGCTACTTAATGATCAACTCCACTGGTGCCCACCTCCTTGGCAAGTCTGTAGAGGAGATGATTGGGAAGGATGACTCCGAGGTATTTCCACCTGAGGTCGCCCCTCAACTTATGGAGACTGACCGCAGAATTATGGCTTCTGGGACAACTCAGACGTTAGAGGAAATTGTCTATATCAATGACATCGCGGTGACGTATCTCTCAACAAAAAACATCTACCGCGATCCCCAAGGAAACGTTATCGGTTTGATTGGGATGTCGCGAGACATTAGCGATCGTAGGGCGTTGGAAAAAGAATTAGCGCGGCGCGAGCAGCTTTTGAACTCATTTATTAACGTTGCGCCGGTCGGACTCTGTATTCTTGACGACCAGATGCGATATCTGCAAATCAACGAAGCGCTAGCACACTTCAATGGCGTGTCTGTAGAAGAACATTTAGGAAGATCCCTGGCTGAAGTCTTGCCCGACGCTGCACAAGCGATCGAATCGACATTACGCAAAGTACTGACGACAGGCGAAGCGATTCTCAACATGGAGACGTGCGGTGAATTACCTGGCAATCCAGGCGTCCTGATGCACTGGTTGACTTCTCAATTTCCCATACCTGGAGAAGATGGCAAGCCGATGGCTCTTGGTGCCACCGTGATGGATATTACTGCTCGCAAACAAGCTGAGGAAGCCCGTCAGGAGAAAGAAGTTCAGTTAAAAGAAAAAAATCAGCAGCTAGAACATACTCTCCAAGAACTCCAACGTACTCAAGGTCAATTAATTCAAAGCGAAAAAATGTCCAGTTTAGGACAATTGGTTGCAGGGATTGCTCACGAAATTAATAACCCAGTTAACTTTATCTTTGGGAATCTCACCCATGTCAGAGAATACACCCAAGACTTATTAAATCTATTGCGGCTCTATCATCAGCAATACCCGAACTCAACGCCAGAAATTCAGGAAGAGATAGAAGCGATTGACCTAGATTTTATGATAGAAGATTTTCCTAACCTGTTGTCATCAATGAAGGTGGGAGCAGATCGCATCCGGGAAATTGTTCTTAGCTTGCGGAATTTTTCGCGAATTGACGAAGCTGAAATGAAGGCGGTTGATATTCACGAAGGAATTGATAGTACCCTGATGATTCTGCATAACCGCCTGAAAGCAAAACCGGATCATCCCAACATTCAGATAATTAAGGAGTACGGGCACTTACCTAAAGTCGAGTGCTACGCAGGACAGCTCAATCAAGTGTTTATGAATCTGATCGCGAATGCCATTGATGCGTTGGATGAGTATAACAAACAGCGATCGCTTTCCGAAATCAAGGCAAATCCCAGCTGGATCAAAATTCGCACCGAGGTACTAGAGTGCGATCGCGTCGTTATCAAAATTGCGGATAATGGCTCTGGAATGACAGAGGCGGTGAGACAACAGCTATTTAATCCCTTTTTTACTACCAAAGCCATTGGCAAAGGCACTGGACTGGGTTTGGCAATTAGCTACCAGATTGTTGTAGAAAAGCACAACGGTCAATTGCAATGTCTCTCAGCTCCGGGAGGAGGAGCGGAGTTTATTATTGAGATTCCACTTCGGCAGATGGTTTAGGCACATCTAAACTTCAGAAAAAGTAGGAGCGATCGCGCTCTGGACTAGAGAAAATGAGGAAGCGATCGCCTTGGCGTTAGCCTACTACTCTAAGCGCCAGACTTGCTGGAGAACGCCGATAAGCTTTTTCTGCCGCGCCTCAATGACTTCGGGTGTCCATTCCTGTTCCATTAGCACTTGAGTTGTTAGCGCAAAAGGAGAAACACCTTTTTTAGTGGTGAAATACTTTTGCTTTTTCACATCAAAGTCATAATTTTGCGCTTCACTGTTTTTATAACAAGAGAGTAAAGCCAGATTTCCTAAACGATGCACATATTTTTCGCGTTCTTCCAAGCTTGTAAAGGACTTCACCCACAGACTATCATGGGCAGGATTTTGCGGTAATATATGCTCGACAGTAATGGTGGGAAAGTTGTATGAGGCTTCACCTTCTGACAGAGCCGCATCTAGACGTAGCAATACAAATAAACGAATTTTTTGAGTCAGGTAGAGGTCGCCATCCAACATTTTGAGAATATCATTCTTTTCTTCTGATGTAATTTGGAGTGGTGAATCGGGTGTATATAAATCTTCCTCATGCTCAATGGCAGTTAGCAAGCGACGATAGCGTTCAATGCGTTCGTTAATATTTGCCCGTTTAATCATCAAACCCGCCGCAAGACGTTCTAATTCAGTAAAGAATTTCACCAATCGCTCAGGATGGCTGTGGTTACGAGAGAGATAGAGAATAGCTGGAGGTATCCAGTCGGAATTATCGATATCATTTAACTGCTTAAACAGTTTATTTACTTCTTCGGCGTGTTTATCGCTTACATAGTTTGTATTCTTAATTTTGTAGAAAGCATCAGCTAAAGGGCATAAAGTTGTCTTGATAAACTCCTGAGAATTATTCCAAGGTTTAATATGTTCACGGTATTCCTTGAGGATGCTACCAGTGAGTTTTGCCTTACGAGCAATCATGCGAATGTATGAAAAAAGGTCTTCAAACGTCTCCCGACCTAGTTTCTCTTGGATATCTTCCCATTTGCAAGTGTATGCTTCCTTTTGGTCATCAGGAATTTGCCCGATAATCTCGGCTTTTAAAATATCGGGAAGTGACAGGTCTAGACCCCGACCATTCAGCACAGAAAATATCCGATATGCAGATTCTAAGTCTGGTGTTGAAACTACTACCAGAAAACATCTTGTAATAATGAATTGCACGAGCCGAACCCGCTGAGATTCGGAAAATCTCCCTAGCTCTTTCAGGAATAATAGCGCGTTTTCTTTAATATTTTTACGACTATCTGAAAGCGCAGTTGAGTGTAAAGATTCCAGTTTGCTAATACCGCCTTCATCCTGAATGTATTCCTTGAAAAACTCTGCATCTCGCTTTGCCAAAGTCAAACGGTATCGGTTAGGGTAGCCAAGGATTGGGTCGCTTTCTTCGTAGAGCAACTTAGTTAAGGCATTGGCATATTTGGGCTGTACTAACGTCCGCAGAGCTGAAAGTAGTATAGTTAGCGTTGACAGACGTTGTTGACCATCAACAACTTGAGCGTCTGGTTTATCTGCCTTTATTAGTACAATGCTGCCCAGGAAGTAGGGATTTATATCATCAATTGGCTCGTTACCATCACCTAAGGATACAATTAGGTCTTGAAGCAATTCGCCAGCTTGCTCAGTAGTCCAGGCGTAGGGACGCTGGTACAGGGGAATGGTGAAGACAAAATCATTGCTAAATACTTTCTGAATAGGATATTCAGTAGCTTGAATTTTGACGGTACTCATGGGTAGCTCCTTAAGCGACTATGTGGGCAAAAGCTTCGCTAAGGTTAGTGTTCCCTGCCGTCGCTACTAAATTGAAATGTTGCCGGATTCTCTGAGTTTTTTGATGGCTTAGCTGATTTAAGAATGAAGGGTGTTAATTTTGGAGAGCGTGCCAATAAAGCAGGCACGATCGCTTGGGATAGATCCAGAAAGCTAGAAGCGCCGCTACGCGATCGCAACCAGTTGTTGAATCATCACCGCCAGCGCCGCCAAACCTAAGAGCGTCATTAATCCCGCAGGCATAAATTTGCGAGTTTTAAACAACCGGATGGCAAAGACAATGATGAGAACAGCGGTGACAACAGTTGCTAAAATCAGCCCCCACGCTTGTCCCTGCAATAGCATCACGCCGCCGAGAACGAGTAATAAGCCGCTGATACTGCCAGAAATCAGCGACGCTTTGCTTTGAGCTTGAGAGTAGCCCATGATGCCGCCGACAATGGCTAAAATTCCGTAAGCGATCGCGGCGATAGTACCCAGATTCATCTCGTTAAAACCTCATTGCTTGAGTAGAACTTATTTCTAGCGTCGGGAGACAATTTACCATAGCTGAGATACACCACTCAGTTGATTAATGGATACTCAAGCGATCGCTTCAATCGAATTTCTGCAACGTCAAGCTGCTTCTCTGTTACTTTATCAATCCGTCCTCCGTGGGGAAGTCGGCACGGCTTTCCTGAATCTGCTACAAGCCTTAAGCAGCAGCAACACCAATGGACTGGCTTGCCTGCAAGCTTACGGCACTTGGTTTCAAGCTTTAGCCGCCAGAAATCAAGGTTGGCAAGACTACCTAATTACCCAAATTCTCAGAACTGACAATCCTTTTAGCAAGCAAGTCCAGCAATCGTCTTTACTGCCTCCGGCGCTGGTAGCTGCTGCCCAGCACGATTTACAAGCCTTGCAGAGCCTCTACAATTGCAGTAGCGACCAGTTGAGCCGGTGGGTGCAGGCCGCAGCCAAGTTACTCGCGGCACCAGTCGCCTGGAACCAGCAGCAGGATAGGGTAGGTGCAATTCACGAATTGCCCATTTGGGAGAAATTCCAAATGTCAGAAAATTGGGTAGATGTGCTGGAATCTTTAGCCGCTCATTATCAGCAATACGGAACGGGGCTGTTTGCTTCTTATCGGGCGTTACGCTGGCAATCTGGGCAGTTAGTAGGCATTTCCTATGCCGATCCCGTGCAGCTTCCAGAATTAGTCGGCTACGAGTCTCAGAAAGACTCTTTGCTGAAGAATACAAAATTTTTACTTGCCGGTCATCCAGCTTTGCACGTTTTGCTCTACGGCAGTCGTGGTAGCGGCAAATCTTCTTTGGTGAAGGGGTTGTTAAATGAGCCTGATACGGGCAACCTCCGCCTCGTCGAAGTTGCCAAATCTGAGTTGAAAGATTTACCAACCATTGTCGAGCAGTTGCGGGGTGTGCCTCAGAAGTTCATCATCTTTGTTGACGATCTCTCCTTTGAGGAGGATGACGACGCTTTCAAAGCTCTTAAAGTGGTGCTGGAGGGGAATTTAACCGCACGTCCTCAAAATGTGGTGGTTTATGCGACTTCCAATCGGCGGCATCTGATTCGAGAATTTTTTAGCGATCGCCCTCGTCCCAAGGACAATGAAGAAATTCACGCCTGGGATACGGTTCAGGAAAAGCTGTCGTTTAGCGATCGCTTTGGTCTGACTTTAACCTTTGAACCCGCCGATCAGAACACCTACCTAAGCATTGTTCGCCATCTCGCAACCCAAGCCGACATTTCCCTCACTCAGGAAGATTTAGAATATCGTGCCTTACAGTGGGCAACTCGCCACAACGGGCGTTCTGGACGTACAGCACGGCAATTCATTGACTTTCTCAGGGCAGATTTAGCTGTTACTGGTTCAGAATCTCGTAGATTAAACACATAATTAGAATTCTGTTCGTATGAATTAGAACTTGGGAAATGCTGACTTTATCTCACAAAAAATGATATGCGATCGGTTAAGGTAAGCAATCGGATTTTACTAGGTTTAATTGCCTTCGGTGTGAGCTTTTTCCTGAGCCTTATTGCTAACCGAGATTTCCCGAAAGCCTTGGTTACAGGTTTAATTACTCTACCTGCTACTTATGCAGGAGCTATTGTTGTACAAATTAAACAAAGAAAGCAGAAGTTTTTTCTACAAAATGAAATTCAAGCGATTTCCGATGAAAGACAAAACTTAGAAGATGATCTCTATTATTTGGAGTCAAGCCTAAACCAACTGCACGGACAAATAGCAGAAAGTTATAACCGAAGAGAGGTGATTAATCGGGAAGTATCCACTTTAGGAGCTTATAGATACCAACTAGAAGAACAAGGGTTTATTCTCCAAACTCAACTTGAGGTTCTGGAAAGACAAAAAGCAGAAATCAATGAATCCTTGTTGGCAGCAAGAGCGGAAAGACAGAAAACAGAAACCAGCTTAAATTCCCTGAAAACAGAACTCAAGCGGCTGCAAGATCAAGTCACAGATAATCAGAGTCATAAAACAATCCTTGAGCAAGAAGTCACTAACCTTAAAAAACAAAAACGCCCTTTACAATCAGAAGTAGATAATCTACAAACTCAGCTTCAGATATTGGAAGCACAAAGAGCAGCGCTGAATCAATCCCTGGGGCTTTTAAAAGTAGAATTAGGTCAATTGCAAGGGCAAGTATCCTCTTTAAATTTGGAATACAAGCAGTTAAAAAGTGGGGATTTAAATCCCAAAAAACCTCAAAAAATGCAGTCCCAGGCAATTCCTTTTTTAGAAATACAAAAAAAACAATCAGTAGGAAATTTATCAGCGGAATGGAATGCTCTAAAAACAAAACTTACAAATGATGATATTCAGATAATCAAAGCCATAGTAGAGCAAAACAATCCAAGTGCAACGCTCAAGAAAATTGCTGAGATAAATATAACCATGCCTCAACTATTGATAGATGCAATAAACGAACGTGCTATAGATACCATTGGCGATTTTATCATTGAACCAGGTTCAGCATCGATTCCGCCTGCGATCGCAGAAGAACACTTGACAAAAGTGAAGAAGATGCTCGAAACTTAGTTTTATAAAACTAACAATTTATCAAAATTTATTATAAAACCTAAGTAAACCGAATCAAAAACCTCACCTCATTCCTCGTAGGTGAGACAGAATGAGAAACGTCAAAGCTTTGTCCGCCTATATAGCAACAAATAAATTATTTTAAATCATGACAAAAATCAAAATTACCAAAAGAATATCGAATGCTTTAATCAGTTCTCTTGGTGCAGGTGTTGTTCCTAGAATCGGTCTGGAACATATTGCTGTGGGACGCGAAAAAGAAGTCAAAGCTATTTTACAGGATTTCGATAATATTGGCGAAGGCGGTGCCGGGTTTCGCTTCGTTGTAGGACGCTATGGTTCCGGTAAAAGCTTTATGCTACAACTGATTCGCAATCACGCGATGGAAAGAGGTTTCGTAGTAGCTGATGCTGATTTATCTCCCGAACGGCGACTCGCAGGAACTGACGGAAAAGGGGTTGCAACTTATCGGGAATTAATGCAGAATCTTTCCACCAAAATTCGCCCAGAAGGTGGCGCTTTCACACCCATTTTGGAAGGATGGATTAATAATATTCAAAACCAAGTTGCACAAGAAAGCGGGATGAGACCCAACGACACTGGGTTTGACGATAAAGTAGAAGAGAAAATTCGGGAAGTCGTTAAGGATATAGAAGGCTTAGTTCACGGGTTTGACTTTGCGAATGTCATCATCGCCTATTGGCGCGGCTATCGTTCGGAGGATGATGATAAAAAGGAAGCAGCGCTACGTTGGCTTCGAGGGGAATTTGGGACGAAGACTGAGGCAAAAACCGCGCTGGGAGTACGTGTCATCATTGACGATGAAACTTGGTATGACTACATCAAGCTAGTTGCAAAGTTTGTTTCAGATATTGGCTACAAAGGGCTTTTAATTTTGGTGGATGAAGCCGTTCATTTGTACAAAATTACTCATACCGCTTCCCGTCAAAAAAACTACGATAAGCTATTGGCAATGTTCAACGATACGATGCAGGGAAGAGCAGAAAATCTCGGCATTTTTATCGGAGGAACGCCAGAATTTGTGGAGGACAAACGCCGGGGGTTATACAGTGATGAAGCATTGCGATCGCGCTTAAGCAGCCGTGTCAAAGGAGGTCATCAGGATACCTCAGCACCCGTCATCCAGCTAGAAATATTAACCCAGCAAAATATATCCGAGCTTTTGCACCGATTGGTGGATATTCATGCTACTCATTACAACTATAATAAAACTCTGAAACCGAGTGACTTGCAAGAGTTTATGCAAGAAGTTATCAATCGCTTAGGTGCAGACAAATTCTTGACACCCCGTGAAGTTGTCCGCGATTTTATCAGTATTTTGAATATCCTTCAACAAAACCCCAACATCTCTTTCAGAGAACTCATTCATGGTTCCAATTTTAAACCGACTTCTCCTGGCAAAAACCCAGAGGTAGATGGGAATACTGAATTTGCAGAATTTACCCTATGAGCGAACAGGCTTTTGCTAAATTAGCGCCTTTTATTCAAGAATACATTTACACCCAAGATTGGACTGAATTAAGAGACGTTCAAGTTGAAGCCTGTAAGGTTATTTTTGAAACAGATGCTCACTTGTTAATCGCCGCCGGAACCGCATCCGGGAAAACAGAAGCAGCTTTTCTTCCCGTTCTAACTTTATTACATCAAAACCCATCTACAACGATTGGGGCACTTTATATTAGCCCGATAAAAGCGTTAATCAACGACCAATTTGAGCGTCTAAATGACCTTTTAAAAGAAGCAGATATTCCAGTCTGGCACTGGCACGGCGATGTTTCTCAGGCTCGGAAGAAACAACTCCTAAAAGATCCCAAAGGGATTCTGCAAATAACGCCAGAATCTTTAGAAAGTCTCTTAATTAATAAAAATACTCAACTGTTTCGCTTGTTCGGAGACTTACGTTTTGTCATTATTGATGAAATCCATGCCTTTATGGGTTCCGAACGGGGTTGCCAAATTCTCTGCCAGTTGGCACGCCTTTCAAAATTTGTAAAAAATCCCACCCGTCGGATTGGTTTATCAGCTACCCTTGGCGATTATTCACTCGCTGAAGACTGGCTGCGACTGGGAACTGAAACGCCAGTCATTACTCCGGATATCGAGGGAGGAAAACGAAAAATCAATCTGGCTTTAGAGCATTTTTTTGTTTCTCCCGTTGAAACAGATGAGACTGATGATTTAGTTGTTAGTCCTTACTACAGGCATATCTTTGATATCACTAAATCTCGAAAAAGCCTGATCTTTGCTAACAATCGCTCAGATACAGAATCAGTGATTGCCAGCCTGCGTGAAATAGCCGAAGCTGAAGGATTACCAGATATTTATCACGTCCATCATGGCAGTATTTCTACCTCCTTAAGGGAAGCGGCTGAGGATGCGATGCGCGATACCAAAGTTCCATCTGTTACTGCTGCAACTATCACGCTTGAATTAGGAATCGATCTCGGTCAATTAGAGCGAGTCATTCAATTAAACGCGCCTTTATCTGTATCCAGTTTCTTGCAGAGATTGGGACGTTCGGGAAGGCGAGGAAGTGCGGCAGATATGCGGTTTGTTTGCGCGGAGGAAGAACTATCAACAGAGGAATCGCTTCCTAATCAAATTCCTTGGCAACTGTTGCAAGCTATCGCGATTATCCAACTTTACTTAGAAGAACGCTGGATTGAGCCAATCAAGCCGGTTAAATATCCTTTTAGCCTTTTATATCACCAAACAATGAGTATTTTAGCAGCGCTGGAGGAACTCTCTCCCGCAGCTTTAGCTCAGCAAGTTTTAGCCTTACCACCCTTTGCAGCTATATCTAAAGATGATTTTAGGCAATTGCTCCGAAACTTGATAGGAATTGACCACCTTCAGCAGACTGAGGGAGACAAATTAATTATCGGATTAGCTGGGGAGAAAATTGTAAAAAATTTTCATTTTTACGCCGTTTTTTCCGACACGGTTGAGTATGCTGTTAGGGATGAATCGATGGAAATTGGCAGTATCCTGATGCCTCCACCTGTTGGCAATTGCTTTGCCTTGGCAGGGAGAACGTGGGAAGTTTTGGATAGCGATGTTAAAACAAAAACGGTTTTTGTCAAGCAAGCGCAAGGTCAAGCTAAAATTTCTTGGCATGGTGGCAGTAGCAATATTCATACAAAAGTTCTTGAACGGATGCGAAAGGTTCTTTTTGAGGATATGCAGTATAGCTATTTGCAAAGTAATGCTAAAAAGCGCCTGAATGAAGCTCGTCAATTAGCTCGATTTGGGGAATTTGAAAGAAATAATATTGTTTCATTAGGAAGCAAAACTTGCTGCATATTTCCTTGGATGGGTACTGTCGCTTACCGCACCTTGGAAAGGTTTCTAAATTTCTTTGGTAGAGAGTCTCTAGATATCAAGAAGATTGGGGGTCGAGCTCCATACTTTATGACCGTTAAACTTGGAAAGGATGGGGTTGAAGAGCTTGGCTCGGAAATCCTGGCGTTTGGCAATAAAAGGATTACGGCGTTAGATTTAGTTGCTGTTGAAGAACCTTTAAAAATGCAAAAGTATGATGAGTTTATTCCTAGCAAGCTGCTTCGTAAAGCTTTTGCTTTCGATTGTCTAGATGTTGGAGAGCTGAAGAAAATTATTAGTGGTTGGTAGATGAGAGAATAGAAAGGCTAGAAGAAGCGTAAAACAAAGTTTAAGGCGAAGCGATCGCATCTATCTATAAATGTCATTTACTTATACCCGAACGATTCGTTTTCAGGATACCGACGCCGCCGGTGTTGTCTACTTTGCTAATGTCTTGGCAATGTGTCACGAAGCTTATGAAGAATCCCTAGCGGCTTTGGATATCAATCTCAAGTTGTTTTTCAGCAACCCGAATGTTGCGATTCCTATTGTTCATGCCAGCGTTGATTTTTTCAGTCCGATGTATTGTGGTGACAAAGTAGTTATTCAGTTAATTCCTCAACATCTTTCATCTGAAAAATTTGAAGTTAATTACCAATTTATTGCAGAGAATCGGGTAGTCGCACAAGCAATTACTCGGCACGTTTGCATCGATGCAGCTACTAGAAGTAGAAAAGAAATTCCAGCGGAGATGATTCGATGGCTTCAGCAATTGAAGGAAGAAGAGGAATAAACCGCATTAGCGTTCGCGTAGCGGCGCGGATGCGCGAGAGGGATGCGCGAGTAGACGCAAAGGATGCGAAGAGAGAGTTTATAGAGTGCGTTAGACTTCGTTATGCTGTCACTAAAATACCCTACTATAAGCAATTTTTTGTAGCTGTTCGCGGTTCACTTTTCCCTGAGCGTTTCTTGGTAATGTTTCTACTCGCACCCAGTATTTAGGGCGTTTAAATTTGCTCAATTTATCTTCAATTTCTATTTGTAGAGTATAAGTAGAAATGTCTGATTTACTGGGAACATAAACGGCTGTTACAATTTGTCCCCAGTGAGAGTCGGGTAAACCAATTACACAGACATCAGCAACTAAACCTGTAGCTTGAATTGCAGCTTCTACTTCAGAGGGGAAGACGTTTTCGCCACCTGTGATAATTTTGTTACTGCTACGACCGATAATATTTAAATTACTCTGTTCGTCAATAAAGCCTAAATCATCTACTTGGAAATGTTGTTGATTAGGAAATTTTTCAGGATAGTAACCAAGTGCCAAAGAATCAGATTTAACGGTAACAGTTCCTACTTGGTTGATTTCTAATATCTCGCTGCTAGAACTACAAATTGTCACTTTGGCATGGGGGAGAATCTGACCGCAATTGTTAGTACCGTTGAGAAAATATTCTGGTTTGAGGGTGGCAATTTGCGAGGCGGTTTCTGTCATGCCATAAGTGGGTGCTAAGCGGATGCTGTGGCGTCTCGCCTCTTCCAGAAGTTCTATCCACGCAGGGGCACCTCCCAAAAGCACTGTCTGAAAGCTGGATAACCAGGCGGTTAACTCTGGACTTTGTAGGAGACGTTGCAGTTGAGTGGGTACTAAGGATAGAAAACATTCAGATGGATCGATATCGCACTTTTCACTAGATTCTAATTCTTTAAATGGCACAATTGCTAATCTTCCCCCAGAGGTGAAGGAACGCATAAATTGCATCAAACCGCTGACATGATACAGGGGCAATACACAAAAAGAATTTACTTGATTTATTTGAAAATACTGTCTAAAACCTTGTACGGATGCCATTAAGGTTTCCCAGGTGTGGATGGCAAATCGAATCTGCCCTGATGAACCTCCAGTGGGAATCATAATCCAGTTGTTGCTAGTTGCAGAGACGCGATTTTTGTCTCTACAAGATGGGAAGGTTAAACGATAAGGGCAAGCTCCCCAAATTAGGTCTGGTTGGACTAAATCAAAAACTTGTTGCCATTCGTGTTTAACCCAGTTGGGATTACAAATAAAAACTGGACAACCAGCGGCACAGGAAGCGATGAAGCTAGCAATAAATTGGATTGGTTCTCGCTCTGCTAGTAATATTTTTGGTTTATTTTCCGAGTTCGCAAGCGGGGTTAATTGATTAAATAATTGCTCGGCAATATCAATAAATTTGCGACTGTCGTAACCAATCAGCCAGTCATCATTAGCACGTTCTTTAAGATAGTCTAGTGGCGATTCCATCAATTCTTAAATCTGATTTCTTCATCTTCGTCAAACCAGTGGTTGATGCCAAAACCGACTGCTCGATTGTGACGGGATAATTCTGCTGCTAGCTTTAATGCTGCCTGTCTACCCATCGTGGTTTCAAAGACGGAGGAGAAGACGGCATCAATTTCATGTTGTTGGCAAAATTGGCGCAAACGGGATGGAGAACCGGCGATGCAGGGCTTAATGACAAAAATCCCCCGCCAACCTTCACGGTACGCAGTTGCCATCTGGTCAATTGTAGCCACGGATTCATCTAAGGCGATCGCAGTGGCGTAGCACATACTTAATTCCGCCATCCCCTGAAATTGAGCCACAGACAGCGGTTGTTCGAGAAATTCAATTTCTACAGGTAATTCCTCCGCCTTAACATTGTCGCAAGTCCACAGCCACAGGTTTGCTTGCTCGTAACTGAGTCCCCCATTGGCATCCAGGCGCAGTTTTACCCCTTCTGGCAGTGTTTGGGTAAGTCGTTGGAAAATTTTTAGTTCATCTGCAATTGGGTAAACGCCGATTTTCCATTTGAAGGTGCGATATCCTTGGTTCCAAAGTGTCTGCCATTGATTTAAAGCGGCCTCGCCAGCGGGGAGTAAGCCGCTGTACGCATATTCTCTTGTGAGGCTTTCGCTGAACCTCTCCCCCAACCCCTCTCGATCCCCCCTTTCCCCCCTTTTTAAGGGGGGTTGGAGAGAGGCTTTCAATTCCCCCCCGTCCCCAGCAGGGAAGGGGGGCTGGGGGGTTAGGTTTGCCTTATCCTGAAAATGAGAGATATCTTCCCAAGCGGACTCCAAGCCAAATTGACAGGCGGGAAGGGCAGATGGGATGGAGTAAATCATCTCATCGGTAATTTCCTCCGGCAGCTGGCGACAAAATGACAGCGCTTGCTCTAAGGTTTCGGAACCAAACCAGCTCAGGGGGGCGATTTCGCCCCAGCCGACTTGCCCGTTCTCATCAGTGAGGCGGAGGATGATGCCCTCTCGAATGTCCCAGATGCCGTGACTGGTTTGCAAGGGACGCACAAATCTCCGCCGGTAAGGACAAAACTCAAACCGATATTGCATCAGCTATAACGGCAGTACAAACCCCAATCCCAACAGCAGTCCACTCCAAAAATGTAGGGATACTGCGATGAATTTGCTGTTACTGACCTTCTCCGGTTGATCGTGATACTGGTGGACGTGGCGGCATAATTTGATGGCGAAGGGCAAACTTGCAAAGGTTAGCAACGTCCAAACGGGAAAAATTTGCAAAACGACAAACAACCCAGTCAGCGCATAAATACTGCCGCTAAACCAGGACAATAATTGCGATCCTCTCTGAGTGCCTAGGCGGACGATGGGCGATCGCTTCCCGGCTGCCAAATCGTCCGCAACCTGGTGAAAATGGGAGCAAAACAAAATTAAACTCGTGGCAATCCCTACAATAATAGACACTGCAAGGCTGGTCATCGACCATGTGCCGGTTTGACTATAATAAGCCGCCGCCACTGCTAGGGGACCAAAGCAAATAAAGCAGATAATTTCCCCCAAACCCTGGTAGCCTAAGCGAAAGGGAGGTCCCTGATAGCTGTAGCCCAACGCACAGCTCAGGAGTACCAATCCGATGACTGTGAGGTCTTGTTGCCACCATGCGATCGCTAAGATTCCCAGTACACCCAGCCCTAAAAACAGATTTGCTAGCCAAAAAATTAATGATTTGTTACCTGTCAAATTCACCAAGGAGTGGGCTTTGTTCTTATCAATACCCGTCTCCGAATCAAACACATCATTGCTGAGATTCAGCCATGCAATAATCAAAATTGCTGACATTAAAAATGTAGAAAATATTGCTCCCTGAAGCACTTGAGTGTCAGCAAAAGCAACAGATGTTCCCACCCAAATTGGAATGATAGCAACGCTGTACATGGGCGGCTTAATCGCTGCCATCCAAAGACCGGGGTCGCTGATGTTTGCCCCTCCACTGGTGGGATGATTAATCAATTTTGTATTCATTAGTCTCAATCTATGCTACTGCCAAGAAGCTACCAAATTTTACAACTCTAAAGCCGTGATAGGATATTTGCTACAGACTTTGTTACAAGCCCTTTAGTAGGGAGACAGAGGTTTCCAGTTGTGTCTTGACCTATGGAAGACTAGCCTATGTCAAATCTTAAGCAGGTTCTTTCAAAACTAGCTACTTGTTATGACCTCCCGCATATTCTGCTCTGTCAAATCACACATTTTATCTAAACAGTGTAGATTTAGATACAATGTTTAAGACTTATTAAAATCTAATCAATGAAGATGCCCCTGCGGTAATCATCCTGAAATTTAAGTTAAGGAATCATTGAAAGTATGACGACAATCTTAAAAGCAGGCGAAAGTTGTAAACTAGAAATACTACAGAGAAACCAATACATAGGCTTAGCCTTATTCCTCAAAAAATATTTTTGGGGAATTGTTAAGAATTTCAATAAGGTTATTGGTAAGCACACCTTACTTTTAGAAAATAGGGGAAGGCTGGCAGATACGACCAGTTTTCAACGGACTGTCATTATTCTATTGGCTCTTAGGATAGGTTTGTTCGATTACTAACAATAAACCAGGAGCCACAGCTAGTTGTATTAACATCAAATTGCCAACCTATCCTCGCTTCCATGCTAGTCACACCCTATCTTAAAAATCTTTTTCAAGACACTCACGAACTGCATCAATTTCTTTTAGCCTTTAAGCAGACTGCTGTACAAAAAAAACAGACACAGCTCCTCAGTATTTCTCAAGAAATCCCAGCAGTCGATCCGTTGGTTGTCCTTCAGGCGATCGCTAGACCCGATCAATTACACTTTTACTTTGAAAAACCAGCACAAGGAGAAGCGATCGCTGCCATCGACACCGCAGCTGCGCTAACACTAGAAAGCCCCAATCGGTTTAACAAATCCCAGGAGTTTATTCAATCTTGCATTGCCAATACCACGAGTATTGGTGAAGTTAATTTACCTTTTTCGGGCGCTCATTTTTTCTGCGCTTTTACATTTTTTAATGAAAATCTAGGAGCGGATTCTCTTTTTCCTTCCGCCACAGTATTCTTACCCCGATGGCAAATCTCTCTAAAAAATCAGACTTCGGTAGTAGTCGCAAATATTCTGATTGATTCAGAGATAAATATTCAAGATTTAACTGAAAGCTTATGGCGTACATTTCAGGCAATCAGAGTTACTGGTTTAGAAAGATTTCATAGTGCATCTTTTCTAGATATTGCAATTGATGCCAGAAAACTATTTAAAAAACAAGATGTTGCAGATGTAAACCATTTTAAATCATCGGTGGTTAAGGCTTTATCATCAATTCAGGAAGAAAAAATTCATAAAATTGTTTTGGCTCACGCCCTTGATGTTATCTCCCCGATTCCTTTCCAGTTAATTCCCTCCGTCAATCATTTACGAACTCGCAATCCTGATTGCAATATTTTTTCCACCAGTAACGGCAAGGGACAAAGTTTTATTGGTGCAAGTCCCGAACGTTTAATTAGTATTCATGACCATGAATTAGTAACGGACGCTCTGGCAGGTTCAGCACCTAGAGGAAAAATAGCAAGTGAAGATGCGGAATTAGCAAATCGGTTACTAACCAGTGAAAAAGAAAGACGCGAACATCGAGTAGTCATTGATTTTATTCGCGATCGCCTTTCCCAGCTAGGTTTAAATCCTCAAGTATTGTCCCAACCACAGCTATTGAAACTCTTAAATATTCAGCATTTATGGACACCCATTCAGGCGAAAATACCGGCAGGCGTTCATCCCTTAGAAATCCTGGCTGAACTCCATCCGACACCAGCCGTTGCTGGCGTCCCCAGCGAGAGTGCCCAGAAAGAAATTTGCCGCTATGAAACCTTCAATAGGTCATTATATGCCGCGCCGCTCGGTTGGGTAGATCGCCAAGGAAATAGTGAATTTGTTGTGGGAATTCGCTCAGCCCTCATAGATGGCTGTCGTGCCAGACTCTACGCCGGTGCCGGTATCGTTGCTGGTTCCGATCCAGACAAAGAATTAGCAGAAATTCAACTTAAACTCCAGGCACTTCTAAAAGCTTTAGTCTAGCCGGAACTCTCTCTTCTCTCTTTCTTTCTTAGCGTCTTTGCGGTTCATTCTTCTTTTAAATGCCCGTTGATTTTCGTAACACCAACTCCCTCTGGGCTTCCATCCTAACCGAAACATTAAAGCGACTAGGATTAACCACAGCCGTTATTTGTCCAGGTTCTCGTTCAACACCCCTTACTGTTGCTTTCGCTCAAACTGATGAGATAGAAGCCATTCCTGTTTTGGACGAACGATCCGCCGCATTTTTGGCATTAGGAATTGCGAAAAAATCTGGATTGCCGGTGGCGTTAGTTTGCACTTCTGGAACTGCCGGGGCAAATTTTTACCCAGCCGTAATTGAAGCTAGGGAAAGTCGAATTCCGCTTTTAGTTTTAACCGCCGATCGCCCCCCAGAATTGCGAGATTGTCATTCTGGACAGACGATCGATCAGGTGAAATTATTTGGCAATTATCCCAACTGGCAAGCTGAGTTAGCGTTGCCTTCTCTAGAGATGGGAATGCTGGGTTATCTGCGGCAGACAGTGATGTATGCGTGGGAAAGAATGCTCTTTCCGACTCCAGGCTCCGTTCATCTTAACATCCCCTTCCGCGACCCCCTCGCCCCAAGTCCCGACGGTGCTGTAGAGATGCAAAATGGTGCGTCTCTACTAGAAGAAGATTTCTTTGCAAATTGTCAGCCATTAGGAGCAACTTTCAACCTGCAACCTACCACTTTCAACCCCATACAGGAGTGGCGGCAATGTGACAGAGGAATTATTATCGCTGGGACTGCACAACCGAAAATACCGGAAGAGTATGCGATCGCGATCGCGCACCTCTCCAAATCTTTAAAATGGCCTGTATTGGCTGAGGCGCTATCTCCATTAAGGAACTATAGTCAACTGAACCATTATCTAATTTCTACCTATGACTTAATCCTGCGTAATCAGCAGTTAGCGCAAAAACTGACACCAGAAATGGTAATTCAAATCGGTGAATTACCTACCAGTAAAGAACTGCGAAACTGGCTAGATAAAACTCAACCGCGCCGATGGGTAATTGACCCCAGCCACCACAATTTAGATCCCTTGCACGGCAATACAACCCACCTGCGAATCTCCATAGAACACCTATTTCAAACCTACCCAAATGAACTTGTAGAGACGGAAGCGATCGCGTCTTATCTCAGCAGTTGGTGTGAAGCCGAATCAAAGGTCAGGAAAGCCATCGACCAAACGATGGCAACAATGTACACACTTTTTGAAGGAAAAGCCGCTTGGTTACTTTCCAAGACGCTACCACCGGGCACTCCTCTGTTTATTTCTAATAGTATGCCGGTGCGAGATGTAGAGTTTTTCTGGGCACCCAACAATTCCGGGATTCAGCCCTTTTTTAATCGAGGCGCGAATGGCATTGATGGCACCTTATCGACTGCTTTAGGCATTGCACATCGCAATCAAAGCACTGTGATGCTGACAGGTGACTTAGCTTTATTGCACGATACTAACGGCTTTTTACTGAGAAGTAAATTTATAGGGCATTTGACCATAATTTTAATTAACAACAATGGCGGCGGCATCTTTGAAATGTTGCCGATTTCCAAATTTAACCCACCCTTTGAAGAATTTTTTGCCACACCACAGGATATAAATTTTGCTCAGCTTTGTGCTACTTACAATGTAGAGCATGAAGTGATTACATCCTGGGAACACCTGAAGCAACGATTAAACCCATTGCCATCGCAGGGACTCCGGGTTTTAGAGTTGCCAACCAATCGCAAGGTAGATGCCAAATGGCGGAAAGAGAATTTGGGAAAATTGGCAGCAGATATCCTGTGAACGTTAACTCTGGTGAATCATTCAGCCTTTCATGCTAATGGATCGTCAGAATCTTTCTCCTGCTGACTCCTGTCCTATTCTTCAATAAATCGCGCGATCGCATTTTTCTGTTCTTCTGTTAAACAATCCTTTTCAAGAAGGCTCCTAAGCCGGTTAATCGCTAAAGATACGTCAACGTAGGGTTCAAGTAAATTCGGCTCAAGCCCGTAGCCGGTGCTTTGACCCATATTAGACTCAGATTTTCTAAATGCTTTTTCAAAAAACTTCTCAAAGAAATCAACTAGCCCTTCGTCGTTTTTAATCGCCTCTTTAACCCACTGTTTGACTTCATCCTCGCTTGTTTGCTCCCGCCAATAATACAGGATATGTGCTAAACCTGGCGTTTGTAATAGGGAGTTTTGCTGCACGGCATCTTGCACCTTATTTAAGGCAATTTCTTCAAGTTCATCAAGGTGCTGTGCGCTGATAAGTCTTTCTTCTTCTAGATTTGATTCACTAGCTCCAAACTTACCGTGTTGTTGACCTAGGACGACTACTTTGTCCACAATTGTTAAAACTGCCTTACCATCTGACATCGCCTGTTTCAACACCTCAAACCGTGCTGGTTCCTCAAGACGACGCAACAGATGTGAGATGATGCGCTTGATTCTGATATCATTTCCAAAATCAAACATTCCGCACGGTTCGTCTTCAGGACGCAAAAGGCGATCGCCCACATCCAATAAAGCTTGCACAATTGAAGGAATGCTATTTAAAGGAATTTCTTTTTCAGTGTAATCCTCAAGTTGTTCCAAAAATATCCGAACTTGCGTCGTACCCTCAGGACGTTTTTGATTAGCGAGTTCTACAAGAGTTTCTCCAAATGCCTTCGCATCGCCTGCCAAAGCAAGGATGGCTTTCATCTCGGTATTCGATAATTCACCTTCTGGTAACGCCAGACGGAAGTAGACTGGAAATACTTCTAAGCTGCACACGCGCAGTTGTCTGCGCCATGTTAACTCTTGTTGTGCAACGTATTGGGTATTATTACCCCAAATCGCTGATAACTTAGGAAAGAGGATCAATAGCAACCGTTTAACTGGCTCTTTATCCTCATCTTGAAGCTGAGCAAGCCAAGAATTGTAAAGAGATTTTAGTTCGTCTGCTGTAGCACTTACAAAACCTTTGGTATCCGTGTCTCCTGCAAAAGCTTTAGGATTTTTGCGAATGATGTCATATATCGTTGGGCAAAAGACTCGCAGCGACTCAACAGCGATGAAATCCACTGAGTTTACTTCACCTTGAACTGCCGGGTACGTCATGCTTAAGGTGTTTATCAAACGAGTGATATCGCGAGTGTTGGTAATAAATTGGTCTATCCCTTGATAGTAAATATTTCCCCAATAATTTCTATCTAATAGCTGTGTAGGGGTGTCAGCAAGTACGAAATTCAGTTTTTCAAAAAGTAGCCTGCGGAGTAGATTTTTATTGGGAATTGGTAACTCAAAAGGAACTTGAACAAGTTTATCAAGATAGGCTTCTCCAGTTGTCCCCTGCGTGTCTGCAAGTGCTTTGAGGGCAATTTCTTTATCGCAGGCTAGGACATAGACAACATTTGTAAAATTTGGAATGGCTTTGACAACGCGAAACAACTGTCTAATTTCGTCAGTGGCAAGCCTGTCAATATCGTCAATTGTTACCACGATTCGCGGATGCTGCTTTAGCAGTGTGTTTTCGACTTCTTCTTTTAAGTCGGAAGTATCCTTTTGCTTATCGTCAAATATTTTTTCTACTACCTTACCCGCTGGAGCGTAAGGAATAGGAATTTCAGAAAACAGTTTACCGAAATCGGCTAGTCGATCTTTTAAGCCTTTCGGTACAGACTTGAATTCACTCAAAACAGCCTGTAATTGGTCAATGAAGCGCCTTGTGATATCTTCGTGCCCGGAAAACAACCAGGGATTAAAGGGTACGATAATTGGTTGCTCGTTCTCTGGTTTTTCCTTTAGATAGTGAACTAAAAAATTCAACAGCGTCGATTTGCCAGAACCCCAGGAACCGTAGACTGCAATCACGAAGCCTTCCGGAAAGCTCATTTTGCAAATACTGTCTGCTAGATATCTTGCAAAGGTCGCATATCCTAATCGATCTGCTTTCGGATTGGTTAAAGCGTTATCTGACGATAAAGCATTAAAATTCTCAGATTCGACTTCGGAATTCTTCTCAGTCTGTCCCATAAAATGCCTTTTCTTAGCCCTGTCGTCATGATGACACAGCGATCGCTCAAGCCTCCTCTCTCTTGAGGTTCTACCTAGTCACCGTAATTTCAAACACTGGGTTAAAATTCTCAAGCCGAAATACTGCACAACTCGAAATACTGCACAACTCTCTATGCAAATCAACTGGCAAACCGCCAAAACCTACGAAGACATCCTCTATCACAAAGGCGACGGTATCGCCAAAATCACGATTAATCGCCCGCACAAACGCAACGCTTTCCGTCCCAAAACCGTCTTTGAACTTTACAACGCCTTCTGCGATGCTCGCGAAGATACTAGCATTGGCGTCGTATTATTTACTGGCGCTGGCCCTCACACCGATGGCAAATACGCCTTCTGCTCTGGTGGCGATCAAAGTGTGCGGGGACAAGCTGGGTATGTAGACGATGAAGGCATCCCCCGCCTAAATGTCCTAGACTTGCAACGCCTAATTCGTTCCATGCCCAAAGTCGTCATTGCGCTTGTGGCAGGTTATGCCATCGGTGGCGGACACGTCCTGCACCTGATTTGCGACCTCACCATCGCCGCAGATAATGCTGTTTTTGGGCAAACTGGCCCTAAAGTCGGCAGCTTCGATGGTGGATTTGGTGCCAGCTATCTTGCCCGGATTGTTGGGCAAAAAAAGGCGCGAGAAATTTGGTTTCTCTGCCGCCAGTACAGCGCACAGCAAGCACTAGAAATGGGCTTAGTGAATTGCGTCGTGCCTGTAGAACAGCTGGAACAAGAAGGCATCCAGTGGGCTAATGAAATTTTAGAAAAAAGCCCGATTGCCATCCGGTGTCTAAAAGCTGCTTTCAACGCCGATTGCGATGGACAAGCTGGTTTGCAAGAACTCGCCGGTAATGCCACCTTGCTTTATTACATGACTGAGGAAGGAGCCGAAGGCAAGCAGGCATTTTTGGAAAAACGTCCACCCGATTTCCGTCAATATCCTTGGCTGCCTTAGTCGTTCGCAAATGGAAAAACCCGTTTTCTGAAAAAAAACGGGTTTAAAGAGTCATCTTTTGTAAAAAAGTATCCTACAAGGCTCTTAAATCAAAAATCGCACCTTGACTTAAATAAGGTGCGATTCTAAAGCAAATCTTTATTTTTTTAAGAGTTGAAGCAAGTTGCCTTGACAAACTGCAAGGTGAGCTTACTATTCTTTATTTTATTCATACGAGCAGCGCCTCTTCTTCTACTGACTGTTGGGCAGTAGAGACATTCTCGTTAAGCGAGGTAGATTCTTGAGAAGAGTTCAGCGAACATTTGATTGAGAGCGCCTCCGGTGTTTTCAGGGTTTCATCCTGCCAGCGCATCATTACTTCGAGACGTTCCCAAGACGGCGCAAATGCCGGAAGTGCTAAAGAACAGGCTCCCCAGCCGCCTCGAACGGGCACGCCGAGTTGCTGACAAAGACCCCCACGACGCCCTTCGGGCTTGTAATACTGACAATACCGGCAGGCAGAAGTTACAGTATTTAAGGTCTTCATGGGAGTCCTCTTTAGGAGAATTTTTATCTATGCTTTATATTAAAATTCTCTATTAACGGTTGTAGAGTTTGGAATGTTGGAATCTATATTCCCCGTCTATGTTCTAGCGATCCCCAAGTACAAATACTGATTTAGATTTTCTTTAGCTTTGTGTAATAGACAGACACATGAAACATTAAAAACGGACACATCTATCTATAGTAAGTAATCTCGTGAACAATACCATTTTTTAACAAAACCCTATGGGGATCAAGACAAACCTTAAGCCTATCCGTTTCAGAAAAGACTAAATTTAGCTCATTTATTCAGTCGTTTATCTCTTGATTTAAATGACAAACTTTGCATTGCTCGACTAAATTGAGATTTTTGCCTCTAAAATTCTTTGAGTCAGCCTTAGTAAGCAATTAAAATCATTACATTCCCTGTAACCACTTAGGAAGTAAGGATGTCAGCATACGGGCGAAGCAATCGGGAAATAGTATTGATGCCATAAATTCAGGGCATTAGTGGCATACAAGCTTCGCCTGAGAAGACTTTTGTACAGAAGGCTACGCAGGCGTCCAAGTTACAAGATGTAACGGAGAGGAAACTGGCATCTGTAACATACGATACAAAACAACTTCACATTCCGGTCTGAATTAGGAACTAAGCAGATAGACCTAAATAAATTCAAGCGATGCAGATGATTTGTGGGGTTTGAGGGGTGCCACCAGAGAAAGCAAGCGTTGCCCGCGACCTAGTACCAATCGCTGTTTCGGCTTAATGGCACCGAATCTACTGAAAGCTAGCCTTTCCATTGCCTGACAGCACACAGGGCACACACAGCCCAGCGCTGGAGTTCTCCTGGAGGGGTGGGACACTGGCACTGGGGACAAAGCGGTGAATGTTGCGATCGCTCCCGCACACCCTCCGCCCAATGTTGAAAAGCTTGGTGGGGTTCTTTCAGTTGTGCCTTCTGGTTCAACGACGGTGAAGATGTCCCCTCAACAACTCGACTGGGATGCTCTTTCCATGCCACCGATTGTTCCTGTGCATACCAGGAACGATTAGAACCAGGCTTCTTCTGCCACTGAGCCGTCGAAAAGCGAATATCAACCAAATTGCTACCTAGATGGGCATTCAACTTTTGCAGGATTCGCTGACGCTCAAAAGTCAGCGTTTGTGCCCAAGCAGCACTGGATGTAGCAACCGACAAAACGCCCCTCGATATGGAAATCGGTCGCGTTTGAGCCTGCACCGCCACTCCCACCACCGAAGGCCAACACTTGAGTAACCGCTGAAATTCTTGGCTAGCCTGCCACGCCGCCTGATTTTCGATAGCCCCTAAGATATGATGAAGAGATTTAAAAGACATCCAACAAATCCCCAGCTAAATGGCAGAACGATCGATCCTCTTGCTCGATCGTACTCAAAACCAAGACAGCAGATTCGGGTTACGGTTGCCTTCAAGCAGAAAACAACGTGTAATAAAGAGAGCCGTCAGCTCTCCAAGATTCGTCAGTAGCTAAAGCTATGAGTCAAGGTCATTCGGTTGAGTCTTCTACTCGCCCCTCCCCCGCCCAGTCCATCAATCCAGCCTTGCAGGCAGCTCTGGGCAGTCTCGACGTGCAGTTAGAAGAAGAATTATCTCGATACCGACGCGAACGAGGGGGACGTGGGGCGTCGCCTGCCCCCCGCATGAATCACGATCGGGTTCGCAACAAACCTATCGACTTAATTTCCGTGAGTGCTACGGGAGGCAGGAATCAATCACCCGCCCCAGCAAAGCCTCCCGCATCCCCACCGCCACCGCCACCGCCGCCAGCCAGCCCACCACAGGCAGCAAATCTGGAAGGCAAGGGAGTTGAGACAACCATCCAGAATGAAACAGGGTATACACCGCCCGCACCCGCGCCATCTTTTGACTTATCGGCTCCTGGAGCGGAACTAGCGACCTTCGCCACGCCGCCCCAGGAGCCAGCTTGGCATCCAGAACCAGCAGCAGAGCCACCGGAGTTTGTCAATCCAACTTCAACGCACGTCCCTCCCAATGACTATCTGGAATCTTCCGAACAACTTCTGCGAAGTTTGGTGGAAGAAGAGGCGTCAGCTCCTCGTCGCTCAGAACGCAGTTTTCTGGATAGCCTGCTGACTCCACTAGGAGTTGGTTCCTTGTTGTTGTTGCTATTTTCAACTGCCACCTTGGGCTATTTAGTGACGAATCCTGGCAGCCTCAGTTTTCTAGGTTTAGATCGCTTCCAGGAGTCAGGCACTCCCACCGTTGCTCAAAATCCAACGGCAACAACTTCAACGGCAACAAGTCCAACGGCAACAAGTCCAACGGCAACAACTCCAACCACCAATGCCCCAGCAGCCGGAGCTGCGCCAAGTGGCCCAAACCTGGCGACTGACGAGTTTGTGGACGTAAATTTGGATACCTTAAGCACTTTGCCATCTTCCAGTCCAGCTTCAAGATCCAATGTGGCAGGCTTACCCAAAACCCAAGTAGTGGTGCCAACAATTTCCCCTCTACCCAGTTCACCTGCCCCCGCAAACTCCTCATCTGGGCAATCTGGCTCGGTGCCGCTTCCAGGGCTGCCGCCAGCCGCAACAGTGCCCCTTACACCCGCCAGCCCTCTCCCAGGATTGCCGCAACGCCCCGCCTCTGGACAACCGAGTATACAACCGAGTGTGAAACCCTCCCCGACTGCGGCAACTCCTGCGCCGAATCCAGAGGGCTTCTATTATGTGTTTGTAAAATACAATGGCGAAAGCTCTTTGCAACAGGCGCGAAAGGTTGTTCCCGATGCCTATTTATCGCCAGAAGGCACTCAAATTTATCTCGGTGCATTCAAGAAAGAATCTCAGGCTCAAACATTGGTAAAAGAGCTTCAGACACAGGGGATTTCTGCGGCGGTCGATCAGCCTTAAGCTGGAGGTGGTTGAGTTGGAAAGTAACCTAGCATTCTGTTAACGTTGCTACTGGGACTGCGATGCCCTAAGAGGGCGACTGCTTTTAGGGGTTCGCTGCCGTGTTCGCGATCGAGTGACCGCGCTCCACTGAACCCGTGCGTTGTGAATGGAGAACTGACATGGGATTGATCGACCGCATCTTGCGAGTAATTCGAGCCAACATCAACAGTCTGATTGGACAAGCGGAAGATCCAGAAAAAATCCTGGAAGAAACGGTCATGGAAATGCAGGAGAATTTGATTCAACTGCGACAGGCGGTGGCTCAAGCGATCGCTACCCAAAAACGGACTGAGCGACAATGCAACCAAGCGCAGTCTACCTCCCAAGAATGGTACAATCGCGCCCAACTGGCACTGCAAAAAGGTGACGAAAACTTAGCTCGCCAAGCCCTCACCAAGCGAAAATCCTATCAGGAAACCGCAGAGGCAATGCAGGCGCAGATCGAGCAACAAAATCAAGTCGTCGGCAGGCTCAAGCAAGATATGCGATCGCTAGAGAGCAAAATCTCGGAAGCCAAGACGAAAAAAGATATGTACATCGTTCGCGCTCGTTCGGCTCAAGCATCTGCGAAAATTAACGAGATGTTAGGTGGTGTTAACACTGCTAGTTCTCTGACCGCCTTCGAGCGCATGGAAGAAAAAGTCTTGCAACTAGAAGCGCAGTCAGAAGCGATCGCTGAACTCGGAAGCGATGACCTGCAAAAGAAATTTCTCTCCCTGGAAGATGCTGGAGATATTGATACCGAATTAGCTACCATGAAAGCTCAGCTGAGCCAAGGCACCGAAGCACCGCAACTGCCGTCTAGTCAGCAGGCACTTGACCCTAGCCAAGATGCCGAATTACAAAAAATTCGCTCCCAACTGGAAAGTTCTTGATCTGGAAACTACCGCTTTGGACTAGAAGTTTCTAGACTAGGAAGAAAAGTGTTGGGTCTTTAACGATTCCTGAAGGTTGCCCAAGTCACTCTTGCCTAGCGCCCTAGACTAGAAATGGTGTTTGGGGCAATTGCCGATTACTGCACCGATGGAAAACCTGACCTCCTAAATTGAACTTGCTCAAGGCTACTTTCAAAGCCTGGAAATACCTACATTAGTACACGCCAAGAGGATAAACAGCGTCATGGGATTATTCGATCGCATTAGCCGAGTCGTCCGAGCCAATCTTAACGATGTAGTCAGCAAAGCTGAAGACCCAGAAAAAATTCTGGAGCAGTCCATCATCGATATGCAGGAAGACCTGGTGCAGTTGCGTCAGGCTGTTGCTAGATCCATTGCCACCCAAAAACGAACTCAGCAACAATACAACCAAGCCCAAACCGAAGCGAACAACTGGCAAAACCGCGCCCAGTTAGCTCTGCAAAAAGGCGATGAAAATCTCGCTAGAGAAGCGCTGGTACGCAAGAAGACAAACGCTGACACTGCCGCTACTCTGAAAACTAGCTTGGATGGACAAACCACTCAGGTAGACACCCTCAAGCGCAACTTGATTGCCTTGGAAAGTAAAATTTCCGAAGCCAAGACCAAGAAAGATATGCTTAAGGCACGGGCACAAGCTGCTAAGGCTCAGGAGCAGCTACAAAACACCGTGGGACGCTTGGGAACCAGCACTGCAATGGGTGCATTCGAGCGCATGGAAGAAAAAGTTTTGGAACTAGAAGCCCGTTCCACAGCAGCCGCCGAGCTTACTGGCAATAATTTAGATCAGCAATTTGCCATGCTCGAATCCGGCAACGATGTTGATGACGAATTGGCAGCAATGAAAGCGCAGTTAACTGGTTCTTCCACCACCCAAGCGCAACTACCGGCAGGAAACCCAACCACTTCCTCTACTCCTAAATCTAATTCCGCTAATTCCGCAGTTGATAACGAATTAGAAGACCTGAAAAGGCAATTGGATAACCTATAGATTCCTGCACTTTTCGATAACTTATCTACGAATCAAAACTTTGATAGACCGCTCTGCATTCATCTGACACTCGTTGACGATGGGATTAAGAGGGTCTATCTTGTCATAACTGGCTGACTTAAGGAAAACTGTACTGACGCAAGCAGCCTGAAAATAAATTTCTAGCTTAAAGCTAAAGCTTCCTTTAGCTTCCTGGTAAGCCTTTGAACCCGTTTAGATGGGTTTTGAACTTTAGCCAAAACTTTAGTTTAGTGCTGAAGTTAGCAAAATTTCTCTGAAGTTCAGTGCTATTTGACACAGATAAGTTTCACACGATCAGAAGCGTTGCTAGTTGAAGATTTTAGGATGAATTTTCGCTTGCTGGCGTAGGTTTTAGCGAAAGCGAGCAACGTTGATGCTAAAGGGGTAAGGATTGGTGATGCCGAGCGTGCCTAGGTCGATTAGTTAATTTTGAAAAAGTTGTGAATCAGTCGTTATTAATTAGACATAAGTTCGCTAAAAAAATAAAGTTTTAACTACTGGAAATAAGAAAATACAGATACGACTGTCCAGATTACAGCTCTGAATAAAGCTTTTGTACTCAATCAAGTGCGATCGCAAATTTCCTTGATGTACCCCCATTCCCAACGAACCGCCTGAGGTACTGTATTACAATCAGTAAGGCGTAAACCTTGATTGCTTTCCTGCCCACTAGCAACGGTTTTGAATACCGTGTTAAGTAGGTAAAGCAATAATATAAATGTCAATCGGGGGTGACATGAGCAGCACAATCTCAATTAATGATGCAGACTTTGAAACAGAAGTCCTGAAAGCCACTCAGCCAGTATTAGTGTACTTCTGGGCGTCTTGGTGCGGCCCTTGCCGCCTCGTATCGCCAGTCGTGCAAGCCGCTGCGGAAACTTATGGCGATCGCCTCAAGGTCGTGAAAATGGAAAGCGACCCCAATCCCGAATCTGTGGCAAAGTACAAAGTAGAAGGTCTTCCAGCTCTCAGGCTGTTTAAGGACAGTGAGGTGATTGAATCTTATGAGGGAGCGATTGGGAAGCAGAAATTAATGAGTATCCTGGAAACTCACCTGTAAACAGTCAGTAGTCATTAGTCATTCGTCATCGATCGGTGAGAGACAAAAAACACCGGACAACAGACTAAGGGCTAAGGACTAAAGACTAAGGACTAAAGACTAAATATGCAGTTCGCCAAGCGTTTACAACCCCTGCAAACCAATGTGTTTGCCGATATGGATCGGGCTAAGGCAAAAGCCAGGACGGCGGGACAAAATATCATCGATCTATCGCTGGGTTCCTCCGATTTACCGGCGTCAGATCGGGTTATCGACGCGATCGCCCAATCTTTATCTGACCCCAAAACCCACGGCTATTTGCTGTTTCACGGCACTCAAGCTTTTCGCCAAGCTGCCGCTTGCTGGTACACCCAGAAATACGGGATTCCGGTTGACCCGGAAACCGAAGTGCTGACCCTGATTGGTTCCCAGGAAGGCACCGCTCATTTACCTTTGGCAGTGCTGAATCCAGGGGATTTTGCCTTACTGCTTGACCCAGGTTATCCATCCCATGCTGGGGGAGTTTACCTAGCTGGTGGTCAAATTTACCCAATGCCACTACGGGCGGAAAATGGGTTTTTGCCAGTGTTTGAGGAGATACCATTGCCGGTTTTGGCTCAGTCACGGATGATGGTACTGAGCTATCCTCACAACCCCACAACTGCGATCGCGCCCCTATCTTTTTTCCAGACAGCGGTTGATTTTTGCCAGCGTCATAATCTAGTGCTGGTTCACGATTTTCCCTACGCCGACCTGGTATTTGAAGACGTTGCGGTTCCCTCAATCTTACAAGCCGACCCTGAAAAAAGCGTCTCGATTGAGTTTTTTACTTTATCGAAGTCTTACAACATGGGCGGCTTTCGCATCGGCTACGCGATTGGGAATGCAAATCTGATCCGCGCCTTGCGCCAGGTGAAAGCGGCAGTTGATTTCAACCAATACCAAGGAATTTTGAATGGAGCGATCGCAGCCCTAAGTGGCTCTCAAGAGGGTGTTAAAGCGGCAGTTGAAATCTTCCGCCAACGCCGGGATGCCTTTGTCAAAGCGCTTCACAGAATTGGCTGGGAGGTTCCTACCCCATCTGCCACCATGTATGTTTGGGCTAAATTGCCAGAACCGTGGGCACAGGACTCCATCAACTTTTGTACCTATTTGGTAGAAACCACTGGCGTTGCTGCCTCACCCGGTGCCGGTTTTGGTAAATCTGGAGAAGGATATGTACGGTTTGCGCTGGTACACGATCCAGAAGTATTAGAAATGGCGGTTGAAAAGATATCCCCGGTCATGTCTAAGTGAGAATACCAGCGCTCGCTGCCTAAAAGGGCTGCAAGTCTTATCTTGCGTGTGCCAAGTAAATAGTCAAATCAAATGTACAACAACTGATTAGCTTCGCCTCAAAAAGAGAGTGGAGCTATTTTTTCTGCAATCAACATAACCGTAAATCTACGGTCAGTTCACTAACTTCTCCGTAAATTTCTCGAAATAAGAAACAACTGGAAGCGCAAAAACCAGTTAGAAGCAGTAAGTTTTTAGACATTTAATACCACCTATATTCAAATAGATGCTTTGTTGTCAGCAGTCAGCCGTAGGAGAAAGCGGTTGCCACTAATGTATAGATGCGAGCGATCGCCTCTGTAACAACTAATGAGAGGCAATGTCCCTAAAGGTTAGGCAGGTTAAATGCCCCATAGCTTAAAACTCATGGAAACTACCCTTGACAGAATTCATATTTTGGATAACCTTCCTATTTCTAGGTTTTGGTCTCCTATTACTGTGTATTACTACGGTCAGTATACGGGAAAATAAAATTGCTTTTTGCCTTCAATCTTTTACTCAAACTTTACTAAAAATCATCAAAAGTTTATCGATTAAGACTAATTATTTGACTATATTAAATAGAGACAAGTGAATAAACAAAAAACAGGCTAAAAAGACGGGCGCTTGATTGTTGTGCCTGCTTATTTGGAACTGTTAACCCCGATCGAAAACTGACCGCGCCCTAGCTACTGTGCGCGTTATCCAGCAAAACTCATCTAGACAGAAAACTTGTGGAGACACACAAAATGACAGGTACTATCAAGAAAATTTTGCTAAGCGCTTCAGTGTTGGCAAGCCTCAGTGCGATCGCTAGCGCCCCAGCATCCGCTGCATCCATCAAAAATGCTACCGTTACTGGAGCAGCACCCTATCTAACTTACGATGCCGACGCTACAAACACGTTCCAGGTAAACAATACCCCCGGCACTTGGGTTAATGAGCAAAAAGTTCTAGGCGGAAATAGCGCTAATCCAACTGGAAACATCGAGCTATTTTCCAACAGTGAAACCCTGAGCAACTCCACATACGCAAACTACACCGGCGTCTCCAGCTTAGAAGGCACCATCGGTGGTAAGAGCATTACCCTCAGCAGCCTCACCGCAGCGGACTGGAATACCGATGTTGGTGGCACAACTTTGGCTCAGAAATGGTTGAATGATTTAATCATTGCCAACAATCTCAGTCCCTTACTGGGAGCAAATACCCAAACTGAAATTTTGGATGCTTTTGTAGCAGGTGGGGGACTTCAGAGATTTAGCGACCCGAATCTCTCCTACGTCAACCAGGACAATGATGGTACTATCCGCGTTGGGTTGGCTGGTCACCTGAATGGGGCATCTTTGATTCAACAGTCACTTCAACCTACCCAAGCTAAGATCCAGAGTGGCTACAATACACTGGTACAAACTCGCACTCAGGCACAAACGGCACTAAATACAGCAACAATCTCACTTCCTAAGCTGAAAACGACACTCAATGATCTGAATATTCAATTAAACAAGGCCACCACAAGTACTCAAAAAACTCTGATCCAGAATGAGATCAAAAAAGTGAACGGTCTAATTAGTGACGCTAACACTGCCATCGCTACATTACCTGGAACAATTAAGACATTAGATGCCCAAATATTAGGTGTCTCAGCTAAATTAGACCCGCTGACCGCTTTTATCAACAATACCAATCTAGTCATCCAAGCTAGTGAAATCGTTAAGGTTGCCTATAATGGTGGCCCAGCTCAATACCTTTACAGCTTTAGCGCCACAAACTCTGGGCTAGTTGAAAAAGGCGATGGTATCTCTCATAGCGGTAACTATGAAGTCACGCTCAAAGGCGAAGTTCCTCCTTCAGAATCAGTTCCCGAACCCTCAGCCATGCTGGGTCTACTCGGTGTAGGTAGTTTCTTTGCCGTCAAGCGTAAGATGCTGAAAAAAGCCTAAATTGTGCAGTCACTGCGGTTTTACATAAAAAACTAGCAGTGTCAATAGTCAGCTAAAAATCGTAAATTTAATCGGCACCGTCAAGAGAAAGAGACGAGCCGATTTTTTCTTTATACAAACATCACAGTAAATTTACGGTATCTTTACCAACTTCTCCGTAAATACCACTAAATTATGACAGTTGTAGTAAAAAATAGACAGACATATCTGAGGGTGCCAAGAAGTCCAGTACCACCTGAAGCTCAAAACCGACAACACGCTTGATAATCCGGTTGGGGTGGCTGTACGAAAGCACAATCCTAGAACTGATGGAGACACCAAAATGTTAGGAAATGTAAAGTTATCAATCGCTACTGCGGGAGCAGCAGTTGTCACTTTGGGCACAATTGGTATGGCTCCTGTTGAGGCAGCCCAATTGACAAAACTCGATTACTCTGGGAAGGTCAGTGGCACTGTTTCCTTGTTCGGGGATTTCACCGTGGATGTAGACAAGAGCTACGTTATCGATAATCTCAGCGGTAGGCTGCAAGATGCAGGAGATTCAGAACTAACCCTCGATCATCCTTTCGGTTATTTAGGAGATTATTTTGGTAGTTACCTCAGTAATTTGGGTTCCATTGATTCTTTTAGCGGTTTTGGCTCCATCTTCAAGGGTTTAAGTTATAGTCCAACCGATCTTCTTTCTACGTTTAATTTCTCTTACAGCAAGATTACCGATATCTTGACTGTAAAAGGCTATGAGTTCGATAAGATTAAAGTGTGCCTGAGTGGTACCTGTAATATTTCTGGTGAAGGTTTGGCGTTAGGTTCTGTGTCAAGCCCTATTTTTGGAAAAGTCCCTGTTAAAGCATCTGTAAATTTCAAGGTTTCCCAGACAGCAACGCCCCTCGACGTACCCGAACCTTCCGCATTGTTAGGTTTAATTGGTTTGGCTGGGTTCTTTGCTGCTAAGCGCAAGTTGCAGAAAGCAGCATAAATTTTGCACCTTCCACAGTCTTAGCCTAAAAAAGTAGGGAGCTATCTGCTCCCTTTTTTTGTTGCAATTTAAGCGTTGTTGCAATCCGGAATGGCACCTCATCCCTTACCGTAAACAGTGAGGAAGAAATTCTATTTTTCCTTCGCTTCTTTTAGGCATTTTTCCAGGTGATACCATTTCACCAATTGCCTCAAATAGATACTTCTGAGATGCAGGAACCCCCTCAATCCCCCGTTCACGAAGCAAGGCAAGATTCACTCTCCCCGTACCCTCTTTAATCTCCCCGTTTTTCGGAGCCAAGACAAGGAAGAATTCTGATTCACGGGGATTAGAGTAGGGTTCTCAATGATAAATAATGTTTTTAAAAACGAGATGCACCCGAAGGCAGTGTCCCTAGAATCCTTGCTCTTGGAGCTTCTGGAGCATTGTGGGAACGAAACAGCTAACTTGTTGAGGAGTCTAGTTTGAACAACTGAGGGATAAAAAGATGCTTTTCAGGAGTCACTCGTCTTGTACTATGCCCCGCTTAATCTAAAGAGTTTGTTTACCCTAGAGACGCCATTAATGACCTCTGGAACAAATCATCAAAATTGTCTTGCCAGAGTACTCGCCTATCTGAATTCATTCCGACTTTGCTGGGATTGCCATACATTGCAACGCTGCTGAAACTTTTTCAGACGCTAGGAATTCTCTTAGCCAGAGATACACTAAGCCATACTGAAAGGATAAGTATCCTGCTAATACCCCAGCACGTCGATTTTTAAGTCGCCTAAATCTGAACTTTGATCGAATGGCACTGACATAAGAGCCTTGAGATAAATCTCTGGCTTTGTAAAGACGCGAAATGGCACTTCGTACCGCTTCTCGCCTCTAAACCTGTTAAAACAGGTTGAAAGCTTTTGCTTTGGCAGTCTTTGGGTCAGTTTTAACTGACTTTAGCTCTTAGCCCGTTCCCGAAGAGCGTTGCCGTTCGCTGTAGGCGTTCCCGTTCGCGTTAGCGTTCCCAAAGGATAGGATAGGGTATTTCAGTTCAGGACAAAAGTTAAGTGCCATTCAACTTTGATCTATTGTTAACTGGCTAACTTATTAATAAAGTTATAGCTACACTGAGTGCAATGGATTCGGTTAATGCTTATATCACTTTTAACTATCTTCCCAGGCCGATTTAACGGAAGCGGTGAGACAGAACGCTCACAGTTCAACCCGAATTCAGACTTCAGTGCTGAAGCATCTCCTAAGCGAATTTTGCTCGTTGAGGATAACCAAACCAATCGACAGCTGCTAAATGACTATCTTGGTTATCTGGGATACCAGGTTTTCTCCCTAGCTGGGGGGGCTGATTTTTTTCAGACGATGGCTGACTTTCAGCCTCACTTAGTTTTGCTAGACTTAAAATTACCAGACATTGATGGCTATACGCTACTCCAGCAAATCCAAGAAAGACCAGACTCGCTCCACATCCCCGTGTTTGTCGTTTCCGCCTATGCTTTTCAAGCAGATGAAGAGCGTGCCCTTAGTTTGGGGGCACGTCGGTTCTTTGTTAAACCTGTGAATCTAGTTTCTTTGAGACAAGCTATTGCAGAAGAAATTCGTTAGCAACTTCGTAAATTTCTGGCAATTGAATCAATTGTTATTCACTTTTATTTTCGTTAATATATTTTTCCACGGTGAGGCTTAGACTCTGCACAGAAGAACTTATTTTCCTAACCTGAGATTCTACTTGTGCCAATAACAATATTACTGTCTGGAGCTGGTTGAGCGTGTCATCCATAGCGTTCCGATATTGATTCTCAAACTCTTCCAATTTCATGATTTTAACCAGGGTGAGGTGAGTTAGCAAAAAATGTTGTAGCAGCATTTTAAAACCAATTTCAACCTAAAAGCTGAAAGATTGGCATTATTAGTTATAACTTTATCTAACCTGGTAATGACTTCAACAAAGCTTAACTGATTTCCGGAAAGATATCTAGTGTTTAAAAACTAAAAACAATGCGAATTCTTACTGAGTTGTGAAGTTAATAAAAAAAATTAAGTACGGATTTGCACTGATATTTAGAATTAAATAAGAATGGTAGCTACGAAATCTTACTAGCTAGGAAATCCGTTATTGTTTGTTCAAAGGCGCGACCTAAAAATTAACAACTGCTGCTGTCTAGGAGTGTATTAGGATGACAGATCCGCAAACTCTAAGAAATGGGAACGAATTATTTCCTGCTACAACTAAAGCTGGTTATCTATCGACTGAAGGAGCGATCGCATCTACAAAAATTCTGCCGCTCCTCAAAAATCCAGAGCGCCTAGAAAGCCGTCTGAAAGAGATTCCGCCAGAACCAGGAGTCTATTTTATGAAGGATGCTAGCGATCGCATCCTCTACATTGGCAAGTCGAAAAAATTGCGATCGCGAGTTCGCTCTTATTTCCGCGACTCTCAAAAATTGAGCGATCGCATTATGATGATGGTGCGGCAAATCGCAGAGATTGAATTCATCGTCACCGACACCGAAGCCGAAGCACTTGCGCTAGAAGCCAATCTAGTTAAGCAGCATCAACCCTACTTCAACGTGCTGCTCAAAGATGATAAGAAGTATCCTTACGTTCTGGTTACGTGGTCGGAAGAATATCCTCGCATTTTCATTACTCGGAACAGGCGTCTGGGAAAAGAAAAAGATAAGTATTATGGCCCTTTTGTGGATGCAGGTTTGTTGCGAACCACGTTACGAATCGCAAAACGGCTCTTCCCAATCCGCCAGCGTCCGCAACCTTTATTTAAAGATCGTCCTTGCCTGAACTACGATTTAGGGCGGTGTCCAGGCGTCTGTCAAAAGTTGATTTCACCAGAAGAATATCGCAAAACAATCCAAAAAATCGCGATGGTTTTCCAAGGACGAGCCGGAGAACTGATTGATATTTTAACGGCGAATATGGAAAAGGCAGCCGAAGAGCTAAACTTTGAGGTAGCAGCGCGGATGCGCGACCAAATTGCCGGGTTAAGGTCTTTGAGTGCAGATCAAAAAGTGTCTTTGCCAGATGATACCGTTTCGCGGGATGCGATCGCTCTGGCAGCTGACGCCCAACACGCCTGCATTCAATTGTTCCAGATGCGTGCGGGAAAACTGGTTGGTCGTTTAGGCTTTGTGGCGGAAGCTCAATCGGGGACGCCAGGAGCCATTTTGCAGCGGGTATTAGAGGAACATTACGCAAATGCGGAGTCCGTAGAAATCCCGATAGAAATTCTAGTGCAGCACGAGTTGCCAGAAGGGGAAATGCTCACAGAATTTTTAACTGAGCGAAAAGGACGAAAAGTAACGCTACTTGCTCCCCAGCGACAAACCAAGGCAGAATTGATTGAGATGGTGGAGCGCAACGCCCAGTATGAACTAGCGCGGATGCAACGATTAGGCGATCGCAATACTCAAGCAATGGAAGATTTAGCCGCCATTGTTGATCTACCCGACTTACCCCACCGGATTGAAGGCTACGATATCTCCCATATTCAGGGAGCGAATGCTGTCGCGTCTCAGGTAGTCTTCATCGACGCTATACCCGCAAAACAGCACTATCGCCACTATAAAATTAAGAATCCCACCGTTACTGCCGGTCACTCGGACGACTTCGCCAGTCTTGCGGAAGTTATCCAGCGGCGTTTCCGCAAGTATGCTGAAGATCCGCAAATGCAGCGAGTTGGGAATCCCGATTGGCCCGATTTAGTAATGATTGACGGCGGGAAAGGTCAGCTCTCGTCAGTTGTCGCCGTACTGCAAGAAATGAATTTAATGGAAGACTTGCGAGTTGTTAGTCTTGCCAAGCAGCGAGAGGAGATTTTCTCACCGGGTGAGTCTTCACCGTTACAGACGGATGCAGAACAACCAGGGGTGCAATTGTTGCGACGACTGCGGGATGAGGCGCACCGATTTGCAGTCAGTTTCCACCGTCAGCAGCGCAGCGATAAGCTGAGGCGATCGCGTTTAGATGAAATCCCTGGATTGGGCTTTCAGCGACAGAAACAACTCTTGGCGCATTTTCGTTCCATTGATTATATTCGCGAAGCAACTCCAAAGCAGCTAACTGAGGCTCCTGGTGTTGGCCCTAAATTAGCCCAGGAAATCTACGATTATTTCCATCCGGCTTGAAATGCCAAAAGCGATTCACCCTGATTTCAATAGCAATCTTAAGTGATTCATGAAATCCTCTGCTTTCTCTCCCTCTCTTACTTCGCGTCCTCTGCGTCCTTGGCGGTTCGTTAAAAAAATATCTTACAAATCAAAGAGGATTGCTGTAGACAAAATTTAAACCGCAGAGGACGAAAGAGGTGAAAAGCCGTATCTTCATCGGTCTGCTGATAGTTCTAGCGCCCTTCAAGGTGCTAGCTGACGAAGCACACCCGCGTTTATTTCTAACTCAAAGACGGCTCGAACAAATCCGATCGGCAATTCGGGTGCCGCGATCGCATCATCAGCAAGCATTCGATGCCCTGAAAGCGCGAGTAACCCAGAACAACTGGCGCATTTATGATGGCAACCCGAATGACGGCAACTGGAACTATGCCCGTTCCTATCTGGCACGGGAAGCAGCGCTGTTGTACTTATTGACAAATGAAAATGAGTATGCACAGATTGCCTACCAAGCCCTCTACCTCATCCACCGAGATCCAGACCCGGATAACCGCCTGCCGGAAGCGCAGTATGGGCTATCTAGGGCGACGGTGGGACAAAATTTTGCGATCGCCTATGATTGGGCGTATCGCGGTTGGACTCCACAGCAGCGAGATTACATTAAAGACAAAATTAACATCGCCCTCGATACTTGGGAGAATTTCCGCCACCCCAACCTCAGTAATCCAGCAATGGCTTCTAACTGGGTAGCAGTCTGTCGGGGTGGGGAACTGGTGATGATGCTGGCTGTGTACGAGGAAGGCAACCGCGCCAAGCGATACAGTCAGCTCAAGGGGTGGCTAAAAACTCACTTACTCAACGCTTACGGTCAGTTGGGCTTAAGTCAGGAAGGGATTGGTTATGACAGTTATGCAGGGATTTTTTTAGTTCCAGCTGTTTATGCCCTCCGGAGTGTTGGGGATGCTGACCTTGACGCCGATTTTGCCGCGCGACATTTCTGGAAACTGGTCATGTACGCCGGTGGATTTATGATGAATGAATCGGGCGATCGCTACTTTCTTCAATCTGGCGTATCCGGTGCAGGCATCGGTGACGAAGGCTGGACGAGTCTCCTCCTGGGATCGGTACCCCCACGCTTATTGCCTTTCTACCGCTACTTTTACGATCGGCACATGGGAATAGATGCCCCAGGCACCCCAGCCGAGAAATTTGACAAACAGAGGGGCGCAACGATCTGGTCGCTAATCTATTACCCAGAAAGCGCCCCTTCCTTTAATCCAACAGGTGTGTTTCCCTCGTCTGTGGGGGATGAAAAAAGAGGCGCTTACTTTTTCCGCGATCGCTGGCAAGATGAGAATGATATCCTCGTGTCGGTGATGGCAGATAGCGATCGCCACCGCAATGCTTGGGATCAGTCAGAAGCCTTCCAACTTGGCTTACTTACCTACAACACTCACTTCATCGGTGGACCTGCCAAAGTTTCTGGTAATCCTGCCACTTTTAGCTCCCTCTTAGTGGACGGAAAAGCGCAGCGCGATCGCGGTACAACGGGAAGGCATGAATTTTTCAATTCCAACCCAGATGGCGGTTACGTCATCATCGACGGTGGGGAGAAATACGCCAGTTTGGGCTTAAGCAGCGCCAAGCGCCACCTCCTGGTCAAGTTTTCTGAAACTGATAATACTGCTGTACTGGCAACGCTCGATCGAATTCGGGATGAGGAGGCGCATACCTACACCTGGCAACTCAACCTCGGAAACGAGAAAGGTGATGGTGGCGTCACTGCAACGGTTGGAATGGAAGGCGGGTTGTCAACTTTTTTGCTACGCGGCGGTAGTGACAGCTACCTCAAAGGCTGGGTGCTGCACCCAAAAGCAGCAGTAGTAACTGCGGGCGATCCGTTGCAAGTCAGTATTTCCGGGGCAAATGCCGAAATCTGGATTGCTACCTTTGTAGGCAGGGGAATCCCGCCTGTAGCAACTGTCACGGGTACGGGGATGGCAGCCGTTCTGGAAGTGGGTAATGTGCGACTGCGCTACGACGCTGATACCAATCGAACGATCGCCGAATACAGAGACGACGTGAGAGAGGTCGGCAAGACATTTCCGAAACAATAGCTGCCAGTTGTTGCAGCTACTGGTCCTATGCCACCCTTCTGGGAAGAACTACGATAGACTCAACCTGCTGAATCCTGCCTGGGTATGATCTACTGTCCAAATCCCAATTGCCGCGATCGCCTAAATCCAGACGATTATAAATTTTGCCAAAGTTGTGGCTCTGTACTATTACTGAGAAAACGCTACCGTATCCTCAAACCGATTGGTGGTGGCGGATTTGGCAGAACCTATCAGGCAGCAGATACTGACTGCATGAATGCGCCCTGCGTGGTAAAGCAATTTTTACCATCCTCAGAGATTCAAGCCAATCCGAAGGCGCTGGAAAAAGCAACGGCAATGTTTAACCAGGAAGGCGTGCGGTTGTTTCAACTGGGAGAACATCCCCACATTCCCAGACTGCTTGCTTACTTTGAAGAAGATAAGCGCCTGTATCTGGTGCAAGAGTTGATTGCGGGACTCACTTTACGTCAAGAATTGGCTACTCAGGGAGCTTTTAGCGAACAAAAGATTAGACAGCTTTTGGCTGAGTTACTGCCAATTCTCAAATTTATTCACGAACGTGGGGTGATTCACCGGGATATCAAGCTAGAGAATATTATGCGTCGTCACCGAAACGGCAGGTTAGTCCTAATTGATTTTGGCGTCTCCAAACTGGTAACAGAGACGACGATGGGGCAAGTGGGGACAACGGTCGGTACGGTAGGATATACGCCGATGGAACAAATGCACGGTCACGCCTACCCCGCTAGCGATCTCTACAGTTTAGGAGTCACTTGCGTTTGTCTGCTCACCCAATCTCTTCCTACATTAGGTGGTTCTGATGGTCTTTATGAACCGCTAGAGTGTCGCTGGATGTGGCGAGAGCGTCTGCCAGATGGGACAACGATTAGTGAAGAGTTAGGGCAAATTTTAGATAAACTGCTTCAGCCTTTACCGAAGGATCGCTATAAATCGGCTTTGGAGGTGCTGGAAGCCTTGCACTCTAAACTTACTAAACCTTCTGATGTTAGTGTCACGATACCCACGATGGCTTCCTCTCCCGCTCATCTCAGGGCATTGGGGATAAATTACAGCAAACTGCGGGATTTCCTGACCGCCCGCAACTGGAAGGAAGCAGATCGGGAAACACGAATGCTCCTGCTTCAAATTTCCCATCGAGAACCAGAAGGCTGGCTGAGAGTTGAAGATTTTCAAAAGTTTCCCTGCCAACACCTCGGTACGATCGATCGACTCTGGGTAAATTACAGCGACGGACGCTTTGGCTTTAGTGTCCAGAAGCGCATTTGGGAAAAGATTGGCGGAAAACCTAACTTTGACTATGCCACTTGGTGTCGTTTTGGCGACCAAGTGGGTTGGCGTGTCAAAGGCAATTGGTTAAATTACTCGGATCTCACTTTCTCCGGAAATTCTGCCCCATCGGGTCATCTTCCGGCTGGAGGATTAGAAGAGACTGGATTGGGTCGCTGGGATTTGGTGTGTTCTTCTCTGGTGGCGAGACTCGCCAAGTGTAAAATTTGCTAATCGCTGATTGGATTTTGATTCATTCTTAGAAACGTCGATTCAATAACTTACACTCATTCGCGTTCTGTAGGGGCATGCACAGAAAAAGCCCCTACAGCCAATACCCCGATAAAAGAAATCAGGGGTTAATCAATCCACACTCCTTAATAAAGCCGACTCAACACGTACTCAGCCATGTCAATGAGCGCTTGACGACACTCCGAGTGCGGTAAATCTGCTAATTGTTGAACGGCCAGTTGGGCATGATGTGCAGCTAATTCGCGCGATCGCTCGATACCCTGACTTTCTTCAATCAGGGCGATCGCTGCTTCTAAATCCCCCTCCTCTGTAAATTCCCGCTCAATGAGCGCCTCCAGGTAAGGTTTTTCTTCCAAGGCAAATAACACGGGTGCTGTTAGATTGCCACTTTTTAGATCCGATCCGGCTGGCTTACCTAAAGCTTCTGTCGAACCCGTGAAGTCAAAAATATCATCCACAATCTGGAAAGCCAAGCCGAGATGACGTCCGTAGCGATACAAATTTTCTGCCGTCTCCTCCGAGACATCACTGAGTAGTCCAGCCGCCTTCGCACTGTTAGCCATCAACGAGGCAGTTTTGTAGTAACTCTTCTCTAAGTAAGCTTCAAGGGACATACTGGCATCAAAGCGATTCAGCCCTTGCTGAATTTCTCCTTCTGCCATATCCATAATCACTTCTGAGAGTAGTTTCACTACTTCTAAATTATTCAAATTTGCCAAATACCAAGAAGATTGGGCAAATAAGAAGTCTCCCGCCAACACAGCGATGCGATTGCCAAACCGGCTATGAACCGTGGCAATACCGCGTCTTACCTCGGATTCATCCACCACATCGTCGTGTACCAGACTAGCGGTGTGAATCATTTCCGTAATTTCTGCGAGACGTCGGTGACGTGGGGTAATGTCTTGATCCAGCATGGTTGCCCGCGATATCAGCAGGACGATAGCGGGTCTAACGCGCTTTCCTCCTGCCCCAAATAAGTGTTCTGCCGCCGCATACAGGATGGGGTGACGGGCACCAACCAGCTTTTTCAAATTCTCCGTCAGAACACGTAGGTCTGATTCAACAGGGGCAAAGAGGGAGGTCACTGAGGTCATGGATCAGCTGACTCTGGCTTAATAGTTACGAAATTTTACATTCCTGTCATTTATTTTAAGCTAATGCTCCCCTACAGGGAAGTTTTGTTCCTTAGAAGATGCCCCCGCAGCCTTTTTTTGAAATTGTATCGACTTGTAAAGTATCTAAAAAAATCCCTCCTAACCCTTGGGGATCTTGTGTTACTCTAATATGTAAGGATTTGAAAAGCTTAATAGAGTTACTGAGCCAAAAAATTACAGAAAACACTTACGTGTTTGTAATGAATTGGTAAAGGATGGCAGATTTTTGGTAGGCGGTAGCATTTCCGGCTTCCTGCATCTTTTTCTAGCGTTAAGGCTCTAGGAAAACTAGCCATCCGAAAATAAAGGACTTTCAATAGGCACTGTAGATTAGCTTACTATCTACGGGATTGCCGAAAAAATCTCAGATTATTTTTATTAATTTTCTGGGGTTTTAGTTAAATCAAGAATTTTTGGGGCGACAGCGACCTCCAGAATTCCTATGGGCAGCCATATTCTCAAGCATTGACTCAAGTCTTGACTTGGGGCATTGTCTTGGGAAAAGAACTTGTATAAAAATTTACATTCCGCTACTTGTGATTGTGCGACACTATGACGTATAATGATATGCCTCTGATTATCCCATTTTTAGCCACTGGTTATTTATTGACGGTTTACCTGCTGTTGATTCTGGCACAGCGAACTGTGAAAGGTGCGGGTAGGACGAAGTCCATACCCTAGCGATCGCGACAGAAGTATTAGCCGTTTGCACCACGCTCACCTCCTCGATCCGCGATTAGCAGTCAAATCTAGAATTTTGGATTGAAGAACCCATTCTTTAATTGACTGCTACTCGCTTAGCTCTAGCGGTAATTGCCGATGTAGCACTGTCGGTAAATAAACTTTTTCTACCGCAGGCGTACACCCCAGCCACTGTACTGACAGTTGTGCAAACTGTTCGGGACAACCGCTCACGGCAAACCGAGTTGCTAGCGGCGGGCGGGTGTTTCTCAGTCCTAGTAAATCCAGCTCTTGTGCAGCCGCAGCCACTACATGAACTGCCGGATCGCATAGCTTCACCGACCGGGGCAGAATTTTCCTCAGGACGGGTGCTAAGTGGGGATAGTGGGTACAGCCATAAACAAGCGTGTCAATACGATGGTGCAGTAACGGTGCCAAGTACTCCCGCGCCACTTCTAGGGTGTAAGGCTCATGGATGCGGTTTTGCTCAATCACCGGCACAAACTCTGGGCAACCGACTTGCCAAACTTGGGCAGTGGCGTCAACTTCTAAAATCGCGCGACGATAAGCGTTGCTAGCGGCAGTGGCTGGGGTAGCGATGACTCCAATCCGGTTGCCTAGCTCAACAGCCGCGCGGGCACCAGGCAAGATAACTCCCAAAATCGGGATAGGAAACTCAGACCGCACTGCCTCTAAAGCGAGGGCAGAACTGGTGTTGCACGCCATGATCGCCATTTTGACGCCCTGCTGCATCATCCAGATGAGAATTTCGCGCACAAAGTGCAAAATTTCTGCCTGAGCTCGAGTGCCGTAGGGCAGTCGAGCTGTATCGCCAAAGTAAAGAATCGATTCGGATGGCAGCTGCCGGTAGAGTTCCCTCAATACCGTCAGCCCGCCGACTCCGCTATCAAAAATCCCAATTCTGGCTCGTTGAAGAGCCTCATTTGTTTTTTGTTCCTTATTCATCATTAATCAACCACTCCCCACAAACCGGCATTTAGAGACTTTGTTGAATGTACTGTAGAATACCGCGAGCGATCGCTCTTGCCATCTGGCTCTGGTAATTTGGCGAAGCCAACTTCACAGCCTCTTGTGGGCTGGACACAAAACCAACCTCCACTAAAACAGCGGGCATCGAACTCTTCCTCAGTACATAAAATCTCGCCTGCCGCACTCCTCGATCTCGGATATCAACGTTCTGCAAAATACTATTGTGAATGGTTTGCGCTAAACGCCCACCACTAGAGTAATAGTAAGTCTCCAGCCCCTGCACATCAGGACGCCCACCAATGGAATTGGCGTGGATACTGACGAATAAATCGGCATTGGCTCGCTCAGCCATCGTTACTCGTGGTTGCAAGTCTACAAAATAGTCATCCTTTCGCGTCATCACCGCCTGGATGCCCTGTTGCTCTAGCAATGCCGCTACCTGCTGTGCAATCGGCAAAATTACATCGACCTCTCGCAAACCTCTATAACCGATGGCTCCAGGGTCTTTGCCTCCATGTCCGGCATCTACAACCACAACCAATCGTCCAACACGGGGGCGGGGTCGCGAAGGCGGATTGTTATTCTGAGGCGGCGGCACGTTAACAGAACCCGTAGGCGGAACCCGAATAGGGCCTGTGGGAGGAACAACCGAGCCAAGGCGACTTCGTTGTAGTTGCAGTGCTAAAAGTTGGTCGCTCACCTGATTGAGTTCTCCAACCTGTACCCCTGAGGCTGGTTGCACCAGAATAACGACAGTCCGCGAGTCTTGCTGCTGCAAACGCACCCGCCGCACTGAAGTGGTGGCATCCAGTTGAGGTCCCCTAACTCGGTCAGCTAGTTCAGCGGAAGGAATCGTAATTCGATAAACTCCCTCTCTTGCATCCCATCTGCCGGTGTATCTGACAGACGCATCCGCCCGAATTAATAACTGGGTTCCGGAAGAAGCGAGTTCAACCGATTGAATTGTTGCTAACTGATTATTCGGACGGTTGGTGGGGACGGGTTGGCTGGGTGCAGTTGAAGGCGGTCTAGACCCCCCCGAAATGGGAGAGGGTTGATTTCCAGCTAGTGGTGGGCTTTCAATGTCGCCAGCACTCGTACCCTTCGGCAAGATGACAATACCGCCAAAATCGCTAACACTTGCCAGCCAGTCCGGGCTTTCTCTCCTCACGTTCATCGTGACGCGAACGATTGAGGGTGAAGTATCAACTTGGGACAATAAGATGCGACTGACGCCATAGCGATTCACCGTCGAAGAAGGCGATGTAAGACTGCGGGAAAGGGTCGCTCCTCGCAGGTCAAAAGTAATGTTTTTGCGATCGCTACTCCGGTTCACCTTAATAATCTGCGGGCGACCCCCATTCGTCTTTAGGAAAAACCCATCCCGCGTTACCTGCACATCTTCGATTTGAGCAAGCGACCCAACCGTTACGTTTGGAGGTGTCTGACGAATCGGTGGGCGACTCAGCACTGGAGGCGGCGAAGGATTTCTAGGAGCTTGATTGGGAAGCGGTTGCAAAGGGGGCGGCGGAGAATTTCCCAAATCTAGATCTCTGGGTGCTAGATCTCTGGGTGAAGGATTTGACACCTGCGCTACTCGTTCGGGCTTTGGTAATTGCACCGACCACTGGCTGGGGGAAGCTCCTCGAACTAGCACTTTTTCTGGATCGAGGGTGTAACCAGGGTCTAATTCAATCACCATCCGAGTAGTATTACCTTCAAACTGTCCTACTCGCAGAGAACGCAGCGATCCAGCCAACTGCTGAGTCACCGTTGAGCGCCCCAAGCTGGTACCGGGCAGATCGATTACCACACGGGTCGGGTTGGCAAGCAGTTGCGCTCGCGGTTGAACTCCATCATCCGTCCTAAAGTCTAGTCGGTTCTGATTGGCATCAAAACGCCAATACACCAGTCTTGCCGCATTCGCGGGAAGTGAAACGAGAAAAATGCTCAAAAAACTGGGTAATAGCCAGTAAAATCTCACTATCGTTGCTCCTGAAAAAGGCAAAGACCGTAATAATCGGCCTGTACGCTGTAGACCTGTTTCGGATGTTTTCGGTTCACATCCGGTGCATTGCGGTAAACAAAGTAAACGATTTTAGACTGGGTTGAACAATATCACGACTTTGGTCGCAATGCAGAATAATCGACTAGGCATGACTTTTTTCGCTGGAAAAAGCCAATTACCATCGGGAAGATGCCTGGTGTATGGAGTTTCTCATCAGAGATTTTTGTTCTCAGGGCTTGGCAATGATAACGTCTTGATGCTGCCTATTCCCAAGCCGCGCGAGCCAACACTTTTCTCAAAGCGAGAGAAACCTTTTAAATCCGATTAAATCCGATAACCAACCCCAAGGGACGTAGATAAAGTGACTTAAGTTTCACAAAAACCGTTTGCTGTTAGTTTTTTGTCAGTAGGTACTACGGAGTAGGTAGTCGGTGTTGATTGTATACCACCACTACCCACTACCCACACATGAATTAATAACTAATCGCTTTCCTTAGCAGGAACCGATGCAGGCTCTTGAAACACAAACCGTAATAAGGGAGGTGCTAAAAAAGTTGTCAAGATGACCATCATAATAATCGCGGCTTCTGTGGCTTCAGACAAAGCACCGCTGGCAGAACCAACACCGGCAAAGACCAACCCGACTTCGCCTCGTGGAATCATCCCGACGCCAATCGCTAATCGGTTGATCTGAGGTTGACCAAATACGACTAGACCCGTAACAACCTTTCCGAGAATTGCCACGACAATCAGGAACATAGCCATGAACAACCCTTCCCGGTTACTGGGAACCGCTGGATTGAGAACTCCTAGGTCAGTTTTAGCCCCAACCGTTACAAAGAAAATCGGCACCAGCAGATCGGCAATAGGCACTACCTGCTTTTCCAGTTCTTTACGCTTATCCGTTTCGTCTAAGACTAAGCCAGCTGCAAAAGCTCCCAAAATGGCTTCTAGGTGAATAGCGGCTCCCACATAGGCCATCAAGAATGCGAAGATGAAAGCCGGTATAACTAGCCCGCCGCGTGTCTTGAGCTGATCGGCGATCGCTACAAAGGATTTGTTAAAAACCTTACCTAGCAGAATCGCACCTAGTAGAAAACTACTGGCGCTGACGATCAGATATAGCGGTTCTCAGTTGGATGGCATACAGTAAGGGAGTAGCCCAGCCTGCCAGACAATCGCCGATCATGAAAGCCTACTCGCTTGACCTACGCCAAAAAGTGATTGATGCCT